>JBIQHP010000069.1:0-11435 GCA_044508495.1 Clavibacter sp.
CCCCTGTCGGATTCGAACCGACGACCCCCGCTTTACAAGAGCGGTGCTCTGGCCAGCTGAGCTAAGGAGGCGGATGACCTCCCCATGCTAGTGGGGAGGCCGCCGGTCAGGCGTCCTTCGGCTCGAAGCTCAGCGAGACCGAGTTCATGCAGAAGCGGTCGCCCGTGGGAGTCTGCGGCGCGTCGTCGAAGACGTGGCCGAGATGGGATCCGCAGTTGGCGCAGCGGACCTCGACGCGCTCCATGCCGAGCGTCGAGTCCTTGAGGAGCACGACGGCATCCTGCTCGGTCGGGATGTAGAAGCTCGGCCAGCCGCAGTGCGAGTCGAACTTCGCCTCGCTGCGGAACAACTCCGCCCCGCAGGCCTTGCAGCGGTAGACGCCTTCGCGCTTCTCGTCGAGGAGCTCGCCGGTCCATGGCCGCTCGGTCGCGGCCTGGCGGAGCACTGCGAACTCTTCCGCATTGAGCTCCTGGCGCCACTCCTCGTCGCTCTTGCTGACCTTGTAGTCCATCGTCATGTTTCTCTCCGGGAACCCGTCGGGTCCCCTCCATGACTATTCAACCCCCTCGACGGAGGCGTTGTTCCATCTTTGACATGAAGGCCAGTGATCGCTAGTGTCAGGTTAGGTAAGCCTAAGCTAACCATTTCCTGACCCCTTCTCATCCCGGGCCCGATCGAGTGCGACAGGTCCACGGATCCCTTTGGAGTGATCGAGTACGTGAACACAGCAATCCATCCGCGCCGACTCTCCAGGTGGACTGCGGGGCTTCTCGCCGCCGCTCTCGTCGTGGGGGGGAGCATCGTCGCCGCGAGCCCCTCCGAGGCGGCCCCGGACACCGTCGTCGGCGGCTCCCTGGAATGGGGCGCCGACGCGGGCTATCGCTCGGTCTTCGCCTCGCGCACCATCGGCGCTCCAGCCTCTCTCACCGGGGACGACCTCGTTCGCTTCCCCGCGTCGGCGAGCTCGACCTGGGATTCGGCGACCCAGTCGGGAACGCTCTCCTTCGAGGGCAGCGCCCTCATCGGATACCTGGCGGGTCCTCCAGGAATGAGCACTCCGGGAGTGACGCAGGGCAACTACTTCTACCTGAAGAACCCCGTGGTGACGATCGACGGGGCGACCGGAACCCTCTCCGGCATCACCGCGGGAAGCTCCCATGATCTGCTCGACACCTTGCCCACCGCCGCGCAGGCGAACCGCACGATCGCCGATCTCGACTTCTCCGGGGTGACCCCCGTCGTCGACCCCAGCGGCACTCTCATCACCTGGACCGGGGTGCCTGCGACGATCACCGAGGCCGGGGCCGATGTGTTCGCGCATTACGACTCTGCGGGCGACTTGGCGCCGACCAGGCGTGCCGCCGGCACCGCTCTGGATCCGGTCACCATCCAGCTCTCCCTCGTCGAGTCGACCAGCCTGAGCCTGACCGCCCCCTCCAGCGCCACGGTGGGAGCCGATGTCGTCCTCGTGGCGGAGGTGAGCCCGGCCGAGGCCGCAGGAACCGTCGAGTTCTTCGATGGCGGCGTCTCCCTGGGCTCGACCCCGGTGACGGCGGGCGTCGCGAGCCTCAGCGTGGCCCTCGCCGCGGGCGAGCGCAGCGTCAGCGCCGTCTTCACCCCCTCGGACACCTCGCTCTATGCGGCATCGACCTCATCCTCCTCGACCGTGACGGTGGGGATCTCGGATGCCGAGGTCGTCTGGCCGTTCAACGTCTACTCGCAGGACTGGCAGCTCACGACATCCGGAGGGGTCGAGGCCCTGCCGGTGCCCGAGGGCAAGCTCAGCGGCGGCTTCGTCCTCACCGGCGGGACCGGGGGAATCGACGCCACGACCGGCGCGGAGCGCCTGTCCTTCGACGGCACGGCGAGCTACCGGATGTATCCGACGCTCCCTTCCGCCGCGAACGCGGTCATCACCCTCTCCGACTTCACACTCAACCTCGAGGAGGGCCGGGCCGGGGGAACGCTCACGGCCGACGTGGGCATCGGCGCATCGCCGTCCTCGACGAGCGACGACGTGGTGATCGCGCGCTTCGCGATCTCCGGCTCGAAGATCGTGGCGACGGCCGGAGGCCTTCTCGCGGTCACGGATGCGCCGGCGTATACGGGTGCGCTGGGTGCGCATGCTCCGTACTCCGGCTCGTACACCGATACCTGGCCGACCGGGTTCGTGGATGCGATCAAGGACGGTGCCGCGGGCTTCGGCTCGCCGGTCAACACGATCCAGTCGTTCTTCTACCGGTCGGGGGAGACCCCGGCGCAGGCGAACAAGCCGCCGCTGCCGCTGACGATCTCCTATGGAGAGACGATCACGCCGACGATCACGACGACGGTGCTCGCCTCGAGCTCCGCCACGGCGATCCCCGGCGCGGACCTCACCCTCACCGCGACGGTCTCTCCCGCCGCAGCGGGAACGGTCGAGTTCTTCGAGGGGAGCACCTCCCTGGGCAGCTCCGCGGTGTCCGGCGGCACCGCCCAGCTCGCGGTCGAGGATCTCGCGATGGGGACTCATTCCTATCGGGCCGAGTTCACCCCCTACAACTCGCTCGCGAACTCCGCCTCGGCCTCGGCGGCGATCAGCGTCGTCGTGCAGATCGAGAACGCCGAGGTCGTCTGGCCGTTCAACGTCTACTCGCAGGACTGGCAGCTCACGACGTCCGGAGGGGTCGAGGCCCTGCCGGTGCCCGAGGGCAAGCTCAGCGGCGGCTTCGTCCTCACCGGCGGGACCGGGGGAATCGACGCCACGACCGGCGCGGAGCGCCTGTCCTTTGACGGCACGGCGAGCTACCGGATGTATCCGACGCTTCCTTCCGCCGCGAACGCGATCATCACCCTCTCCGATCTGAGGGTCGAGCTGTCCGCCGGTCAGTCATCCGGGACGCTCATCGCCGATGTGGGGATCGGCGCCTCGCCGTCCTCGACGGCACAGGACGTGGTCATCGCGAGCTTCGGCATCTCGCCGGCCAACAAGCTCACGACCGCGGGTGGCTTCAAGGCCGTGTCGGATGCTCCGGCGTATGTCGGTGCTCTGGGCGGGCATGCTCCCTATTCCGGTTCCTATACGGATACCTGGCCGACGGGGTTCGTGGATGCGATCAAGGACGGTGCCGCGGCCTTCGGCTCGCCGGTCAACACGATCCAGTCGTTCTTCTACAAGTCGAGTGAGAGCGCGTTGCAGGCGAGCAAGCCCCCGCTGCCGCTGACGATCTCCTACGGAGAGACGTTCGCCACCGCGAGCACCGCCACGAGCCTCGCCGTCTCCTCCGTCGTCGCTCCCGTCGGCGGGAGCGTCCTGCTCACCGCGACCGTCAGCCCGGCCGCCGGCGGGACCGTGGAGTTCTTCGACCGGGCCTCCTCACTCGGAACCGCGAGCGTGTCGGAGGGCGTCGCGACGCTCGAGGCGACCGGCCTGTCCGAGGGGCAGCACAGCTTCTCCGCCGCCTTCTCCTCGGCGAACAAGATCGCCTACGCCGATTCGACCTCCGCGGGAGTGACGGTCGATGTCGTCCAGCAGACGACGATCCCGAGCACGGCGCCGGCGGGGTCCCTGCAGTGGGGGGTCAAGGCGAGCTACCGCGACTACATCACCGGCCCGATCGCCCATGGCGCCATCAGCGTGAGCGGCGACGCGACAGGAAGCGGCGGCGTGTATCGCTTCCCGCAGTCCGGTGCGAGCGGGTACAACCCCGCATCCGGCACCGGCTCGACGGCGTACCGCGGAGCCGTGCGCTTCTCCGGTCACGACGGACTCCTCGACGTCACGATCTCGAACCCTGCCGTCAACGTCACCGGCCCGAACACGGCGATCCTCAGTGCGACCGTCTCCGGATTCGGCCGGATCGATCTCGGGGTGATCAGCCTCTCGTCGGCGAGCAAGACCGTCGTCGGCGGAGCGGTGATCTACGGCAATGCCCCGGTCACCCTGACGGCGGCCGGCGTCCCCGTGTTCGAGCGCTACGCCGCCGGCGAGTCACTCGACCCCGTGAGCTTCACGATCGGGACCGCGAACGCCTCATCGGCCCCTGCCGCGACGACCGCCGCCTACATCCCCCCTCGCACGCCGGCCGACACACCGCCGAGCACGGAAGGGCTGCAAGTCGACGGCGATGTCGTCGATGGCAGGGAGATCACCGCCAGCGCGTCGGGCTTCGAGCCGAACGAGGAGGGCATCCTCGTCGTGATCTACTCGGAGCCGACCCTGCTCGGCACGACGAACGCGGATGCCGGTGGAACGGCCACCTGGACGGGTCGACTTCCCTCGGGGCTCACCGGTGAGCACACGCTCACCTTCCAGGGCTCCGTCGCGCGCGGCGTCGTGCTCGACATCCCGGCGACGATCACCGCGGCCGCAGCGGAGGGCTGCCCGGTGACGGATGCCGCGCTCACCTGGGGCTTCAAGGAGTCGTTCCGCAGCTACATCAGCGGGTCGATCGCCAACGGCGAGTGGACCACGGCCGGCGGCGCCACCTACTCGACCCCGGACTTCTCCTGGACCTCGGGCGTCGGAGCATTCGACATGGACCGCACGGAGGGGCTGCTCGGCTTCACCGGCTCGATCACCTTCACCGGTCACGGGGGCATCCTCAACACGACCGTCGCCAACCCCCAGCTCCGGTTCGACGACGCCGACACCGCGACCCTGCTGCTCGACGTGAGCGGAACGACCCAGGCAGGCGACGAGGTCAGCGAGGCCGGCGTCGAGTTCGCGACGATGGACCTGAGCGCCGCCGCGAGGGCCGTCGACGGCTCGACCGTGTCGTTCTCCGCCGCGCCCGCCGTGCTGCTCGAGGCCGGGGCGAAGGCCTTCGGCACCTATCAGGCCGGTGAGGAGCTCGATCCGATCTCGGTGACCTTTACGACCGGCGCCGCCTGCGGCGAGATCGGGGCGGAGGCTCCGACGAGCTCGCCCGTCTCGGCATCCGGCGCGGACCTGACCTGGCTGTGGTGGGCGGCGGGCATCCTGCTGCTCGTCCTCCTCGTCGTCGCGGCGACGATCCTGACCCGAAGGACGCGCCGCTCGTAGCCGACTGCGCCCTGTGGTGCGAGGATGCTCTCGTGACCACGGGGCGCAGCACGGCCGACTGGTACCGCGACTTCGGCGAGCTCGAGGCGCGCGGGCAGTCGGCGCTCTTCGAGGAGTGGGCGCTCGGCGTCGCGGGCGATCCGGTCGTGATCGCCGCGATCGAGGGGCTCCCGCCGCAGAAGCGCCAGCCGAACCTCGTCTTCGCCGTCGCGCGTCTGCTCGGGGCTCCCGAGCGGGGCTATCCGGAGTTCCGCGCCTGGTTGCTCGGGCACTGGCCCGCCGTCGCGCGCGAGGCGGCCCATCGGAGGACGCAGACCAACGAGCCCCGCCGGTGCGCCGCCCTGGTTCCGGCGCTCCCCGCGATCCCGGGGCCGCTCGCCCTCCTCGAGCTCGGGGCGAGCGCCGGGCTGTGCCTGTATCCAGACCGCTACAGCTACCGATACGGCGACGGCGAGTGGCTGCATCCGGCCGGCGGTCCCTCGACCGTCTGCCTCGAGACCGAGACCCGCGGGCCGGTGCCGGTGCCGAAGGCGCTGCCGACGATCGCCTGGCGCGCCGGCATCGACCTCGACCCGCTCGACGTGCGCGATCCGGATGCGGCGCGCTGGCTCGAGACGCTCGTCTGGCCGGGGCAGCACGAGCGGGTGGCGCGCATCCGGGCGGCGATCGCACTCGTCCGCGAGGACCCGCCGGAGCTCGTCCGCGACAACGCGATCGAGGCGATCGATGCCCTCGCCGCAGCCGCTCCGCCGGACACGGAGCTCGTGATCGTCACGAGCGTGATGCTCGTCTACCTGCCCTACCTCGAGCGCATGCGGCTCGTCGAGGCGATCCGCTCCCTCGACGCATCCTGGATCTCCCTCGACGCCGTGGGCGTTCTTCCCGATGTCGACGCGGGGCTCCCGGAGACGGTGCCTGGCGACTTCATCCTCTCCCGGGACGGCGTGCCCCTCGCCCGCGTGGGGCCGCACGGCCAGTTCGTCGACTGGCTCGCTCAGGGGGCGTAGATCGCCCGGGCGAGGGCGTCCAGCACGTCGGGCGTGCGCGGGCCGAAGCCGAGGATCTCGCCGTCGGCCATGTCGACGAAGCGACGGTTCTGCCCTGCCTTGGTGAGCGCGATCGCCGGCTTGTCGGCGAGCAGGCCGTCGACCCCGCCCACGCTCGCGAGGCCGTCGGTCATGACGAGGATGAGATCGGGATCGGCCGCGATCATCGCCTCGTCGGTCATCGGGCGCATGCCCTGCCAGCCGATCTCGCCTGCGACGTCGATCCCGCCGAGCGCGCCGATGAGCTCGTTCGCTCCGGACTCCTCGCCGAACAGGTAGTAGATGCCCGAGGTGCCCCGCAGGTAGAGGAAGAGCATCCGCACGCGGTCGGCGGGGTCCCTCGGGGCGACGGCGGCGATCTCGGCGATCTTCGCCTTCACCGCCGTCTCGAGTGTCGAGGCGAGCAGCTCGCCCGTCTCGGGGGAGCCGAGGGCGGCGGCGACGTCCCTCGCGAGCCCGGGGATGCCGCTTATGCCCGGTTCCGGTCTCACGAAGACGACCGGGATGCCGGCGTCCCGAAGCTGGAGCATGACATCGGCCGGCCCGATCGAGCCGTCGGTGATGATGAGGGTCGGGCGCAGCTGCAGCACGGCCTCGCTGTTGACGGTGTGGCCGCCCTTGGTCACGTTCGGCAGCTCGGAGGCGGGCGGGAAGGTCGTCGAGGTGTCCCTGCCGACGAGGCGGTCGCCGAAGCCGAGGCCGGTGATCGTCGCCGCGATCGAGCCGGCGAGATCCAGGCCGAGGATGCGGGAGGTGTCGGTCACCGTCACCTCGGTGTCGCCGGAGAGGTCGTGCGAGACGACGGTGACTGGCAGCTCCTGCGCCGGATCGGTCGTGACCGGCGTGATCGCGGCCACCCGGAGCACCGCGGTCGACTCGCCGACGTGTTCCCGGGGGTTCGTGAGGATGTCGAGATCGGCGAGCGGGACGACGGGGCCGCTCGCGGTCGGCTCCGGCGTGGGCGCCCTCGTCGTCGAGGAGCATCCGGTGAGGGCGATCGACGCGGCGAGGACGCCGAGCACTGCGGCGAACGCGAGGCGGTTCGTCATCGATGCGTGTCCTTCCCTCGGCGGGCGGTCGATGCAGTTGGTTAGGCTATCCTAACCTAATTGCCGGAGGGACCGTCCCGCATCCTCGACGGCATGCCTCAGGGGAGGAAGGCCGCCGTCGATCTAGGATGGCAGTCCAGGTGAGCGAGAGCGGAGCGCAGGTGGGCTCGACCGAGAGTGCGGCAGCGGGTGCGCCCGACCCGGGCGCGACCCCTCCGGCCCTCACCGACCGCGACCGCCGCATCCTCGACTTCGAGCGGGACTGGGCGCGTCACGCCGGCGCCAAGGAGGATGCCGTTCGCGCGGAGTTCGGGCTCTCCGCGACCCGGTACTATCAAGTGTTGAACGCTGTGATCGACTCCCCGGCTGCGATCGTCTACGACCCCATGCTGGTGAGACGGCTGCAGCGGATGCGCGAGGCCAGGATGAGCGCCAGGATCCTGCGCCGGCCCCCCGGCACGACGTCCGCCGGAGATCCGGCCGGCCGGGGCTGATGGGACGCGCTGCACCGCCAGAACACGACCGAGAGAACGATGGCTGACTTTCCCCAGGACCGCTTCGACGAAGTCCCCTCCGAGGTGATGCGCGTCGGAGCGCACCGTGCTCCCCGGAAGAAGGGCCGCGGATGGCTCGGGTTCGGCTGGGCCGTGCTCGCGACCGTGATCCTCACGACCGGCGGCCTCATCGGGCTCGCCGCGATCAACAGCAGCATCAACTTCGACCTTCCCTTCTTCCCGGGCCAGGCCGAGGAGGAGACTCCCACGCCGACTCCGGAGCCGACCGCGGAGCCGACTCTCGACCCCGAGGTCCCGCTCTCGATCCTCAACGGGACTCCGACCGTCGGACTCGCCAATCAGGTCGGCGACGCGCTCGTCGGGCAGGGCTGGGCAGGTGCCGCCGTTGGCGTCGGAAGCCGGGCGAACGCCGCGGCGGACGACATCGAGGAGACGATCGTCTACTACTCGGAAGCCGCCTACGAGGGAGCGGCCCGCGGGCTCGTACTCGCACTCGGGGTCGGCGACATCCGGCTCTCCTCCGACTATCCGGGCTCACCCATCACGGTCGTCATCGGAGCCGACTACCGGCCTCTGCAGTAGCGGCAACCCGCCGCAGGGTCTCATTTCCATAACGTGAGGCCGATATCTCGTGGGTTTGGGTGTCACTCAGGTCTCAATCCCGGAATCGCACTCCCGCGCGCCGTTCTCGCTCGTTATTATCTGGTCCTAATCCGGCTCAGGCACATTCGCACGCGCCGCAAGGAACACAGCAGGGAGTACCACATGGCGAACGGAACCGTGAAATGGTTCAACGCTGAAAAGGGCTACGGCTTCATCACCGTGGAGGGCGGCGGCCAGGACGTCTTCGTTCACTACTCCGCCATCGAGATGGGCGGCTACAAGGTCCTCGAGGAGGGCCAGCAGGTCGTCTTCGAGGTCGGCACCGGGACCAAGGGTCCCCAGGCGGAGTCGGTCAGGCCGGCCGCGGGCTGAACCGAGGCCCAAAACGCGGGCACGCCACCGCTAACGTCGTCCGGACCCCCGGGCGGCGTTAGTCTGTCCCGGTGACCTTCATCGGCATCGGCATCAGGCGCCGGGGAAAGCTCTCCGCATCCGTCGTCGCCATGCTCGTCGCCGGGGTCGCCCTCTCCGGATGCGCGCCCGAGCCCGAACCCGAGCCGACCCCGACCAAGACCTACGTCTCGACCTACGAGACCCCGCCGCCGACCGAGCTCGCTCCGCTGCGGGGGACGACCGTGCCCGCCGGATCCCTCGATCACGCCTCGATCGCCGCGAAGATCGACAACCACTGGGACGCGAGGCCCCAGGTCGCGCTCGAGCGCACCGACTTCCTGTTCGAGGAGCTCGTCGAGGGCGGCATCACCCGGTACGTCGCGGTCTGGCAGTCCGACATCCCGGAACTCCTCGGCCCGGTGCGCTCGATCCGCCCGATGGACCCCGACATCATCTCGCCGTTCGGCGGAATCGTCTGCTATTCGGGGGGCCAGCAGCGCTTCGTCGCCCTCATGCGGCAGACGCCGGTCTACAACGCCATCCACGGCCAGTCCGACACCGCCAACACCTTCTTCCGGGCGAAGGACCGCCCGGCGCCCCACGACGTCCTCGTCAAGGCGCAGGAGGTGCTCGCCCAGCACGCCGACCTCGCCGCGCCGGCGCAGCAGTTCGCCTACTCGCTGGATGCGGCATCCTCGACCGCGGGCAAGGACGGCGTCCCGACCGCCTCGATCGACTACCGCTTCTCCTCCCTCTTCTACGGCACCTGGAACTGGGATGCGGCGACGCAGAAGTGGCTGCGCGTGCAGCAGGGCGACGTCGACCTCGACAGCAACGGCGCCCAGCTGAGCGCGTCCAACGTCGTCGTCATCCGGGTCAACGTCGTCAACGACAGGGGCGTGCCGAAGACCGAGTTCTACGGCGGCGGCGAGGCCTGGATCTCGAGCGGCGGCGCGACCGTCCACGGCACCTGGTCGAAGTCCTCCGCGACGGCGTCGTTGCGTCTCGTCGACGACAACGGGGTGACGATCCGGCTCGCCGCCGGCAACACCTGGTTCGAGCTCATCCCGCCCGGAGGCTCCGTCGGATTCGCGCCCCCGGTCGCACCGTAGCCGTCCGCTTGCACTCTCTGCCATAGAGTGCCAGAATCGTTTAGCACTCTCTTAGTGGGAGTGCCAAAGGTGTTGCACTTTTCACGACGTCCGGGAGGGACGAGAAACACACATGGCAAAGATCATCGCTTTCAACGAAGAGGCCCGTCGCGGCCTTGAGCGCGGCCTCAACGTCCTGGCCGACGCGGTCAAGGTGACGCTCGGCCCGCGCGGCCGCAACGTCGTGCTCGAGAAGAAGTGGGGCGCGCCCACGATCACGAACGACGGCGTCTCCATCGCCAAGGAGATCGAGCTCGACGACCCCTACGAGAAGATCGGGGCGGAGCTCGTCAAGGAGGTCGCCAAGAAGACGGATGACGTGGCCGGCGACGGAACGACGACCTCGGTCGTCCTCGCCCAGGCCCTCGTGCGCGAAGGGCTGCGCAACGTCGCGGCCGGCGCCGACCCGATCAGCCTCAAGCGCGGCATCGAGAAGGCCGTCACGGCCGTCATCGAGGCGCTCGTGGCCGGGGCCAAGGAGATCGAGACCAAGGAAGAGATCGCGGCCACCGCATCCATCTCCGCCGGCGACAACGAGATCGGCGCACTCATCGCCGAGGCCATCGACAAGGTGGGCAAGGAAGGCGTCGTCACGGTCGAGGAGTCGAACACCTTCGGCACCGAGCTCGAGCTCACCGAGGGCATGCGCTTCGACAAGGGCTTCCTGTCCGCGTACTTCGTGACCGACCCGGATCGCCAGGAGACGGTCTTCGAGGACCCGTACATCCTCATCGTCAACTCGAAGATCTCCAACATCAAGGACCTGCTCCCCATCGTCGACAAGGTGATCCAGAGCGGCAAGCAGCTGCTCATCATCGCCGAGGACGTCGACGGCGAGGCTCTCGCGACGCTCGTCGTCAACAAGATCCGCGGCATCTTCAAGTCGGTCGCCGTCAAGGCGCCCGGCTTCGGCGACCGCCGCAAGGCCCAGCTGCAGGACATCGCGACCCTCACCGGCGGCCAGGTCATCAGCGAGGAGGTCGGACTCAAGCTCGAGAACGCGACCCTCGACCTGCTGGGCTCGGCGCGCAAGGTCATCGTCACCAAGGACGAGACCACGATCGTCGAGGGCGCCGGCGAGACCGACGCCATCGCGGGCCGCGTGAAGCAGATCCGCCAGGAGATCGAGAACACCGACAGCGACTACGACCGCGAGAAGCTCCAGGAGCGCCTCGCGAAGCTCGCCGGCGGCGTCGCCGTGATCAAGGCGGGAGCTGCGACCGAGGTCGAGCTCAAGGAGCGCAAGCACCGCATCGAGGACGCCGTGCGCAACGCGAAGGCGGCCGTCGAGGAGGGCATCGTCGCCGGTGGCGGCGTGGCGCTCATCCAGGCCGGTGCCACCGCGTTCGAGGGCAAGGCGCTCAAGGCGCTCACGGGCGACGAGGCGACGGGTGCGAACATCGTGCGCGTCGCGGTCGACGCCCCGCTCAAGCAGATCGCGCTCAACGCCGGGCTCGAGCCGGGTGTCGTCGCCGAGAAGGTGCGCGGTCTTCCGACCGGTCACGGACTCAACGCCGCGACGGGCGAGTACGGCGACATGCTCACCGCCGGCATCAACGACCCGGTCAAGGTCACCCGCTCCGCGCTGCAGAACGCTGCGTCGATCGCCGGGCTGTTCCTCACGACCGAGGCCGTCGTCGCCGACAAGCCGGAGA
>JBIQHP010000070.1:0-11125 GCA_044508495.1 Clavibacter sp.
TCGGCCTTCATCGCGGTGAGGATGTAGGAGCCGGTGCTGAGCGACTCGTAGTCGCCGTCGCTCAGGACGCCGCGATCGCGCAGCTCCCGCAGGCGCTCCTCGACGCTCAGCTGGTAGAACCTGGGGATCCTCGAGTCCGTCATGCCGCCCCAGTCCTCACGCCGCCGGTCCTCACGCCGTCGGGGCTGTAGGGGACGGGGATCACGGCGGCTCCGGCTCGGGCGAACGCGGACTGGAGTTCGTCCGTTGCTCCCAGCTTGGCAAAGACCAGGCCCAGGTCGCCACCTCCGGCGCCGGTCGGCTTGAAAACGGCGCCGGATGCCGCGGCGAGCTCGCGGAGCTCGCGATGCCGATCGGTGACGATCCCGGCCCTTGAGTGCGCTCCGAGCGCGTCGATCGCGCGGAAGTAGTCGTCGGCGAGGGCGAGGAAGGCGTCGGCGTCGGCGTCGGCGAGAGCCTGCTCGGCCTCGGCCGCGAGCTCCGAGAGGGCGTCGAGATCCCGGCGATACCCTTGCGGATCGCGCTCGCGATAGGTCATGACCCCCGATACGAGGTCGATCGTGCTGCTGCCGGTGCCGGTCGTCACCGCGAACAGGTCGAGGTCGTGCGGCCAGGCCACGGGGGAGGGCGGATCGTCCCTCGTGTAGAGCAGCAGCCCTCCGTAGACGCTCGCCGCGACATCGCCGCCGCTCCCGGCCCCGCCCTGGGAGGCGCGATGGGCCGAGGAGGCGAGAGCGAAGAGCAGCTCCCGCGTGAGGCCGATGCCGAGGGCGTTCGCGAGCGCGGCGGTGAGCGCGGTCGCGACGGCCGCGCTCGAGCCGAGCCCGAGCTTGTCGCCGTTCTCGTGGAGCGCCGAGGTGTCGATCGCGAGATCGAGCGGCTCGGGCAGCACGTCGGGGAAGGCTTCGGCCACGCCCATCCGCACCGCGTCGACGAGGGCGAGCCGGCTCGTGGTCCCGACGTCGAGGCCGAGCGGAAGCGAGCCGCCGGGGCCGAGCTCGAGATCGTCGACGCCGATCTCCCGCGCGGTCAGCCTCCACCCGGCGGATGTCGTGGCGGTCACGACCGCACGACGGTCGACCGCGATGAGCAGAGCGGGGGCGCCCTCGAGCACGGCGTACTCCCCGAGCAGGAACAGCTTGCCCGGTGCCGAGACCTGCGCGGCCTTCACGATGAGATGACCTGCGCGGCCGGGCCGAGCGCGCTCAGCCGTGTCTCGCGCACGCCGGGGACGTCGGCGAGCGCCGCCGCGACGGCGACGGCGTCCTCCGGACGGCAGAGCGCCTTGACCTGGGGCCCGGCGTCGATCGTGAAGTAGACCGGGATGCCGCCGCCGCGCAGCTCGCGCATGGCGTGGATGGCGGCGACCGTCGCGGCGTTCCAGTAGATGAGGGCCGGACGCGTCGTGAGCATGAGCGCGTGCAGGGCGAGGCAGCTGTGCTCGGCGAGATCGCCGACGGTCTCGAGGTCGTGGGCGAGGACGGCGGCCCGCATCCGGTCGAGCAGCTCCCCCGAGGACTCCACCCAGGCCGGATAGAACGGCGAGCTCGCGCTCGTGGCCTGCATGCCGGCAGTCGAGGACACCGCTTTCGCCCCGGGATCGGTGATCGCGACGACGACGCTCAGCGGCCAGTCCGCCCCGTCGAGCAGCGGCTCGGCGAAGGAGTCGTCCCCGTCGGCGGCGGCCCCGGCGTGCAGTTCGGCGTAGCCGCCGAAGATCGACCGGGCGGCGGATGCGGAGCCGCGCCGGGCGAGGATCGAGAGCTCGCGCGGGGTGGCATCCACTCCTGCGGCGGCGCACGCTGCGACCGCGAGCGCGGCGAAGCCGGAGGCCGAGGAGGCGAGCCCGGCACCGGTCGGGAAGTCGTTGGCCGAGACGACCTTCGCGTGCAGGTCGAGCCCGGCGCGCTCGCGGACCAGGTCGAGGACCGTGCTCGTGCGCCCCCCGGCCGGCTGCCTTCGGTCATCCAGCCACAACTCGTCCTCGTCGAGCGCCGGATCGAAGGTCACCGTCGTCTCGGTGCGCAGGGCGTCGAGCGTGATCGAGATCGAGCCGACCGCCGGGATGTTGAGCGCCGCATCGCGCTTGCCCCAGTACTTCGCGAGCGCGATGTTGCTGTTCGCGCGAGCCGTAGCTGCGAGGCCACCGCCGTTGGTGTCGTCCACAGTGGTGCTCCGATCGCGTCGGGATCATTTTAGCCGCACCGCTGCTTGCTAAAATCGAGACTCGTGGCCGAGCGGCCCCCGAACGAAGGAACCGCGTGCTCCCTGGAATCAGCGGACTGTCGCTGTATCTGCCCCCCTATCGTGTCCAGTTGCAGGACTGGTGCTCCTGGAACGACGAGTCCTGGGAGAAGACCCGTGGCGTCGTCGGTCGCAGCTTCCGGATGCGCGGGCCGGCCCAGAGCGTCTACACGCTCGCCGCGAACGCCGTGCTTCGCCTCATCGAGAGCTACGAGCTCGATCCGCGGCGCATCGGCATGCTCGCGCTCGGCACCGAGTCGAGCAGCGACAACTCGGCCGGCGCCATCATCGTCAAGGGCATGATCAACGACGCCCTCTCGGCGAAGGGCCAGCCGCTGCTCGCCCGCGACTGCGAGGTCCCCGAGTTCAAGCACGCCTGCCTCGCCGGGGTTTACGGCCTCAAGGCGGCGCTGCGCTACCTCGCCTCGGACGGCGCCGGCCGGCAGGCGATCGTCGTCGCCTCCGACATCGCCGAGTACGCGCTCGGGAGCACGGGCGAGCCGACCCAGGGCGCCGGCGCCGTGGCGATGCTCGTCGACGGGGACGCGAAGCTCCTCGAGGTGGACCTCGCGGCGGGCGGCAGCGACTCCGACTACCGCACGGTCGACTTCCGCAAGCCTTTCGCGCGCTTCCGCCAGGCACCGCGCGACGACGGCCAGATGCAGGACCTCCCGGTCTTCAACGGCCGCTACTCGACGAGCTGCTACATCGACGCGACCCACCACGCCATGGCGGACATGCTCGCCAAGCGTGAGGGCCGACCGGTCGACTACTTCACCGAGGTCGACCGGGTGTTCATGCACCGCCCGTACCACCAGATGCCGACGATCGGCTGGGTCATGGCCTATCTCTTCGCCCTCGCCGCCGACGAGGCGGGGCGTGCTCAGTTGCGCGAATACTGCGCCGCAGCCGGTGTCGACGCGGATGCCCTGCTCCACGAGCTCGACACGGCCTCGCCCTTCGACGAGTCGATCGTGACTGGCCAGAGCGACGGCGACGTGTTCCCGCTCTCGCGCAAGCTCCGTCAGCACCTGCGCGGCCTCGACCTGTGGCAGTCGCTCGTGGTCGAGAGGCTGAGCCTCGGCGCGGATGCGATGCGCGATCTCGGCAACCTGTACTCCGCGGCCCTGCCCGCCTGGCTCGCCTCGGGTCTGCGACAGGCGAAGGATGACGGCCTCGACATCGCCGGACAGCACTGGCTCGCGCTCGGCTACGGGAGCGGCGATGCGGCCGAGGCCATCCCGCTCCGAGTCGCCGAGGGCTGGGATGAGGCTGCCGGGCGGATCGACTTCGCGGGAGCGCTCGGCGCGCCGGTCGACCTCACCGAGGCCCAGTACCTCGCCTTGCACGAGGGCCGCTCGAGCGACCTCGTGCCCGTGCCGCCGAGCGGCGAGTTCGTCGTCGAATCGGTCGGCACCGAGGACGGCCCCGACTTCCACAACCTCGGCGTCGAGTTCTACCGGTACATGCCCGCGCAGCCCCGCTGATCGAGTGCCGCGCGGAGCGCGGTGTATCGAGATCGAGGTACCGATCGATGGTTTCGATACGGCCCTTCGGGCCTACTCAACCGGCGGATGCGCGAAGAGCTCGCAGGAGCACCGCCGTCTCGAGCGCCGCGGATGCCGCCTCGGCGCCTTTGTCCTCCCTCGAACCCGGCAGCCCGGCCCGGTCGAGGCCCTGCTGCTCGTCGTCGAGGGTGAGCACGCCGAACCCGACGGGCTTGCCGGTGTCCAGTGCCACGCGGGTGAGGCCGTCGGTCGCGGCGTTGGAGACGAAGTCGAAGTGGGGCGTGCCGCCGCGGATGATCACGCCGAGTGCGACCACCGCATCCGCCCCCGCCTCGAGCGCCCCCTTGCAGGCGACCGGCAGCTCGAAGCTCCCGGGAACCCGCAGCTCTGTCACCGTCGCGCCCGAGGCGTCGAGCACCCGGTGGGCGCCCGCGAGCAGGCCGCTCGCGATCTGCTCGTGCCAGCGACCTGCGACGATCGCGACCTTGAGGCCCGTGCCGTCGATGGCGGGGGAGTCGGGGTGGTTCGGGGATCCTGCACCGCTCATGACGGGTGTCCTTCCAGTTCGCTGAGATTCGCGAGACCCGAGATGTCGGCCGGCAGCCGATGGCCCATGCGGTCGCGCTTGACGTCGAGGTAGTCCTGGTTGAACTCGCCGACCCCGACGAGCAGCGGGACGAGCTCGCTCACCGTCATGCCGTGCGCCTGGAGCTGGCTCGCCTTGTCGGGGTTGTTGGTGAGCAGGCGCACCGAGGAGATGCCGAGATCCTCGAGGATCGCGACCGCCGCCCCGTAGTCGCGCGAGTCCACCGGGAAGCCCAGCGCGAGGTTCGCGTCGAGCGTGTCGAGGCCGCCCTCCTGCAGCTGGTAGGCGCGCAGCTTGTTGACGAGCCCGATGCCGCGCCCCTCGTGGCCGCGCAGGTAGACGACGACGCCGCCCTCGCGCTGGATGAGCTCGAGCGACTCGTGCAGTTGAGGCCCGCACTCGCACTTGAGCGAGCCGAACACCTCGCCCGTCAGGCACTCCGAGTGCACGCGGACGAGCGGATTGCTCCCCGGCTCCCCGGCGATGACCGCGACATGGTCGGCGCCCGTCATGCGGTCGCGGTAGGCCCGGATGCGAAAGCTCCCGTAGACGGTCGGCACGGTCGTCTCGACCTCGAAGATCACGCGGGAGGTCTCGGCCCTGGGGGAGACCGGGGGTGCGGCATCATCAGTTCCCCCGTCCTGCGCGTCGAGGTACTCGACGAGGTCGGCGATCGTGATGACCGCGATGCCCTCGGCGGTCCCGAACTCGATGAGCTCGGGAAGCCGCATCATCTCCCCGTCGTCCTGCACGAGCTCGCCGATCGCGGCGACCGGGCTCAGGCCCGCCAGCCGCATGAGGTCGACGGCGGCCTCGGTGTGGCCGCTGCGCTCGCGCACGCCGCCTCGAGCGGCCCGCAGGGGCAGGATGTGCCCCGGCCGGATGAGGCTCGCGGGCGTCGAGGCCGGATCGGCGAGCACGCGCAGCGTGTGGGCCCGGTCGGCGGCGCTGATGCCGGTGCTGAACCGGTCGGCCGCGTCGACGCTGATCGTGTAGTTGGTTCCGCGGCTGTCCTGATTGTCGGTCACCATGACCGGAAGGGCGAGGCGATCCGCGAGCTCGTCCGGAAGGGGCGCGCACAGGTAGCCGGAGGTGTACCGGACCATCCAGGCGATCCACTCCTGACTCGCGAGCTCGGCGGAGATGATGGCGTCGCCCTCGTTCTCGCGACCCTCGTCGTCGGCGACGATGACGGGCTTGCCGGCGCGCAGCTCGGCGAGCGCCGTGGGGATGTCGGCGAGGCTCATGACCCGCTCCTTCCGTGGGTCTCGGGCAAAGGAGTTTCGGGGTCGTGCCCATAGATGCCCGAGGCCCGACGAAGCGCAGCTTCGTCGGCGCTGGCGTCGCGCGATTGCTGCGCAATCGCCATAGCTCCAGCGCGCGAACCCGCGACCCCGAAACTCCTTTGCCCGAGACTGGTCATCTCAAGGAGGCGTTGCACGTGGCGGGCCAGGATGTCGGTCTCGACGTTGACGAGGTCGCCGGGCTTCTTGAGACCGAGCGTCGTGACCGCGAGCGTCTCGGGGATGAGAGAGACCTCGAACCAGTCGCCGCTGGATTCGGTGTCGTCGGCGTCGTGGCCGACGGCGCTCACCGTGAGGGAGACGCCGTCGAGCGCGATCGAGCCCTTGCGCACGACGAGGCTCGCGAGCTCGGGGGAGAGGCTGAACCGCACGACGCGCCACGCGCTGCCCTCGGCGATCGAGAGCACCTCGGCGGTCCCGTCGACGTGGCCCTGCACGATGTGGCCTCCGAGCCGGTCGCCGACCTTCGCCGCGCGCTCGAGGTTCACGCGGTCGCCGGGCTGCGGGTCGGTGAGCGTGCTCATCCGGATCGTCTCGGCCATGACATCCGCGGTGAACCAGTCCGGCCCCTGATCGACGACGGTGAGGCACACGCCGCTCACCGAGATGGAGTCGCCGTGGGCGGCATCCGAGACCGCGAGCGGAGCGCGCACGGTGAGGCGCGCGGCGTCTCCGGCCTGCTGCCAGTCGACGACCTCGCCGAGCTCCTCGATGATTCCGGTGAACATGGTTACCCTTCCTCCTCGCCTTCCTGCTGAGTCGGCGCCTCGCTTGTGGGCGTGATTTCTCGCTGGTTGAGTAGCCCGCTTGCGGGCGTATCGAAACCACGCGCCCGCACGAGCACATCGTCCCCGAGCCGCTCGACGCCCACGATGCTCAACCGCCGCGCCTCGCCGAGTGTTCCGATCCCGAGGTCGCCAATGGCAAGTCGGGGGCCGCCGAGCAGCACCGGCGCGAGGTAGACGAGGTACTCGTCGACGAGCCCGGCCGCGACGAACGCGCTTGCGAGCGCCGGCCCGCCCTCCACGAGGACCCGGCGGATGCCCTGGGCGTACAGCCCGCTCAGCGCCTTCTCGAGGTCCCGGTTCCCCGTCGCGACGAACGGTCGCGGATGGCCGCGGAGCCGCGCCCCGGCCGGGACCTCGCGCTCGCCGATCACGACGGGCACCGGCTGCTCGGCGAGCAGTGCCCCGTTCGCGTCGCGCGCCGTGAGGCTGGGGTCGTCGGCGAGCACGGTACCGGTGCCGACGACGATCGCGTCGGCCGCCGCGCGCTGAAGGTGCACATGGGCGCGAGCCGCCTCGCCGGTGATCCACTGGCTCGTGCCGTCGGCCGCCGCCGCGCGGCCGTCGAGGCTCGACGCCCACTTGAGCGTGACGTACGGTCGGCCGAGCCGCACCGCCGTGAGCCAGGGACGCAGGAACTCCGAGACGGCATCCGCGAGCACGCCGCCCGTCACCTCCACGCCAGCCTCACGCAACCGCGCCGCGCCGCCGGAGGCCGCCGGGTTAGGGTCGGACACGGCATAGAAGACGCGGGCGATCCCGGCCTCGATGAGCGCCTCGCTGCACGGTCCGGTGTGGCCGTGGTGATTGCAGGGCTCGAGGGTCACGACGGCGGTCGCGCCGCGCGCCCGATCGGCGGACAATCTCGAGAGTGCGTCGACCTCGGCGTGGGCGGTTCCAAGCCCGCGGTGCCAGCCCTCGGCGACGACCTCGCCGGCGGAGGAGAGGATGACGCAGCCGACCTGCGGATTCGCGCCCCGCGCCGGCCCGCGCGCGGCGAGGACGAGCGCGAGGCGCATCGCGCTCAGGATCGTCGCATCGACCTCCTGCGCGATCTGCTCGCTCCGCCTCTCGGGCATCCGGTTCCTCACGTCTCGTCGAGACGGGCTCCGGGAGCGCTGGCGTAATGCCCAGCGCTGTGAACGCGTGCGTTCACCCGTGCTGCCTTCCATCCGGACTGAGAGACCCTGCGGACTCATAACCGTCGGTGCCGGAATTCCACCGGCTCAACCGCTCTCGGACTTGGCCGATCGCGGGTCGCGGACTGTCACCGCCGGTTCGGACTTTCACCGACCCCGGAGCACGTACTGCTACCGAGTCTACCAACGCCTGCGGCGGGCTGGTATTCCCGCAGGCGCCGCACGGTATGCAGTGAACGAAAACGAAGGAGAACCGGCGCTCGCGTGCCCAAACGTTCCGGAATGGTCACCGGCGGGCCGATCTCCTTCGTTTTCGTTCAGACGGGGCGGTCGGCGAGCAGCGCTGGCAATTCGGCGAGGGTGCGGATGACCGCGACTCCGGATGCCGTCGCCTCCGCGAGCTCCTCGCTCGTCGCCGCGCCGGGGCGATCCAGCCACACGCCGGTCAGCCCCGCGCTCGCTGCGCCGAGCGCATCCGTGTACAGCCGGTCGCCGACGTAGGCTGCGGAGTCGGGGTCCACCCCGAACACCGAGCAGGCGTGCTCGAAGATGCGGGCATCCGGCTTCGCGTAGGAGAGCTCCCCGGAGGCGATCATATGGTCGATGTGGCCGTCGAGCCCGATAGCGGCGACCTTGCGCGACTGCTGCTCGAGCTCGCCATTGGTTACGACGCCGAACCGCATGCCGGGGATCGCCCGGCGCAGCGCGTCGAGGCAGGGCAGAGCGTCGTCATGCGCGATCCATGCCCTCTCGTACTCGAGGGAGTAGTCGCTGTACCGGCTCTCAGCGGCCTCGTCGTCGAGTTCGATGCCGTACGGTGCGACGAAGTCTCGCGCACGCGCCCGCCGCTGCCCGAGGAAGTCGAGTTCGCCGCTGAGGTAGCGGTGGTAGTGCTCCTCCTCGAGGGCGTGCCAGCGCGCGAGCTCGGCCGTCTCGTCCGCCTCGACGACCGCGCCGCCGAGCGCCGCACGATGCGCTCTCACCGCGAGGCCGACGGCCTCGACATGGGCGAAGAGCGTGTCGTCCAGGTCGAACAGCGCGATCGAAAACGAAGGAGAACCGGCGGATGCCGCGCCGTTTCGTGCCGGGATGGTCGTCATCCGGTCGTTTCTCCTTCGTTTTCGTTCCGCGATCGATCGCATGGCGCCGCGAGGCCGGGCGGGGGGTCAGGAGTCGGGCCAGCCGGGCTTCGGGGCGCGCTCGTCCGCGGCGTGCAGCACCGCCTGCCAGGAGTCGGGGCGGGAGCCGTCGCGGCCGACGACGATCGCCGGCTCGATCCCGGTGTAGCGGAAGCCGGTCTTCCGTGCGACGGCGAGCGACGCGGCGTTGCCGACGACCGCCTCCCATCGGATGCTTTCGAGCCAGCCGCTCGCGAACGCCCAGTCGGCGACGACGGATACCGCGAGGGGCATATAGCCGCGACCCCGGTGTGGAGCGCCCAGCCAGAATCCCACCATCGAGCGGGAGGCGCGCACGCCGATCACGCCCAGGAGCACTCCGTCGGCGCGCAGCGCCCAGGTCACCTCGTCGCCGGTCTCCCAGCCGCGGGGCACGTACTCGTTCACGAAGAACTCCGCGTCCTTGCGTGCGTAGGGCCAGGGCAGGGTCAGGAATCGCTCGAAGACCGGATCCTGGCAGTACCCGGTGATGGCGTCGATATCCGCCGCGACCGGCTGGTCGAGCAGGAGCCCCTCGGCCCTCAGCGGGAACGGCTCCACGCTCAGCCCCTGGGCAGGAGCCCGACCCGGTCGTAGACCTTCGCGAGGGTGGCGTCGGCGATCGCGGCAGCCCGGTCGGCGTTGCCGGCGAGCACCCGGTCGAGCTCGGCCGGATCGTCGAGCAGCTCGAGCGTGCGGGCCCGGATCGGGCCGAAGGTCTCCACGACGACGTCGGCGAGGTCCTTCTTGAGGTCGCCGTAGCCGCGCCCGGCGTACTGCTCCTCCAGCTCGGCGATCGTCTTGTCGGCGAGCACCGAGTAGATCGTGAGCAGGTTCGCGACTCCGGGCTTCTTCTCGCTGTCGAAGCGCACCTCACGACCGTCATCCGTCACCGCGGAGCGGATCTTCTTCGCGGTGACCGACGGCTCGTCCATCATCCAGACGACACCCGCTTCCGAGGAAGCCGACTTGCTCATCTTCGCCGTGGGCTCCTGCAGGTCGTAGATGCGTGCCCTCTCCTCGAGGATGACCGCTTCCGGCACGACGAAGGTCTCGCCGAACCGCGAGTTGAAGCGTCCGGCGAGATCCCGCGTGAGCTCGACGTGCTGGCGCTGGTCGTCCCCGACCGGCACGACCTCGGCGTCGTAGAGCAGGATGTCGGCCGCCATGAGCATGGGGTACGCGAAGAGGCCGACCGTCGCACTGTCGGAGCCCTGCCGGGACGACTTGTCCTTGAACTGGGTCATCCGGCTGGCTTCGCCGAACCCGGTGATGGTGTTGAGCACCCAGGCGAGCTCCGGATGCGCGGACACGTGCGACTGCACGAAGAGCGTCGAGGCCGAGGGATCGATCCCCGCGGCGATGTACTGGGCTGCGGTGCGCCGGGTGTTCTCGCGCAGCAGTGCCGGATCCTGCGGCACCGTGAGCGCGTGCAGGTCGACGATGCAGAACACGGCGTCGTAGCTCGCCTGCAGCTCCTTCCACTGCAGGAGGGCGCCGATGTAGTTGCCGATCTGCAGGCTGTTGGCGGAGGGCTGCATGCCCGAGAACAGGCGGGGCTTCGAAGTCACGGTTCGATTCTGTCAGAGGTCGTAGTCGACGACGACCGGGGCGTGGTCGGACCAGCGCTCCTCGTAGGAGGCCGCCCGGTCGATCGTGTAGTTCTTCACCGTCGCCGCGAGCGCAGGAGTCGCCATGTGGTAGTCGATGCGCCATCCGGTGTCGTTCACGAAGGCCTGGCCGCGCGCCGACCACCAGGTGTACGGCCCCTCGACCTCTCCCGCCCAGCGGCGGCCGACATCCACCCAGCCGAAGCCGGCGCCGGCGTTGTAGTCGGGGTCGTCCTCCGCGCCGAAGAAGCGATCGAAGTAGGCGCGCTCCTCGGGCAGGAAGCCGGCGGACTTCTGGTTGCCGCGCCAGTTCCGGATGTCGAGCTTGCGATGACCCACGTTGAGGTCGCCGACGATGAGCGAGAGGGGGTTGTGCTCGGCGAGCAGCGGGACGTGCACGAGCATCGCGTCGAGGAACTTGTACTTCTCGACCTGCTTGGGCGTTCCCGCCTCGCCCGAGTTCACGTAGGTGCTCACGACCGTGACGATCTTGTCGCCCACCTCGTAGTCCGCTTCGAGCCAGCGGCCGGCGCTGTCGAAGTCGTCCGGCCCGAATTCGACGCGGTGGATGGAGGCCTTGCTCCGGCTCGCGAGCGCGACGCCGGCCCTGCCCTTGGCGGTCGCGGCGTCGTGCAGGATGTCCCAGTCCGGCCCGAGCAGCCCGACGACGTCCTCGGTCGAGGCGCGCACCTCCTGCAGGGCGAGGATGTCGACCCCGCGCTTGTCCAGCCAGGCACCCATTCCGTGGCGGTAGGCGGCACGGATGCCGTTGACGTTGACGGTGGCGATGCG
>JBIQHP010000184.1:0-1606 GCA_044508495.1 Clavibacter sp.
GCGTGCGTCTTGAGCGGCGACTCGCCGGTCGGGATGAAGGCCACGTCCTCGGGCAGCAGCACGGGGAGGTTCTCGAACTTCTCGGGCACGATGCCGCAGGAGTCGCAGTAGACGACCGGGATGGGCGTGCCCCAGTAGCGCTGGCGGCTGATGAGCCAGTCGCGCAGGCGATAGGTGGTCTGGGCGCGGCCGATGCCCTTGCTCTCCAAGAACTCGATCGCCGCCGCGATGGCGGGGCTGTTCCTGCCCTTCTCGCCGTTATGCTCCAGGCCGTCGAGCGGCCCCGAGTTGATCATGGTGCCGGGGCCGGCCCACGCCTCCCCCAGCTCGGCGGCGTTCAGCTCACCGGTGACTCCGGGGGGCCTCACCACCGGGACGATCTCGAGCCCGAAAGCACGAGCGAACTCGAAGTCGCGCTGGTCGCCGTAGGGCACCGCCATGATGGCGCCGGTGCCGTAGCCCATGAGCACGTAGTCGGCAATCCAGATGGGGATGCGCGAGCCGTTCACGGGGTTCACGGCGTAGGCGCCGATGAACTCGCCCGTCTTCTCCGCCCTGTCGGCCATGCGGTCGATGTCGGACTTGTGGCTCGCGCCGTCGACGTAGGCGCGCACGGCGTCCCTGCGCTCCGGCGTCGTCAGCTTCGCGACGAGCTCGTGCTCGGGCGCCAGCACCATGAAGGTGGCTCCCCAGAGCGTGTCGGGGCGCGTGGTGAACACGGTGATGCCGTCGCCGGTCTCGGTCTCGAAGGTCACCTCGGCGCCCTCCGACCTCCCGATCCAGTTCGTCTGCATGGCGACGACGCGCTCGGGCCAGTCGAGTCCCGAGAAGTCGAGGAGTTCCTCGGCGTAGTCGGTGATGCGGTAGTGCCACTGGGGCATGAGCCGCCGCTCGATCAGGGCGCCCGAGCGGTCGCCGCGGCCGTCGATGACCTGCTCGTTGGCGAGCACGGTCTGATCGACGGGGTCCCAGTTGACGAACGACTCCTTGCGGTACGCCAGGCCGCGCTCGAGCATCTTGATGAAGAACCACTGGTTCCACTTGTAGTACTCGGGATCGCAGGTCACGATGCGCTTCGACCAGTCGAACATCGCGCCCATCTGCTCGAACTGCCGCGTCATGTGGGCGATGCGCTCGTACGTCAAGCTGGCTGGGTGGACGGTGGTGTCGCCGGCCCGCGCGGCCCGGACGGCGGCGTTCTCGGCCGGCAGGCCGAAGGCGTCGTAGCCCATGGGGAAGAGCACGTTGTAGCCGCGCATGCGCTTGTAGCGCGCGGCGGCGTCGGCCGGGGCCTCCGCGTACCAGTGCCCGATGTGCAGGTCGCCCGACGGGTAGGGGTACATGGTGAGGAAGTAGTACTTGGGACGGCTGTCGCCTTGCAGGTCGACCTCGTAGAGTCCCTGCTCGCGCCAGCGCTGCTGCCACTTCTTTTCGACGTTCTCGGGTGCGTAGCGCTCGGCGTGCCCTGCTGCGCCGGCGTTGGCTATCGTCTCGGTCATGGTCTCTCCAGTATAGGTCGGGTCCCGTGCCGCTCGGGTGCGGCTTTTCGTCAACCGGCCGGTCGCGGTGTCCCTCAAAGCTCGACCCCGGCAGCCGTGCCGGGGTC
>JBIQHP010000071.1:0-8891 GCA_044508495.1 Clavibacter sp.
CGGTCTTGCCGGTCTGCCGGTCGCCGATGATGAGCTGACGCTGGCCGCGGCCGATCGGGATCATGGCGTCGATGGCCTTGATACCGGTCTGCATGGGCTCGTGCACGCTCTTGCGCTGCATGACCCCGGGGGCCTGGAGCTCGAGGGCGCGACGGCCTTCCGCCTTGATGTCGCCGAGTCCGTCGATCGGGTTGCCGAGCGGGTCGACGACCCGGCCGAGGTAGGCGTCGCCGACCGGGACCGAGAGCACCTCGCCCGTGCGGGTGACCTCCATGCCCTCCTCGATGCCGCCGAACTCGCCGAGCACGACGACGCCGATCTCGCTCTCGTCGAGGTTGAGTGCGAGGCCGAGGGTCCCGTCCGCGAAGCGCAGGAGCTCGTTGGCCATCGCGCCAGGCAGCCCCTCGACGTGGGCGATCCCGTCCGCGGTGTCGATAACGTGCCCGACCTCGGTCGCACCGGCCTTGTTCGGCTCGTACGACTTGGCGAAGTCCTGGAGGGCGTCGCGGATCTCGTCGGGGCTGATCGTCAGTTCTGCCATTGTCTTTCCTCTGCGTTGCGGAGCGCGGGCGCTCCTTGGGTCTTCTCAGCCGCTAGCCGGCGAGCTGAAGTCTGAGTTCTTTCAATCGGGTCGCGACGCTGTCGTCGATCACGTCGCCGGCCACGGCGATGCGGACACCGCCGATGACCGCGGGGTCGACGACCTGGTTGATGCGCAGGTCGCCGTACTTCTTCGCGAGTCCTCTGCGCAGCCGGTCGAGCTGGTCGGCGCCGAGCGGTGCCGCGACCGTGACGGTTGCTACGGCGAGGGAGGACTCGTCGGCGACGATGTCCGCGGCATGCCGCAGGAGCGCGCCGATCCGGCGGCCGCGGGGCTGCTGGACGAGATGGCGCACGATCGCGATCGTCTGCTCGCTCGCGCGCCCCCCGAGGAGCTTCCCGACGAGCGCGGCCTTGGCCGCGGGGTCGCCGAGCTTGCTGCCCACGGCGAGCTCGAGGTCGGCGTTCGAGGAGACCAGCCGGCCGAAGGCGAAGAGCTCGGCCGGGATGTCGGTGCCGGCCGGCGCCGACGAGGCGAGGGCGCGCAGCCCCAGCTCCTCGATGCCGGCGAGCAGGTCGGACTGGTCCGACCAGCGGCTCGCCGCGAGCCCGGTGAGGAGATCCTTCGCCTCCGGCCCGAGGGACCCGAAGACCGAGCCGACGAGGGCGCTCTTGGCCGAGGGATCCGCGGAGCGATCGCCGAGGGCGCTCAGCAGCTGGGCCGAGTCGCCGATGACCCTGCCGGCCGACAGCAGCTCCTCGCCGACGGTCAGAAGTGCTGAGCCGGCCAGCGTCGCGGCGCCCGCGCGAGCGGCGAGCGCCGCCTTCGCCGCGGCGACCGCGTTCCTGGTCGCAGACCCCATTACTTGCCCGCCTTCGCCTTCTCGTCCGCCTCGAGGTCGGCGAGGAAGCGGTCGACGATCGCGGACGCCTTCTTGTCGTCGCTCAGGCTCTCGCCGATGACGCCGGAGGCGAGCGTGATGGCGAGCGATCCGACCTCGCTGCGCAGGGAGGCGAGGGCGTTCTGGCGCTCGGCCTCGATGGTCGCCTGCGCGGCCGCGGCGATGCGGCTCGCCTCGGCCTGGGCCTGCTCCTTGAGCTCGGCCAGGATCCTGGTCCCGTCGACGCGGGCCTGCTCGCGGATCTTCGCCGCCTCGGTGCGGGCGGCCGAGAGCGCGGCCTCGTACTCGCCCTTCGTGGCCGCCGCCTCCGCCTCGGCCTTCTCGGCCCGCTCGATGCCGCCCTCGATCGCGTCGCGGCGCGCGTCGAGCGCACGGGTGACGTTGGGCAGGACGAGCCGGACGATCACGACGAGCACGACGACGAAGGCGATCGTGCCCCAGATCAGGTCGGGCAGCTCCGGGAGGAGGATGCTGTGCTCTGACCCTTCTGCGGCGGGTACGGCCCCGGCGAGGGCGAATGCGAGGTGCATTCAGGACTCCTTTGGATCGACGGGACGGATGCTCAGGGCGCGGGGAACGGGATGAAGGCGACGCCGATGGCGATGAAGCAGAGTGCCTCGGTGATGGCGATACCGATCCACATGAGGGTCTGGAGGCGACCGGCGAGCTCGGGCTGGCGTGCGACCGACTCGACCGTCTTGCCGACGATGAGGCCGACCCCGATACCGGAGCCGATGGCCGCGAGGCCGAAGGCGAGCGGTGCGATGTGTCCGACGAGATTCATGGTGTTCCTTTCGAGGTGATACGTGGTCGCCGGGAGCTCAGTGCTCGTCGGCCAGGGCCAGCTGGATGTAGATGGCCGTGAGGATGGCGAAGATGTAGGCCTGCAGCGCGGCCACGAAGATCTCGAGGACGACGAAGGCGATGCCCATGACGAGCGTCCCGGCTCCGATCAGGCCCCAGGCGCTCCCGCTGATGAGCATGTCGAAGAAGAACCCCGTCGCGAGGAAGCACAGCACGAGCAGCATGTGGCCCGCGACCATGTTCATCGTGAGCCGGAGGGTCAGCGTGATGGGCCGGACGATGAAGGTCGACAGGACCTCGAGGACGGCGATGATCGGCTTGATGAAGACCGGCACCCCGGGCAGCCACAGCGCGTTCTTGAAGAAGCGGCCCACCCCGAACTTGCGGATCCCGGCGTAGACGAAGGTTGCATAGGCGACGATCGACAGGATGATCGCCTGACCGATGAGCCCCGTGCTCGCGATCTGCAGCCCGGGGATCGTCCCCGTGAGATTGAGTGCGAGGGTCAGGAAGAAGATCGTCATGATCAGAGGAGCGAACCGCTTGCCCTCCTTCTCGCCGAGGGTGTCGATGGCGATGCCCTTGCGCGCGAAGTCGATCGCGAACTCCATCATGACCTGGCCGCGACCCGGGACGAGCTTGAGCCTGCGCGTGCCGAGCCAGAGGATGAGCAGGAGCACGGCGACCGCGAGAAGCCGGATGAGCATGATGCGGTTGAGCTCGAAGGGGGTGCCCACGAAGAGGATGGGGGCCGGGAAGAACTCGTCGATCGACGGGCCCACGAAACCCCCGTCGCCCGACTCGTCAGCGGCGACGAGGAGCGAGGTGGTCAGGACAGAGGCGAGCAGGATGGACTCCAGACGTGGGGCGCGATGCGCGGCGTTCGGACAGGCGAAACCTCGACAACACTATCAAGAATCGGGCGCCGTTTTCTCCGGCCGATCGGCCCCTTCCCCGGGCAGGGACACCTCGACGTAGGGGATGCGGCTCGTCTGGAGTGCGACGACGTCCACGACGAGGAAGCCGACGACCGCCGTGAGCGCGGCGAGGAAGAAGACCATCGGGTCGAGCCAGGGCTGACCGCGCAGCCAGAGGGCGATACCGATGAAGACCACGAGTTTGGCGAGCCAGGTTCCGATGACGATCCCGAAGAAGCGCGGGTCCGGCGCGGGGCCGCGCGACACCCGCGTCCCGACGAGGATGCTCGCCGCGGTGAGACCCATGAAGACGGCCGCGAGGCCCGCGCCGACGAGCGCGCTCAGGATCCCGGGGACCCCGGCCGCGAGGTAGCCGAGGGCCGACCCGACGACGGCGATCGCGAGGGTCACGAGACCTCCGTAGCGCAGAGCCCTCACGTGCACGGGTGCGGCGGCGGGGCTCCGCCCGTCGGACTCGGTCATGTCGGATCTCCTTTCGTCGGCGTGCTCCTGCGCGTCCTTCCGCTCAGCATCCGCCTGCTGAGGGGTGCGAGCGTCACGATCGTCGTGATCGCGAGCCCCACGGCGATGAAGGCGAGGGACCATCCCCAGGGCACGAAGAGGAAGCTCAGGACGCCGATCGCCACGACGGCCGTCCAGGAGTAGAAGACCAGCACCGCGTGCAGGTGGCTGTGGCCCATGTCCAGGAGCCGGTGGTGCAGGTGCTTGCGGTCGGCGCTGAACGGCGACTTCCCCGCGCGCAAGCGCCGCGTGACCGCGAGCACGAAGTCGAGGATCGGGAGGAGGAGGATGGCGAAGGGCAGCAGGATCGGGATGAAGGCGGGGGCGAGGAGCCTGCCGGACTCGAGCGAGCCCGGATCGATCTGGCCGGTCACCGAGATCGCCGAGGTCGCCATGAGGAGGCCGACCAGGAGCGCGCCGGAGTCCCCCATGAAGAGCTTCGCCGGGTGCCAGTTGAACGGCAGGAACCCGGCGCAGGCGCCGATGAGCACCGCGGTGACGAGAGAGGCGAGGTTGAAGTACTCCGCCTCGCCGACGGCCCTCGCGAGCCAGTAGCTGTAGATGAAGAACACCCCGTTCGCGAGGATCGCGACGCCCGCGACGAGACCGTCGAGGCCGTCGATGAAGTTGACCGCGTTCATGACGAGCACGACGGCGATGACGGTGAGCACGAGCCCGAGGACGGGCGGGACCACCGTGATCCCCCCGACGGGGATCGTCACGAGCTGCACGCCCTGCCAGACGAGGAGCCCGGCGGCGATGATCTGCCCGGCGAGCTTGGTGAGCCAGTCGAGGTCCCAGATGTCGTCGGCGACGCCGATGAGCACGATGATGAGGGCCGCTCCGAGGATCGCGACGATCTGTCCCGGCCTCGCGAACACGAGGTGGAACCAGCTCACCTGGCTCGCGACCGCGAAGGCGATGAGGATGCCCGCGAACATCGCGACGCCGCCGAGCCTGGGCGTGGGCGTCGAGTGCACGTCGCGATCCCGGATAGTGGGGTAGAGACGGTACTTCGCCCCGAGCCTCCAGATGACCCAGGAGAACGCGGCGGTCGTGATCGCCGCGATGAGTGCGGCGATGACGTAGAAGATCACGCCGCTCCCCCGCTCACGCGAGGACCGCCCGGATCGCCTCGTCCGGGATGGCGCCGTGGCGCACGATCGTGAGCTCCTTGCCGAGGAGAAGTCCTGTCGCGTCGACGATGGTCGACCCGGCGTCGTTTCCGGGGGCGATCTCGAGCCCGACGGGGCCGCCGTCGAGGTACACCGAGACGCTGTCGCCGAGGGCGTCGTGGGCCTCGCGTGCCGTCGTCGCGGCGGGCTGCCCGGTGAGGTTCGCGGAGGAGACCGCGAGCGGCCCGGTCTCGGAGAGCAGCTCGAGCGCGATGTCGTCGTCCGGCATCCGGAGCGCGACCGTGCCGTGCGTCTCGCCGAGGTCCCAGGCGAGCGACTCGCGGGCCGGGACGATGACGGTGAGCGCTCCGGGCCAGAACGCCTTCACGAGCCTGCGCACCTCGTCGGGGACGCTCTCGGCGAGGGCGTCGAGCGTCGGGATGCCCGGGATGAGGACGGGTGGCGGCGCCTCGGGCCCGCGACCCTTCGCCTCGAGCAGCCTGCGCACCGCGGCGGGGTTGAAGGCGTCGCAGCCGATGCCGTAGACCGTGTCGGTCGGCAGGACGATGAGCTCCCCCATGCCGAGGGCCTGCCGCGCGAGGCGCATGCCGGTGAGGAGCTCGGTGCCGTCCGAGCAGTCGTAGATGGTCGCCATGTCGATTGTCATCCTACTTGGGGCAGACTGTACTTCCGGCGGCCGGAAGGGGCGTGCGTGGACCTCTATCTGTTCGACTTCGACGACACGCTCTACGACTACGACTTCCGCATCCGGCTGCCCGCGCTCAGCCTCCTCACCGGGGTGAGCCAGTACGACCTCGCGAAGGGCTGGTGGGCGGGCGGCTACGAGCGGCGTGCGGAGGCCGGCGAGTGGCCGACCTCGGCGGAGTACCTCGCCCGGTTCGAGGCCGTCACCGGGGCGAGGCTCTCCCTCGAGGGCTGGCGGGAGACCCGGATGCTCGCGAGCACGCCCATCCCCGGCGCCCTCGAGGTGCTGCGCGGCGCGGCGGCGCTCGGGACCGTCGCGGTCCTCACGAACAACCCCGCGCCGTTCGCCGAGTCGTTCGCCCTCCTGGCGCCGGATGTCGCGGAGCTCGTCGGCGACCGGGTGCTCGTGAGCAGCGATCTCGGCGTGCGGAAGCCGGATGCCGGGATCTTCCGGCTCGCGCTCGAGCGCTTCGGCGCCCGGCCCGAGGACGCCTTCTTCGTCGACGACTCCGAGGCGAACGTCGCGGGAGCCTCGGCGGTCGGGATGACCGGCCACCGCATCGCCTGGAGGGACGGGGGCGCCGACACGCAGGGGCTCGCCGCGGCCGTCGAGGCGTTCGCGACCCGCGAGCGCGGCTAGCTGCGGCCCCGGGCGGGCGCGATCAGCGCAGCGCCGTCGTGGCCCGGTCGCGGCCGAGCAGGTCGGGGTGGGTGGCCGGTGCGCGCCAGCCGTCGGCCGTGAGCAGGCTCCGGATGTCCGCCCCCTGCAGCTCGCCGTGCTCGATCACGAGCGTGCCGCCGGGGTGGAGCAGCCGCAGGGCGGTCCGCGAGACGGCACGGACGACGTCGAGCCCGTCCGCTCCGCCGTACAGGGCCGTCGCGGGGTCGAAGAGGCGGACCTCCGGATCGCGCGGCACGGCATCCGCCGGCACGTAGGGCGGGTTCGAGATCACGACGGCGACCGTTGCGTCGAGCTCGGGGACGGCGTCGGCGAGGTCGCCGAGCACGAGCTCGAGGTTGCCGGCGCCGGACTCCGACGCGTTGCGCCGCGCCCACTCGAAGGCCTCCGGCGATCGCTCGACGGCGAAGACCCGCGCGCGCGGGACCTCGGTCGCCATGGCGATCGCGATCGCGCCGCTGCCGGTGCCGAGATCGACGGCGACGGGTTCGGGCGCAGCTGAGGCGTTGAGGGCGTCGATCGCGAACTGGGCGACCTGCTCGGTCTCCGGTCGCGGGACGAAGACGCCCGGACCGACGGCGAGCTCGAGGTTGCGGAACGGCGCGCGACCGGTCAGGTGCTGCAGAGGCTCCCGCGTCGCCCGGCGAGCGACGAGTGCTCGGATCGCGTCGGCGTCCTCGTCGGAGACCTCGGCATCCAGGGCGATCTTCGCCTGCACCTCGCCCCGGCTGAGGCCGAGCACGTGCCCGAGGAGCAGCTCGGCGTCGACTTCCGGATCCGGCACCCCGGCGTCGGCGAGCTCGGCGGCGGCGCGCTCGCGCAGGGCGCGGAGGGGAACGGGCATGACTCCATTGTGGCGGCAGTCAGGCGAACTCGACCGATCGGCAGCCGGAGGGCACGCCGTCGGGCCGGTCCCTGACGACATGCCCGTTCGGGGTGGTCCATTCGATGACGCCGGGCTCGGTCTGACGCACCCGCCAGGGCGGGGCGTTCGGGGGCGCGTAGTGCTTGAGGGTGTGATGGCCCCGGCAGAGCACTTCGAGGTTGTCGGGAACGGTTCTCCCGCCGTCCTCCCAGGCGATCGTGTGATCCAGGTCGGAGCGACGGGGGCTGCGGTTGCAGGTCGGGAATCGGCACCGCCCGTCCCGTGACTCCAGGAACCGTCTCAGCCTCTTCGAAGGCCGGTAGTTGTCGGCCGAGACCACCAGGTCGGTGATCGGGTCGGTCAGGATGCGCAGCCATCGGGTGGCGCCGCCGGCAAGCTTCCGCGCGGTAGCCAGGTCGATCGGCCCCTTCCCGGTGATCGTCGCCGGCTCGGCGCTGCGCCCCAGCAGGGTCAGCACCGGGATCACGACCGAGACCTCGGCGCGGATGCCGACCCCGGCCGCATGCGGCGCCTCCGGGTCGCCGGACGGCTGGCCGGTGAGCAGCAGCTCCGCAACGAGATCGGAGCGGATCTGATCGAAACTTCGCGAGTCTCCCGCAAGCCGGATGGCTTGCGCCTGCTCGGTGAGACGGTCCCAGGCGCCTTCGGCGAGCACGGTGGGCATGATCGCGGTCAGCTGTGACATCCCATCGCCCAGCTCGGTGATCGACACTCGCCGTTCCTCGCGCGCCTGCCGGTGGCGTTCCTCGAACGCGACCTCGCACATCCGCACGGCGGCCAGTTGCGCGAACCTGCGCAACCTCCCCGGCGTCACCGAGACCGCCTTCTCCAGTACCTCGACCTCGTATCGGGCCCGGACATCCGCATCCTGAATCGCGAGCCCCTGCTCCACGATCGTGCGCACATGACCGAGCTGGATGCGGCCGAGTTCGAGGCACTCGAGCGTTGACGGGAACTGGATGACGAGAGCCTCGGCCTCCGCGATCCGCGCCGCCATCGTGCGATCCGACACCCGATGCAGCACAGCGAGCTCGGCCGTCAAAGACCGCATCGCCAGCTCGACCGCGTGCGGCCTGGCATCGATGGGCAGCTGCAAGCGGGTCCGCGAGGCCAGTTCCGCCAGCTCGCGCTGCTCCAGGGCGATCAACCGAGACTGCTGACGCCGCAGCTCGAGCGTGCGCTCCATGACGGCGGAGATCGTGTCCCGCGACTCCAGCTCCGCAACCAGTTCCGCGAACCACGCCTCGTAATCGAAGCCCGAGGCGTCGATCGGGATCGACTTCTCGCCGACCGCGAAAGCGGGTGCCTGATCCATACATCAAGACAACACCCCACCACCGACATTCGAGCAGGCTAGGTCGGGCCTGCTCCCGCGCCCCAGCGCTCGTCCTTCAACCGCAGGCTCGTGGCCGGACCACCCTGCAGCGCCCAGGCGTCCCTGACCATCGCCTCGAAGAGCTCGTGGTCGATCGCCTCGAACCTCGTGATGTAGACGCAGCTCTTGCCCGCGGTGAGCGGGCCGAGTCTCTCCAGCCGCGGGTCAGGATCGTAGGCGTTGTAGATCCCGTAGACGGACATCGAGGCCGCCCGCGGCGAGAGCCCCATGACGAACGCGTCGCCCTCGTGGCCGGAGTCGTAGCGGTAGTGGTAGCTGCCGAAGCCGATCATCGTCGGACCCCACATGACCGGCTCCTCGCCGGAGACCCGGCGCATGATCGCGATGATCTCCCGGGCATCCGCGAGCCGCCGCGCGTTCGTCACGGTCGCGAGGAACTCCTCGACCGGGACCTGCGTCACGTGGGTCTTGATCCTGCCGCTGGA
>JBIQHP010000071.1:8991-10603 GCA_044508495.1 Clavibacter sp.
CGGTGGTCGGCGATCCGGTTCTCCGGGAAGTTGTAGGTGCGGATGCGCTCCGAGCGGTCCATCGTGCGGATCTGGCTCTTGCGGGCGGCCGAGTCGAGCTCGGCCTGCTCCTCCTGCTGGCGGGCCAGGATGCGGGCCCGCAGCACGCGCATGCCGGCCTCGCGGTTCTGCAGCTGGCTCTTCTCGTTCTGCATCGAGACGACGATGCCGGTCGGCAGGTGGGTGATCCGCACCGCGGAGTCGGTCGTGTTGACCGACTGGCCGCCGGGACCGCTCGATCGGTAGACGTCGATCTTGAGGTCGTTCTGGTTGATCTCGACCTCCTCCGGGGCATCCACCTCGGGGAAGACGAGCACGCCCGTCGTCGAGGTGTGGATGCGGCCCTGCGACTCGGTCACCGGCACGCGCTGCACGCGGTGCACCCCGCCCTCGTACTTGAGGTGCGCCCAGACCCCCTGCGAGGGGTCGGTCGCGGTCGACTTGATCGCGACCTGCACGTCCTTGTAGCCGCCGAGGTCGCTCTCGTTGCGCTCGAGCAGCTCGGTCTTCCACCCCTTCGACTCCGCGTAGTGCAGATACATCCGCAGGAGGTCGGCCGCGAAGAGCGCGCTCTCGGCGCCGCCCTCTCCGCCCTTGATCTCCATGATGACGTCACGGCCGTCGTCGGGGTCGCGCGGGATGAGCAGGCGCCGGAGCTTCTCCTGCGTCGTGGCGAGGTTCTCCTCGAGCGCGGGGATCTCGGCGGCGAAGGAGTCGTCCTCCTTCGCGAGCTCGCGCGCGGCCGCCAGATCCTCCCCCGCCTGCGCCCAGTGCTCGTGCGCCGTCTTGATCTGACTGAGCTCCGCGTACCGCCGGTTGATCTTCCTGGCCCTCGCGGCATCCGCGTGCACGGCCGGATCGGAGAGCTGGACCTGCAGGTCTTCGTGCTCGGCCAGCAGCACAGCCACTGACTCGAACACGATCAGTCGTCCTTGCTCGCGGCCGCTCCGGGCAGGGACTTCTGGATCTGCATGAGGAACTCGACGTTCGAGTCGGTCTCCTTGAGCTTGCCGAGCACGATCTCGAGCGCCTGCTGCTGCTCGAGGCCGGCGAGGGCGCGGCGGAGCTTCCAGGTGACCTTGACCTCGTCGGCGCCCATGAGCATCTCCTCGCGGCGCGTGCCGGAGGCGTTGACGTCGACGGCCGGGAAGATGCGCTTGTCGGCGAGCTGGCGCGAGAGCCGCAGCTCCATGTTGCCGGTGCCCTTGAACTCCTCGAAGATGACCTCGTCCATCTTGGACCCGGTCTCCACGAGCGCCGTGGCGAGGATCGTGAGCGATCCGCCGTCCTCGATGTTGCGCGCGGCGCCGAAGAAGCGCTTGGGCGGGTAGAGCGCCGAGGAGTCGACGCCGCCGGAGAGGATGCGCCCGGATGCCGGAGCCGCCAGGTTGTAGGCGCGGCCGAGGCGGGTGATCGAGTCGAGCAGCACGACGACGTCGTGACCGAGCTCGACGAGGCGCTTGGCGCGCTCGATCGCGAGCTCGGCGACGGTCGTGTGGTCCTCGGCCGGACGGTCGAAGGTCGAGGCGATGACCTCGCCCTTGACCGTGCGCTGCATGTCGGTGACCTCCTC
>JBIQHP010000072.1:0-10520 GCA_044508495.1 Clavibacter sp.
GGGTTGAAGGTGATCGCGACATAGAAGTAGGTGAAGCCGATGTTGAGCAGGAAGTAGACGAGCATGTACAGGGGACTGTCGCCCGAGCGCAGGTTGTCATTGATCCAGGTGACCCACAACGCGGGCACCTCGCCGGGCGCCGGCTGGTTGAACTGCGCGACGAGCATGGGCAGATAGAGCAGGCTCGAGGCGAAGATGACCGGGATGACGCCCGCCATGTTGACCTTGATCGGGATGTAGGTGTTGTTGCCGCCGTAGGTGCGCCGGCCGACCATCCGTTTCGCGTACTGCACCGGGATCCGCCGCTGCGACTGCTCGACGAAGACGACGAGGGTCATGATCACGAGCCCGAGCACGAGCACGAGCAGGAACGCCTCGAAGCCCCTGGCGACCGCGATGCCCCACAGGGCGGTGGGGAAGGTGGCAGCGATCGAGATGAAGATCAGCAGTGACATGCCGTTGCCGATGCCGCGCTCGGTGATGAGCTCGCCCATCCACATGATGAGGCCGGTGCCTGCGGTCATGGTGATGACCATGAGCAGGATCGCGTACCAGGCGTCGTTGCTCAGGAGCTGACTGCACTCGGGGGTTCCGGTCGAGCTCGGGAAGAGCGCACCGCTGCGCGCGACCGTGATGAGCGTCGTCGACTGCAGGACCGCGAGGCCGATCGTGAGGTAGCGGGTGTACTGGGTGAGCTTGCCCTGCCCGGCCTGGCCCTCCTTGTAGAGGGTGTCGAAGTGCGGGATGACGACGCGCAGCAGTTGCACGATGATCGACGCGGTGATGTACGGCATGATGCCGAGCGCGAAGATCGACAGCTGCAGGAGCGCCCCGCCGCTGAAGAGGTTGACGAGGTCGTAGAGCCCGGTCGTGCCCGCGTTGTTGTTGAGGCAGATCTGCACGTTGCGGTAGTCGATGAAGGGCGTCGGAATGAACGACCCGAGCCGGAACAGCGCGACGACGCCCAGCGTGAAGCCGATCTTCCTTCGAAGATCTGGCGTGCGGAAGATCCGCATGATTGCGCCGAACACGGGGCCTCCTGAGTTTACGGGTAGTGCGGTTCCGGCGGTCCTTGCGGACTACCGTGACGGCCACGACCTATCGGCAGGGTGTTCCGGATGGCGAGCCATCCGGCCTGCTCACTTGACCGAGCCGCCCGCGGCGAGGATCTTCTGCTCCGCTGAGCCGGAGACCTTGTCCACCGCAACATTCAGCTTAACGTCAATCTCGCCGGCCCCGAGAACCTTGACCTTCTCGTTCTTGCGCACCGCACCCTTCGCGACGAGGTCCTCGATCGTGACATCGCCGCCCTTCGGATACAGCTCGGCGAGACGCTCGAGGTTCACGACCTGGTACTCGACGCGGAACGGGTTCGTGAACCCGCGCAGCTTCGGAGTGCGCATGACGCTGTTGAGGTTTCCGCCCTCGAGTCCGACGCGGACCTGGTAGCGGGCCTTCGTGCCCTTGGTACCGCGACCGGCCGTCTTGCCCTTCGAGCCCTCACCGCGTCCCACGCGGGTCTTCGCCGTCTTGGCGCCCGGCGCGGGACGAAGATGATGCACCTTGAGCACCTGGGGACGGACGACATCCTCGGACTTCGCCTTCTTCGCCGGAGCGCTCGCGGGCTTCGCCGCCGGCGTCTTGGCCGCGGGGGCCTTCGCAGCCGGCTTCGCCACTGCCTTGGGAGCAGCGTCCTTGGGCGCAGCAGCCTTCGCGGGGCTGCTCGAGGAAGCTGCGGCCTTCGCCGGAGCCTTCTTCTCGGCGGCCGGCTTCGACGCGGCAGCCTTGGGAGCAGCGGCTTTGGCGGCAGCGGCTTTCGGCGCGGCGGCCCTGGGCGCAGCAGCTTTGGCGGCCGGCTTCTTCTCGGGTGCGGCCTTGGAAGCTGCGGCCTTCGGGGCAGCGGCCTTCGCCGGAGCCTTCTTCGCCGGCGTATTCTTGGGGGCTTCGTCAGCCATTAGTCAATCTCCTCGACTTTCACCAGGTGAGCGACCGTGCGGACGTAGCCGCGGTTCTGCGAGTTGTCCTCGCGCACCACGACATCGCCGATGCGCCTGAGCCCGAGGCTCCGGAGCGTGTCGCGCTGGTTCTGCTTCTCACTGATCTTCGACTTGATCTGGGTCACCTTGAGGCGCGCCATCAGACACCTGCCTTCTCGGCCGAAGCCTTCGCCGTCGCAGCCTGGATCCGCAGGATCTGTGCCGGGACGACGTGCTCGATGGAGAGACCCCGGCGCCCGGCGACCGAGCTCGGCTCCTCGAGCTGCTTCAGCGCCGCGACGGTCGCGTGGACGATGTTGATCGTGTTCGACGATCCGAGCGACTTGCTCAGGACGTCGTGGATGCCGGCGCACTCGAGCACCGCGCGCACCGGGCCGCCGGCGATGACACCGGTACCCGCTGCCGCGGGGCGGAGCAGGACGACACCGGCCGCGGCCTCGCCCTGGACGGGGTGCGGGATGCTGTTGCCGACGCGGGGAACGCGGAAGAAGTTCTTCTTCGCCTCCTCGACGCCCTTGGAGATCGCGGTCGGGACCTCGCGGGCCTTGCCGTAGCCGACGCCGACGAGGCCGTTGCCGTCGCCCACGACGACGAGCGCCGTGAAGCTGAACCGACGGCCGCCCTTGACGACCTTCGACACCCGGTTGATCGTGACGACGCGCTCGAGGAACTGGCTCTTGTCGGAGTCACGGCTCCCGCGCTGCTGGTTGGGGTTGCGCTCGCGACCACCCCGACGGGCCTCGCGAGGCTCGCTGGCGGCATCCGCCTCCTCGGCCACGGGGGCCGCGGTCTCCGCAGGCTCCGTGGTCTCCGGGGCCGCGGTCGTCTCGACCTCGGTCGCTTCTGCGGTCACGTGCTGCTCCTTGTCGTTGGTGCTCTCGTCGCTCACAGGTCCAGCCCACCCTCTCGAGCTCCTTCGGCGATCGCGGCGACGCGACCGGCGTAGCGGCTGCCGCCGCGGTCGAAGACGACCGCGGCGATGCCGGCCTTCTTCGCGCGCTCCGCGACGAGCTCGCCGACCTTGCGGGCCTTGGCGGTCTTGTCGGCGGACAGGCCGCGGAGATCCGTCTCCATGGTCGAGGCCGAGACAAGAGTACGACCCTTGCTGTCGTCGACGACCTGCACGAAGACGTGGCGCGCGGACCGCGTGACGACGAGACGCGGACGTGCCTCGGTGCCGGCGATCTTCTTGCGGAGACGGGCGTGCCGGCGGTCCTTCGCCGCGGACTTGCTCTTTCCCCTGGTTCCTGTAGCCATGCTTACTTACCAGCCTTTCCGGCCTTGCGGCGGACGACCTCGCCCGCGTACCGCACGCCCTTGCCCTTGTAGGGCTCCGGCTTGCGCAGCTTGCGGATGTTCGCCGCGACCTCGCCGACCTGCTGCTTGTCGATGCCGTGCACCGCGAGCTTGGTGTTGCCCTCGATGGAGAAGGTGATGCCGGCGGGCGGATCGACGGTGATGGAGTGCGAGTAGCCGAGGGCGAACTCGAGCGAGCTGCCCTTCTGCGCCACCCGGTAACCGGTCCCGACGATCTCGAGGCCCTTGGAGTAGCCCTCGGTCACGCCGATGATCTGATTGTGGATGAGGGTGCGGGTCAGGCCGTGAAGCGACCGCGACTCGCGCTCGTCGTCCGGACGGGTGACGAGCACCTGGCCGTCTTCGAGCCTGACCTCGATGGGACTCGCGACCGTGAGGCTCAGCTCGCCCTTGGGTCCCTTGACCGTGACGGCCGAGCCGTCGATCGTGACGTCGACGCCCGCAGGGACGTCGATCGGAAGTCTTCCAATACGCGACATGACCGGCTACCACACGTAGGCGAGGACTTCCCCACCCACGCCCTTCTCTGAGGCCTGGCGGTCCGTGAGCAGACCGGAGGAGGTGGACAGGATGGCGACGCCGAGACCGCCGAGAACGCGGGGGATCTCGGTCGACTTCGCGTACACGCGCAGGCCGGGCTTCGAGACGCGCTTGATGCCGGCGATGGAGCGCTCGCGGTTCGGCCCGTACTTGAGGTCGATCGTGAGCGTCGAGCCGACGCGTGCGGGCTCGACCTTCCACCCCGTGATGTAGCCCTCGGACTTGAGGATCTCGGAGATGTGGGTCTTGAGCTTGCTGCTCGGCATCGACACGGTCTCGTGGTACGCCGAGTTCGCGTTGCGCAGTCTGGTCAGCAGGTCTGCGACCGGATCTGTCATTGTCATGATGGTTTTCCTGTTTCTCGTCCGGTTTCGACATCCGTTACACGGGTGCCGACCTGGTCGATCGGTTACTGCTCGTGGTTGTTACTGGTGGTTGTTACTGGTCGGCGGTCTCGGTGCTGCGGAAGGGGAAGCCGAGCGCCTTGAGGAGCGCACGACCCTCGTCGTCGTTCTTCGCCGTGGTCACGACGGTGATGTCGAACCCGCGGACGCGGTCGATCTTGTCCTGGTCGATCTCGTGGAACATCGCCTGCTCGTTGAGACCGAAGGTGTAGTTGCCGTGGCCGTCGAACTGGCGGTCGGACAGACCGCGGAAGTCGCGGATGCGGGGAAGGGCGAGCGTCAGCAGACGGTCGAGGAACTCCCACGCCCGGTCGCCGCGCAGCGTGACGTGCGCGCCGATCGGCTGGCCCTCGCGCAGCTTGAACTGGGCGATCGACTTGCGGGCGGCGGTCACCTGCGGCTTCTGGCCGGTGATGGCCGCGAGGTCGCGCACGGCGCCGTCGATGATCTTGCCGTCGCGGGCGGCCTCGCCGACACCCGTGTTCACGACGATCTTCACGAGGTTCGGAACCTGGTGGATGTTCGTGAACCCGAAGTCCTTCTTCAACTGCGCCGAGATGTCGGCCTGGTACTTCTGCTTGAGGCGCGGCTTGACCGGAGAAGACGGCGCTGCGGCAGGCGCGCTGGCAGTTGCGGTGTCAGTCATTACAGGTCCTCACCTGAGCTCTTGGAGTAGCGGACGCGAACCGTCCGGCCCTCGGCGTTCTTCTCGACGCGGAAAGCCACCCGGGTCGGCTTCTTGGTCTTGGGGTCGACGAGCGCGACGTTGGAGATGTGGATGGGGGCCTCGAAGGTCTCGAGACCGCCCGTCGTGGTCCCGCGAGGGGTCTGGCCGACGCGGGTGTGCTTCGTGACGAAGTTCACTCCCTCGACGATGACCCGGTTCTTCTCGACGAAGACCTCCTTGACGCGACCCTGCTTCCCGCGGTCCCCTCCGCGGGCCTGCGTGGCTCCGCTGATGACCTGGACGAGATCGCCCTTCCTGATCTTCGCCATGACTAAATGACCTCCGGTGCCAGCGAGATGATCTTCATGAACTTCTTGTCGCGAAGCTCACGGCCGACCGGCCCGAAGATGCGGGTACCCCGGGGGTCCCCGTCCGCCTTCAGGATCACGGCGGCGTTCTCGTCGAACTTGATGTAGGAGCCGTCCGGTCGACGGGTCTCCTTCCTGGTACGGACGATGACGGCCTTGACGACCTCGCCCTTCTTCACGTTCCCACCCGGGATCGCATCCTTGACCGTCGCGACGATCACGTCGCCGAGGCCGGCGTAACGCCGCCCCGAGCCGCCGAGAACGCGAATCGTGAGGAGCTCCTTGGCGCCGGTGTTGTCGGCGACCTTGACTCTGGATTCCTGCTGAAGCATGGTTTCTACCTTTACATTTTCAAAGCAAGCTGGAGGAGCTACTTCGCCTTTTCGAGTATTTCGACGAGCCTCCAGCGCTTTGATGCGCTGAGCGGACGGGTCTCGCTGATGACGACGAGGTCGCCGATGCCAGCCGAGTTGGCCTCGTCGTGCGCCTTGACCTTCGAGGTGCGGCGGATGACCTTCCCGTACAGCGGGTGCTTCACGCGGTCCTCGACCTCGACGACGATGGTCTTGTCCATCTTGTCGCTCGACACGTAGCCGCGCCGGGTCTTGCGGTACCCGCGCTCGAGCGCGGGCGCCTCGGCGGCCTGTTCTGCGGTCTTAGCCATCAGCTGGCCTCCTCTGTCGTCTCGGCGTCGGACTCGGCAGGCGCCTCATCCTTCGTCGTCTTCTTCTTCGTCTTGGGCGCCGCCGCGGGGGACTCGACCGGAGCCGGCGTCGCACGGATGCCGAGCTCGCGCTCGCGGATGACCGTGTAGATCCTCGCGATGTCGCGCTTCACGGCGCGCAGGCGGCCGTGGCTCTCGAGCTGGCCGGTCGCCGACTGGAAGCGCAGGTTGAACAGCTCCTCCTTGGCCTTCTTGAGTTCGTCGACGAGACGCTCGTCCTCGAAGGTGTCGAGCTCGTCGGGGCGAAGCTCCTTGGAACCGATCGCCATTATGCGTCGCCCTCCTCGCGCTTGATGATGCGTGCCTTGAGCGGCAGCTTGTGGATGGCTCGCGTGAGCGCCTCGCGGGCGATGGTCTCGTTGACCCCGCTCAGCTCGAACAGCACGCGTCCCGGCTTGACGTTCGCGACCCACCACTCGGGCGAGCCCTTGCCCGAGCCCATGCGGGTCTCGGCCGGCTTCTTCGTGATCGGACGGTCCGGGAAGATGTTGATCCAGACCTTTCCGCCGCGCTTGATGTGGCGGGTCATCGCGATACGGGCGGCCTCGATCTGACGGTTCGTGACGTACGCCGGCGTGATCGCCTGGATGCCGAACTCGCCGAACGACACCTTCGTGCCACCGGTGGCCTGGCCGCTGCGGCCGGGGTGGTGCTGCTTGCGGTGCTTGACCTTACGTGGAATCAGCATGTCTAGGCCTCTGCTCCTACGGCCGCGGGAGCGGCATCCGTGCGGGGACCGCGGCGCGGGCGGTCGCCGTCGCGGCGCTCGGGGCGCTGGGACTTGGCGGCGGCCTGCTCGCGGGCGAGCTCGCGGTTCGTGATGTCGCCCTTGTAGATCCAGACCTTCACGCCGATGCGGCCGAAGGTCGTGCGGGCCTCGTAGAAGCCATAGTCGATGTTCGCGCGCAGCGTGTGCAGCGGAACCCGGCCCTCGCGGTAGAACTCGGACCGGCTCATCTCCGCGCCGCCGAGGCGCCCGGAGACCTGGATGCGCACACCCTTCGCTCCGGCGCGCTGGGCGCCCTGGAGGCCCTTGCGCATCGCGCGACGGAACGCGACGCGCGCGCTCAGCTGCTCGGCGATGCCCTGGGCGACGAGTTGCGCCTCGGCCTCGGGGTTCTTGACCTCGAGGATGTTGAGCTGGATCTGCTTCGCCGTGAGCTTCTCGAGGTCGGTGCGGATGCGCTCCGCCTCCGCACCCCGGCGACCGATGACGATGCCGGGACGCGCAGTGTGGATGTCGACGCGAACGCGGTCGCGCGTGCGCTCGATCTCGATGCGGGCGACGCCGGCACGGTCGAGGCTCGTCTTGAGCAGGTTGCGGATCTTGACGTCCTCGGCCACGAAGTCGCTGTAGCGCTGGCCGGGCTTGGTCGAGTCGGAGAACCAGCGCGACACGTGATCGGTCGTGATCCCGAGCCGGAACCCGTACGGATTGACTTTCTGTCCCATTACTTCTTCCCTGCCTTCTTCGAGGCCTGCTCGACGTGGGCATCGGTCGGGGTCGAGAGCACGACCGTGATGTGGCTCGTGCGCTTGAGGATCTGGAACGCGCGCCCCTGGGCACGCGGCTGGAACCGCTTGAGGGTCGCGCCCTCGTCGACGAAGGCCCTCGTGACGAAGAGGTCCTGCTCGTCGAGGTAGCTGTTCTCGCTGTCGGCCTTGACGCGAGCGTTGGCCATGGCCGAGGCGACGAGCTTGTAGACCGGCTCGCTCGCCCCCTGCGGTGCGAACTTCAGGATGGCCAGCGCCTCGGCGGCCTGCTTGCCGCGGATCATGTCGACGACACGACGAGCCTTCTGAGGCGTCACGCGGATGTGTCGCACGCGGGCGATCGACTCCACCATTTCTCTTCCTCCTTCACGCCCCGCGTCAGCGGCGGCGGCCCTTCTTGTCGTCCTTCACGTGGCCGCGGAAGGTCCGGGTCGGGGCGAACTCGCCCAGCTTGTGGCCGACCATGGTCTCGGTGACGAACACCGGGATGTGCTTGCGCCCGTCGTGGACGGCGATCGTGTGACCGAGCATCGCCGGGACGATCATCGAGCGGCGCGACCAGGTCTTGATCACGTTCTTGCTCTTGGCCGTGTTCTGGTCGACGACCTTGCGAAGCAGGTGGTCGTCGACGAAGGGGCCCTTCTTGAGACTGCGTGGCATCTTCTGACTCTCCTACTTGCGCTTCTTGCCGACGGTGCGGCGACGGACGATGAGCTTGTCGCTCTCGAGATTGGGCTTGCGGGTGCGGCCTTCCTTCTGGCCCCATGGGCTGACTGGGTGGCGTCCACCCGAGGTCTTGCCCTCGCCGCCGCCGTGCGGGTGGTCGACCGGGTTCATGGCGACGCCGCGGACGGTCGGGCGAACGCCCTTCCAGCGCATCCGGCCGGCCTTGCCCCAGTTGATGTTCGACTGCTCGGCGTTGCCGACCTCGCCGATCGTCGCGCGGCAGCGCGCATCCACGTTCCGGATCTCGCCCGAGGGGAGGCGGAGCTGCGCGTAGGGGCCGTCCTTGGCGACGAGGCGCACGCTCGAGCCGGCGGACCGGGCGAGCTTGGCGCCGCCGCCCGGCTTGAGCTCGATCGCGTGGATGACCGTTCCGACCGGGATGTTGCGCAGCGGCAGGTTGTTGCCTGGCTTGATGTCGGCGGACGGCCCGGACTCGACGATGTCGCCCTGCTTGAGCTTGTCGGGAGCGATGATGTAGCGCTTGGTGCCGTCGAGGAAGTGCAGGAGGGCGATGCGCGCCGTGCGGTTCGGGTCGTACTCGATGTGCGCGACCTTGGCGTTGACGCCGTCCTTGTCGTTGCGCTTGAAGTCGATGACCCGGTACTGGCGCTTGTGACCGCCGCCGATGTGCCGCGTCGTGATGCGGCCGGCGCTGTTGCGGCCGCCCGTCTTCGGCAGCGGGCGCAGCAGCGACTTCTCGGGCGTCGACCGCGTGATCTCGGCGAAGTCGGCGACCGAGGAGCCGCGACGACCCGGGGTCGTGGGCTTGTACTTGCGAATTGCCATGATGTATCCCTTGCGCCCTAGCCGACAGCCGTGAAGATGTCGATCGAACCGGACTTGAGCGTGACGATGGCGCGCTTGGTGTCCTTGCGCTTGCCGATGCCGAAACGGGTCCGGCGCGTCTTGCCCTTCTTGTTGAGGGTGTTGATGGAGGCGACCTTGACGTTGAAGATCTTCTCGATCGCGAGCTTGATCTCGGTCTTGTTCGAGCGCGGGTCCACCTCGAAGGTGTACTTGCCCTGGTCGATGAGGCCGTAGCTCTTCTCGGAGACGACGGGCGACAGGATCACGTCGCGGGGGTCCTTGAATGTGACGCTCATGCGCTGGCCTCCTCGGTGGTCTTGCGGTTCACAAACGAGTCGAAGGCGCCCTTGGTGAAGACGATGTCGTCGCTCACGAGCACGTCATAGGCGTTGAGCTGGTCGAACGGCAGCACGTGCACGGTCGGGATGTTGCGGACGCTCTTGTAGCTGAGCTCGTCGCTGCGCTCGAGCACCACGAGAACGTGCTTGCTCGTGGCGATGTCCGCGAGGAGCGCGACGACGGCCTTCGTGGACGGGGCATCCCCGACCGAGAGGGAGTCGACGACGTGGATGCGGCCGCCGCGAGCGCGGTCGGAGAGAGCGCCGAGGAGCGCCGCCGCGATCATCTTCTTCGGGGTCCGCTGCGCGTAGTCGCGCGGGTGCGGTCCGTGGACGATGCCGCCGCCCGTCATCTGCGGAGCGCGGATCGAGCCCTGGCGGGCGCGTCCGGTCCCCTTCTGCTTGAACGGCTTGCGGCCCGCGCCGGAGACCTCGCCGCGGCGCAGCGTGTTGTGCGTCCCCTGGCGTGCCGCCGCGCGCTGGGCGACGACGACCTGGTGGATGAGCGGGACGTTGGTCTGGACGTCGAAGACCTCGGCGGGCAGGTCGACCGAGCCGACCTTCTTGCCCTTGGCGTCGATGACGTCGAGCTGCGTGACGTCGAGCTGCGTCGCGTCGCGTGTCGTTGCGTCGGCCATGGCCTAGGCCTCCTTCACTGAGGTGCGGACGAAGACGATGCGGCCACGGGCCCCGGGGACGGCGCCCTTGACGAGCAGCAGCCCCTTCTCGGCGTCGACGGCGTGAACGGTGAGACCGAGCACCGAGACGCGCTCGCCGCCCATCCGGCCGGCCATCCGCATGCCCTTGAAGACGCGGCTCGGGGTCGAGGAGGCCCCGATCGAGCCCGGCTTGCGGTGGTTGCGGTGCGAACCGTGGCTCGAGCTCACGCCCTTGAAGTTGTGGCGCTTCATGACGCCCGCGAAGCCCTTGCCCTTGGAGGTTCCGACGACATCCACGCGCTTGCCGGCCTCGAAGATGTCGACGGCGAGCTCCTGGCCGAGCGCGTAGTCCGCGGCATCCGCCGTGCGGATCTCCGTGAGGTGGCGGCGCGGGGTGACGCCGGCCTTGGCGAAGTGGCCGGTGGCCGGCTTGTTCGCCTTGCGCGGGTCGATCTGGCCGTAGGCGATCTGCACGGCGC
>JBIQHP010000073.1:0-10517 GCA_044508495.1 Clavibacter sp.
ATGCGCGACGAGGAGAAGCTCATCACCGCCTACCACGAGGGCGGCCACGCGCTCGCGGCGGCATCCATGCGCCACACCGACCCGGTCACCAAGGTCACGATCCTGCCGCGCGGACGCGCCCTCGGCTACACCATGGTGCTCCCGCTCGAGGACCGCTACTCGGTCACCCGCAACGAGCTGCTCGACCAGCTCGCCTACGCCATGGGCGGCCGCGTCGCCGAGGAGATCGTCTTCCACGACCCCACGACCGGCGCGAGCAACGACATCGAGAAGGCGACCGCGATCGCCCGCAAGATGGTCACCGAGTACGGCATGAGCGCGGATGTCGGAGCGATCAAGCTCGGACAGTCCAGCGGCGAGGTCTTCCTCGGCCGCGACATGGGCCACCAGCGCGACTACTCCGAGAACGTCGCCGAGAAGGTGGACGCCGAGGTGCGCGCGCTCATCGAGCAGGCCCACGACGAGGCCTGGAAGGTGCTCAACGACAACCGGGACATCCTGGACGAGCTCGCGACGGCCCTCCTCGAGAAGGAGACGCTCGACCACCTGCAGCTCGCCGACATCTTCGCCAAGGTCAAGAAGCTTCCCGAGCGCCCGCAGTGGCTTTCGAGCTCCGGGCGCCCGGTGTCCAAGCGCCCGCCGGTCGCGCTGCCCGCCAAGGCCCCCATCGACGCAGGCGTCGTCGACGGCGGCGTCGACTCGACGCCGGGCAAGCCCAAGCGCGCCCCGCGCCGCAAGGCGCCCGGCATCGCGACGGCATAGCGAGCCGACCGTGACCGCCGAGGGGGCCGGTGACAGGCTGACGCGCGAGGCGCATCCGGATGCCGCGCGCATCGACGCCGTTCGAATCCGCGCCGCCGTCTCCGAGCTGCTCCTGGCGATCGGCGAGGACCCGGCCCGCCCCGGCCTCGTCGACACCCCGACGCGCGTCGCGGAGGCCTACGCCGAGTTCTTCTCCGGCGTCGGCGCGGACCCGCTCGCGCACCTCGCCGAGACCGCCTCGCTCGCCGAGGCCGGCCACCGGCAGGGCGAGCTCGTGCTCCTGCGCGGCATCGACTTCCGCTCGATGTGCGAGCACCACCTGCTGCCCTTCCTCGGCGTCGCCCACGTCGCCTACCTCCCTCGCGACCGCGTCGTCGGCCTCGGTAAGCTTCCTCGCGTGGTCGAAACCCTCGCCTCGCGCCCGCAGTTGCAGGAGCGGCTGACCGAACAGGTCGCCGACGCGATCGAGACCGGCCTCGACGCCCTCGGTGTGCTCGTCGTGCTCGACGCCGTGCACGGTTGCGTCACCGCCCGCGGTGCGCGTCAGTCGAGGAGCTCGACCGTCACGGTCGCCACGCGCGGCGCGCTCTCCGACCCCACGCAGCGGGCCGAGGCCATGGCCCTCATCGGGAAGGCCTGAGGCATGGCCCGGGTGCGCAGGTCGCAGTCGGCGATGACGGCCGGGCGGCCGCTCATCATGGGCATCCTCAACGTCACCCCGGACTCCTTCAGCGACGGCGGCCTCTACAACAACTTCGACGACGCGGTCGACCACGCCGTCGCGCTCGTCGACGCGGGGGCGAGCATCGTCGACGTCGGTGGCGAGTCCACACGGCCTGGTGCCGACCGCCTGCCGGTCGAGAAGGAGCAGGCACGGGTGCTGCCGGTCATCCGGGAGCTCGTCGCGCGCGACGTGCCGGTGAGCGTCGACACCATGAACGCGGCGACCGCCGCCGCCGCGATCGACCTCGGCGCCGTGCTCGTCAACGACGTCTCCGGCGGCCTCGCCGATCGGGGGATGCCGCGACTCGTGGCCGAGAGCGGCATCGAGTACGTCGCGATGCACTGGCGCGGGCACAGCGCCAAGATGGACGACCTCGCGGTCTACACGGATGTCGTCCGCGACGTGCGCAACGAGCTCAAGCACCGCGTCGCCGAGCTCATCGTCGCCGGGGTGCGTCCCGACCGGATCATCCTCGACCCGGGCCTCGGCTTCGCCAAGAACGCCCAGCACAACTGGCAGCTCCTCGGTCGCCTGCGCGAGCTCGAGACCCTCGGACACCGCGTGCTCATCGGCGCCTCGCGCAAGCGATTCCTCGGCGAGCTGCTGCCCGAGGGCGCCCCGACGAGCGATCGCGACCCGGCCACCGCGACGATCAGCGCGCTCGCCGCCGAGTCCGGCGTCTGGGGCGTTCGCGTGCACGACGTCGCCGGAACCCTCGCCGCCCTCGAGGTGTGGGAGGCGTGGAACGCCGGCCGCGCCCCGGCCCCGCGCGCCCTCGGGACGGGCAGATGAGCAGCGACCTCCTCACGATCACCGGGCTGCGGGCCACCGGCCACCACGGCGTCTTCGAGCACGAGCGGCGCGACGGCCAGGAGTTCGTCGTCGACCTCGCGATCTCCCTGGACTTCGCGGCGGCCGCCGCCTCGGACGACCTCGCGAACACCATCCACTACGGGGTGCTCGCCGAGCAGGTGGTGGCGGCGGTCGAGCGCGACCCGGTCGACCTCATCGAGACCCTCGCCGAGCGCCTCGCGGGCCTCGTGCTCGAGCACCCGGCCGCGGCATCCGTGACCGTGACCGTGCACAAGCCGCACGCGCCGATCGCCGTGCCCTTCGAGGACGTCGCCGTGACGATCACCCGGAGTCGCCGGTGACCCGGATGCGCGTCGTGCTGCCCGCCGTCATCGCCCTGGGCAGCAACCTGAGCAGCGACCTGGGCGACCGCGAGGCGCTCCTGCGCGAGGCGGTGCGCGAGATCGACGCGCTCGACGGGGTCCGGGTGACCGCGGCATCCGGCATCGTCGAGACGCCCGCGCTCAAGCCGCACGGGGTGGACGCGTCTGCGCCGAGCTACCTCAACGCCGTCGTGCTCGCGAGCGTCGCGCTCAGCCCGGAGGAGCTGCTCGCCGCGCTCCACGGCATCGAGGCGCGCCTCGGCCGGGTGCGCGAGGAGGTCTGGGGGGATCGCACGATCGACCTCGACCTCGTCGACTTCGGCGGTCTGCGGCGCGAGAGCGCGACGATCACACTGCCGCATCCGCGGGCCTGGCAGCGCGCCTTCGTGCTCGCGCCGTGGGCGCAGGTGCAGCCGGATGCCGTGCTGCGGCTTCCCGGATCCCGCGGCTCGGCGCGCGTCGCCGACCTGCTCGCGGCCGTCGATGACCCCGTGACGGACTACCCCGCGGAGCCATTGCTCGCGGCAGCGCGCTCCGGACCGACGCCGACCGCGTCAGCGTCCACCGCGTCAGCACCCATCGTGTCGGCGGACCCTGAGACGGTGGAACGATGAAGCGCACCCGGGTCACGACCCTCGTCGCGCTCGCCGTCGCCGGTGCGGCCGTCGGGGCCCTCGGCGAGCTCGCCCTCGTCGCGAGCGGGCGTCCGATCGTCAATCTCCCCATCACGCTCGCGATCGCCCTCGCCGTCATCGGCGGCATCGTCGTGAGTCTCGCCGTGCCGATCCTGCGGATGACGCGCGCGTCGAGCGCACCGCGCGTCGACCCCTTCTATGCGACGCGCATCCTCATGCTCGCGAAGGCATGCGCCGTCACCGGCTCGCTCATCGTCGGCGTCGGCCTCGGGGTGCTCGCCTACCTGCTGACGCGTTCGGTCGTCGGGGTAGGCTCGGTCACGCAGACGGTCGCGGCGATCGCGGGGGCCGGGGTGCTCCTCGCCGGCGGACTCGTCGCGGAGCACATGTGCCGGGTTCCGCCCGGCGACGACGAGAACGACCCGGGCAAGGAGCCCGCCAAAGCCTGAGCCCACAACCTCGAAGGAACCGAATGGCTGACCGACTCGAACTCACCGACGCCGTCTGGCAGCGGGTGTCGCCCAAGCTCATCGTCGCGGAGTACATCGGAGCGGTCATCGGGTCGGCGATCTTCCTCGGCGTGGCATGGGCGTTCACCCTCACCGGCTGGCCGCTCGCGACCTGGGTGCTCGTCGGGGTGGGCGCCATCGCCGTCCTCACCCTCGTGCTCATCCCGCGACGGGTGCGGGCGATCGGCTACCAGCTGCGCGAGGACGACCTGCTGTTCCGGCGCGGCATCCTGTTCCAGCGGTTCGTGGCCGTTCCCTACGGGCGCATGCAGCTCGTCGACATCAACCGCGGTCCGCTGTCCCGCGCGCTCGGACTGAGCGAGCTCAAGTTCGTGACGGCTGCGGCCTCCACGGGCGTGACGATCCCGGGGCTGCCCGAAGCGGATGCCGACGACCTGCGCGACCGGCTCGTCGCCCTCGCCGAGACCCGCAGGGCTGGCTTGTGACCGACACCCCCGCTTCTCCCCCCGAGGAGGTCGCCGCAGGCGACCGTCTCGAAGGGGGCTTGCGATCATCTGTCGGTTCCCTTCGAGACGCCGCCTCCGGCGGCTCCTCAGGGAACGGATTGACCGACGGCGAGTGGCACCGCCTGCACCCGGCCTCGCCGCTGCTCAAGGGCGGCATCGCGCTCCTGGCCATCCTCGGCGTCGTGATCGCGAACCTGCGCGAGCGCTTCTTCGACCTCTTCATCCCGGGCATCTCGCAGGAGGCCGACCCGGTCGACTACATCCTCAGCAACGGGCTCATCGGCTGGGCCCTCCTCGCGGTCGCCGCGCTGCTCATCGTGCTCGTCGCCGCCTTCTATGCTTCCTGGCGCATGCACACCTTCCGCATCACCGACGAGGTCGTCGAGGTGCGCAGCGGCATCCTGTTCCGCACCAACCGCAAGGCGCGGCTCGATCGCATCCAGGGCATCAACATCGTGCGGCCGTTCTTCGCACGACTCTTCGGCGCCGCGAAGCTCGAGATCAGCCAGGCCGGCCAGGACGCCAACGTGCAGCTCTCCTACCTCGGCTCGTCCGCCGCGGATGCGCTCCGTCGCGAGATCCTGCGCCTCGCCTCGGGTGCGCGCGGGGTTCCGGCCACGGCTACGACGGGCAGCGGGGCGGCCGGCGCCGAGGCGGGCGGCATCCTCGAGCGCCGCGTCGGCGAGCTGCTCGCCCCCGAGCTCGACCCGGATGCCGCCCCGCCCGAGTCGATCGTCAAGCTCGACCTCGGCCGGCTCGTGGGCTCGCTCGCGCTCAGCGGCACCACGATCGTGCTCATCGTCGGCGTCGCCGCGATCGTCACCTGGATCGCCGTCACCGGCGACATCCTCCCCGTGCTCTGGGTGATCCCCGGCGCGATCGGCTTCGGGAGCTTCTACGTGCGCAAGTTCACCCGATCGCTGCGCTACAGCATCGCCGGGACGCCCGACGGCATCCGGGTCGGCTTCGGGCTGCTCTCGACGAGCAACGAGACGCTGCCGCCGGGGCGCATCCACTCGGTGCAGGTGAGCCAGCCGCTGCTCTGGCGCATCCCCGGCTGGTGGGAGATCAGGGTCAACCGGGCCGGACGGTCGTCCACGAAGGGAGCCGGCGGTGAGGCGAACACGACGATCCTGCCGGTCGGCGACCGCGCGGACGTGCACAAGGTGCTCGAGCTCATCCTTCCGGAACTGCTCGTGCCGCCGAAGGTCGATGGGCCGCCGAAGGTCGATGGGCAGCCGGGCGGTGAGGAGGCGTCGGAGGCGATGAGCGTCATCCAGTCCGGTCTCGAGGCGAAGGGCGGGCCGGATGACGGCTTCACCAACTCGCCGCCGCGCGCCGCCGTGCTGCGCTGGTTCTCCTGGCGCCGCAACGGCTTCGCGATCACGCCCGGCTCGCTCGTGCTGCGCAAGGGCGCCATCTGGAGGCAGCTCGTCGTCGTTCCCCAGCCGCGGCTGCAGAGCGCCTCGCTGCACCAGGGACCGCTGCTCAGGATGCTGCGGCTCGCCTCGGTGCACCTGCACACGGTCGCCGGCCCCATCAGCGCGGACCTGGGGGCCATCGACAAGGATGCCGCCATCCGCTTCTTCGAGGACGTCGCGCGCGTCGCCGTCTCGGCCGCCGGCCGCGACACGACCCATCGCTGGCGCGCAGGGGAGCAGCCCGCGTGACGAGTCACCGCCGGTTGAGTAGCGCGCAGCGCGTATCGAAACCAGGCCCGCGAGCGACCTGGTTTCGATACGGCCGCTTCGCGGCCTACTCAACCAGCGGAGTCGTTGTGCGGACTGCGGCGAATCCGGGGTCCGGGGCGAGTCAACCCCGAGCTTGCCGCAGTTCGCGGGCAAGCGGAGGCGCACAGTGACCACCGCATCCGGGCGGCTGGGTGTCGGCATCGTGGGCGCCGGCCGGGTGGGGCCGGTGCTCGGGGCCGCGCTCGCCGGAGCCGGCCACGCGATCGTCGGGATCTCCGCCGTCTCGCAGGAGAGCCGCGACCGCGCCGAGGCCATGCTGCCCGGCGTGCCGGTCCTGCCCATCCCCGAGGTCATCGAACGCAGCGAGCTCGTCATCCTCGCCGTTCCCGAGGAGGAGCTCGTCACGCTCGTCGACGGCCTCGCGAAGGCCGGAACCTGGCAGACCGGCCAGCTCGTGCTGCACACCGTCGCCGGTCTCGGCGTCGCGGCGCTCGCCCCGGCGACCGCGGCCGGCGCGATCCCGCTCGCGCTGCATCCGGCGCTCGCCTTCACCGGCACGAGCATCGACCTCGTGCGGCTGCGCGAGTCGTACTGCGCGGTGACGGCCCCGACGCCGGTGCAGCCGATCGGCCAGGCGCTCGCCGTCGAGCTCGGAGCCGAGCCGGTGCTCATCGCGGAAGAGGAGCGCGCGGCCTACGGGGAGGCGATCGCGACGGCGACCCAGTTCTCGGCCGCGATCGTAGGACAGGCGATCAGCCTGCTCGCCGGGATCGGCATCGAATCGCCCGGCGCGGTGCTCGCCTCCCTCGTACGATCGACCGTGGACAACGCCCTTTCGGATGCCACCGTCCCGGTGTTCGAGCCGCTTCCCGAGGAGGACGAATGACCGAGGTCATCGAGACCGTCGCCGCGCTGCGGCTGCGCCGTGAGACGGCGGGCAGCGTCGCGTTCGTGCCGACGATGGGCGCCCTGCACGACGGTCACCTCGCACTTGTGCGCCGTGCCGCCGAGCTCGCCGACACCGTCGTCGTCTCGATCTTCGTCAACCCGCTCCAGTTCGGGCTGGGCGAGGACCTCGACCGCTACCCGCGCGACCTCGACGGCGACCTCGCGAAGCTCCCGGATGACGTGATCGTCTTCGCGCCTCCCGTCGCCGAGCTCTATCCGGGCGGCGCATCCGGAACTCTCGTCACCGCGGGAGAGGCCGGCACCCTCTTCGAGGGCGCGAGCCGGCCCGGCCACTTCGACGGGATGCTCACGGTCGTCGCCAAGCTGCTCAACATCGTGCGACCCGACGTCGTCGTGTTCGGGCAGAAGGACGCGCAGCAGGTGTTCCTCGTGCAGCGCATGGTGCGCGACCTCAACCTGCCGGTCGCGGTCGAGATCGTCGAGACCGTGCGGGAGCGGAATGGGCTCGCGCTCTCCAGCCGAAACCGGTACCTCGACGAGGAGCAGGGCCGGGCAGCGCTCGCGCTCTCCCGCGCGCTCGCGGCGGCTGCGGCATCCGGGGCCACGAGGGCGAGCGCGCTCGCGGCGGCGCACGCGATCCTGGATGCCGAAGCCGGCGTCGACGTCGACTACGTCGAGCTCGTCGACCCGGCGACGTTCCTGCCGGTCGCCGACGACTACCGCGGCCCGTCGACGGCGATCGTCGCGGCCCGGGTCGGCACCACGCGCCTCATCGACAACCGCCGCCTCGACCTCGGTTAAGGTCGACTGATGGACATCTTCGCCGACATGCCCGACCTCTTCCCCCTCATGCGCGGCGGCGGCGCCTTCCTCGCCGCGATCGGCCTCGGAATCCTCGTCGGGTCGTTCGGCGGGCGGAGATGGCGCACCGTCTGGCTCATCGCGGGCGCGGCCGTCGGCGTCGTCATCATGGCGGTGGGCGGTGCGACGCGGCTCATCTTCGACGAGGGGGTGCGGCCGGAGATCTGGCAGTGGGTGGTGCTCGGCCTCGCCTTCCTCGTGGAGGGCTACCTCGTGAGCGTCGTCGTGCGGAAGTTCCCCGACCTCGACTCGCGCGAGTTCTGGATGTGGATGCTGTTCATCGTCGGCGCGCACTTCCTCATCCTCGGGTTCAGCCACGGGCCGGTGTGCGCGGCGCTCGCCCTCCTGTGCATGGCGAACGCGCTCGTCGGCCTGCGGATGCGGTCGGTTGACTACCGCGTGTTCTGGGCGATCGACGGCGTGCTCAAGATCGTGGCCGGGCTGTTCATGGTCTGGATCTCCTACGCCTGAGTGATGGCGTCCGCGCGTTCACGCACCTCACGCTCGATAAACTTGCGGGGACTCTAAGGAGAGCCCACCCCCATGACCGAAACGCCTGAACCCGCGCCCGAGCTGACCGAGGACGAGGTCAGCGAGCAGAAGGCCGTGCGGCTGGCCAAGCGGGAGCGGCTCATCGCGAGCGGTGCGGAGGCCTACCCGGTCGAGCTCGCGATCACCGACACGATCCCGGCCCTGCGCGAACGCTTCGGCGAGCTCGACGCGGATGCCGTGACCGGCGTGACCGTCGGCGTCGCCGGCCGCGTCGTGCACCTTCGCAACACGGGCAAGCTGTGCTTCGCGGCGCTGCAGAGCGGCGACGGGTCCCGCATCCAGGCCATGGTCTCGCTCGCCGAGGTGGGCGAGGAGTCGCTCGAGCAGTGGAAGGAGCTCGTGGACCTCGGCGATCACGTCTTCGTCTCCGGCGAGGTCATCTCCTCGCGGCGCGGCGAGCTGTCGATCCTCGCGAGGGAGTGGCGGATCGCGGCCAAGGCCATCCGACCCCTGCCCAATCTGCACACCGAGCTGAGCGAGGAGACCCGGGTCCGCCAGCGCTACCTCGACCTCATCTCTCGGGATGCGGCGCGTAGCACCGTGCGGGCCAGGGCATCCGTCAACGCCTCGCTGCGGGCGACCTTCACCGCGCATGGGTACCTCGAGGTCGAGACGCCCATGCTGCAGACGATGCACGGCGGGGCGAGCGCGCGCCCCTTCGTGACCCACAGCAACGCCTTCGACACCGAGCTCTATCTGCGGATCGCGCCCGAGCTGTTCCTCAAGCGCGCCGTCGTCGGCGGGCTCGAGCGCGTGTACGAGATCAACCGGAACTTCCGCAACGAGGGCGCCGACTCGACGCACAGCCCCGAGTTCGCGATGCTCGAGGCCTACCAGGCCTACGGCAACTACAACCAGATGGCCGAGCTCACCCAGGAGCTCGTGCAGAACGCGGCGCTCGCCGTCGCCGGCTCGCACACGGTGACCTGGGCGGACGGCACCGAGTACGATCTCGGCGGCGAGTGGGACTGGCTCTCGATGTACGAGTCGCTCAGCGAGGCGAGCGGAATCCCGATCACACCCGAGACCTCGAAGGAGGAGCTCCAGGACATCGCCGACCGCCTCGGGCTCGAGGTGCAGCATCCGACCGCCGGCAAGCTCGTCGAGGAGCTCTGGGAGCACTTCGTGAAGTCGAAGCTCGAGCGGCCGACCTTCGTGGCCGACTTCCCGGTCGAGACCTCGCCGCTCGTGCGCGATCACCGATCGAAGCCGGGACTCGTCGAGAAGTGGGACCTCTACATCCGCGGGTTCGAGCTCGCGACCGGATACTCCGAGCTCGTCGACCCGGTCATCCAGCGCGAACGCTTCGTCGAGCAGGCGGCGCTCGGGGCGAAGGGCGACGTCGAGGCGATGCGGCTCGACGAGGAGTTCCTCGCGGCGCTCGAGCACGGGATGCCGCCGAGCGGCGGGATGGGCATGGGGATCGACCGGCTGCTCATGGCGATCACCGGGCTCGGCATCCGCGAGACGATCCTGTTCCCGCTCGTGAAGTAGCCGGGTGCGTCCCGCAGGGGCGACCGGGGTAGCGTAGTAGTCGTGCTACAGGACTATTGGGCGAATGCGATCTACTCGGTCGTGCCCACCATCCTCGTCGGGCTCATCTTCTGGCTCGTCATGCGCGCGATCGTCCGCGCCGACCGCACCGAGCGCAAGGTCTACGCCGAGGTCGAGGCCGAGGAGCGCGCGCGGCTGGGGCTGCCGCCGGCGGAGTAGTTGCCGCTCATCAGGGAGCGGGAGCATCCCGCGGCCTGAGCCGACCGAGCGGGAGCTCGGGCGCGGGCAGTGCGCGGCCGTCGTAGTCCGCCACCTGGCCGAAGCGCCCCGCGGGATCGGCGCCGTCGATGACCTCGGCCATCCAGGTCGCGCGTGACGCGACGATCTCGTCGTGGCTGCGGCCCACGAAGTTCCACCACATGACGATCGCCTCGCCGAAGGGTTCGCCGCCGAGCAGCAGGATGCGCGCCGGCTCGTCACCGGTCGCGATCGCGAGCCGCGTCGCGCCTGGCGCGCGGTACCCGACGTGGGCGGCCGGGACCGCGACGCCGCCGAGGGAGACGCTGCCGGTGTCGACGAGCACGCCGTGCTCGAAGCCGGCCTCGACCGGCACGGCGATCGCGGTATTCGGCGGCAGGTCGAGCTGGGCTCCGACGATGGGCGTGAACGCGGTCGCGGTCGAGGTGCTCCCGAGCAGGTTGCCGAGGAACACGCTCACCCGCGCGCCCTCGAACTCGA
>JBIQHP010000185.1:0-1574 GCA_044508495.1 Clavibacter sp.
GTCGGTGACCGTCGACATCCGGGAGACCGTCGCCCGCTACGGCCGCCTCGTGATCGAGCGCACCGAAGCCGGCGATCTCGAGCTGCGATCGACGGATGCGGCGGTGCTCGCCGAGATCGCCCGCGCCAAGCGCATCGTCCCCCTCCTGACCGGCCGGCTCTCAGACGATCGCTTCGGCGTCGCCGCCTGGGCGCGCGGCCAGCTCAAGCAGGAGCTCGTGAAGCTCGGCTGGCCGGCCGAGGACCTCGCCGGCTACACGCCGGGCACACCGCACGAGATCGCGCTCGACACCGCCGACTGGCACCTGCGCCCCTACCAGCTGCAGGCGATCGACAACTTCTTCGCCGGTGGCTCGGGTGTCGTCGTGCTGCCGTGCGGCGCGGGCAAGACGCTCGTCGGTGCGGGGGCGATGGCCGAGGCGAAGACCACCACGCTCGTGCTCGTGACGAACACCGTCTCGGCGCGGCAGTGGCGCAGCGAGCTGCTGCGACGCACGAGCCTCACCGAGGAGGAGATCGGCGAGTACTCGGGCCAGACGAAGGAGATCCGTCCGGTCACGATCGCGACCTACCAGATCCTCACCGCCAAGCGGAAGGGCGAGTACGCCCACCTCTCGCTGCTCGACGCCATGGACTGGGGCCTCGTCATCTACGACGAGGTGCACCTGCTTCCCGCGCCGGTCTTCAAGCTCACCGCCGAGCTCCAGGCGCGCCGCCGCCTCGGGCTGACCGCGACTCTCGTGCGCGAGGACGGCCGCGAGGGCGACGTCTTCAGCCTCATCGGGCCGAAGCGCTTCGACGCCCCGTGGAAGGAGATCGAGGCGCAGGGATTCATCTCGCCCGCGAGCTGCTTCGAGGTGCGCATCGACCTGCCGCAGCAGGAGCGGCTCGAGTACGCGGCGAGCGCCGACGACGAGCGCTACCGGATCGCGGCGACCGCGCCGGAGAAGTTGCGCGTCGTGCAACGCCTCGTGAAGCAGCACGAGGGCGAGCGCATCCTCGTGATCGGCCAGTATCTCGACCAGATCGACCAGCTCGCGGATGCCCTGGGCGCGCCGAAGCTGACCGGCGCGACCCCGGTCGACGAGCGCGAGCGGCTCTACCAGGAGTTCCGCGAGGGCACGACGAAGGTGCTCGTCGTCTCGAAGGTCGCGAACTTCTCGGTCGACCTTCCGGAGGCGACCGTCGCCATCCAGGTCTCCGGCTCGTTCGGGTCACGGCAGGAGGAGGCCCAGCGCCTCGGCCGGCTGCTGCGCCCCAAGGAGTCCGGCCTGCCCGCGAACTTCTACACGCTCGTGGCGCGCGACACGGTCGACCAGGATTTCGCCCAGAACCGGCAGCGCTTCCTCGCCGAGCAGGGCTACAGCTACACGATCCTCGACGCCGACGCCCTCCTCGCCGCCTGATATCTCCCGCGAGGGGGTCAGGGGCGGGCGTAGCGGAGGAGGAGGGTGCTTCCGGATGCGAGCACGCTCGCGAGCGCTAGGCGGTACGGCTCGGCGAGCTCGCCGGCCGTGATGCGGCGGGCATCGCCGGCCTCGAGAGTCGGGGAGACCGTGAGGAACAGCTCGTCGA
>JBIQHP010000074.1:0-6420 GCA_044508495.1 Clavibacter sp.
TGCAGGACTTCACCGGCGTCCCCTGCGTCGTCGACCTCGTCGCGATGCGGGATGCCATGGCCGCCTTCGACGGCGACCCGCAGAAGATCAACCCGCTCATCCCCTCGGAGCTCGTGATCGACCACTCGGTCATCGCCGACGCCTTCGGCACCCCCAAGGCCTTCCGGATCAACGCCGACCTCGAGTTCGAGCGCAACCAGGAGCGCTACCAGCTCCTGCGCTGGGCCCAGCAGGCCTTCGACGACTTCCTCGTCGTGCCGCCGGACACCGGCATCTGCCACCAGGTCAACCTCGAGTACCTCTCGCGCGTCGTCTTCACGCGCGAGCGCGGCGCCGGATCGAAGGCCAGCATCCAGGCCTACTGCGACACCCTCGTCGGCACCGACTCGCACACGCCCATGGTCAACGGCCTCGGGGTTCTGGGCTGGGGGGTGGGCGGCATCGAGGCCGAGGCGGCCATGCTCGGCCAGCCGATGAGCATGCTCGTGCCGCCGGTCGTCGGCGTCAAGCTCACCGGATCTCTCACCGAGGGCACGACGGCGACCGACCTCGTGCTCACGGTCGCCGAGCTGCTGCGGAAGACCGGCGTCGTCGGCAAGTTCGTCGAGTTCTTCGGTCCCGGCGTCGCCGCGATCCCGCTCGCCAACCGCGCGACGCTCGGCAACATGAGCCCGGAGTACGGCTCGACCTGCGCGATCTTCCCGATCGACGACGAGACCCTCTCCTACCTGCGCCTCACCGGCCGGCCGGAGAGCCAGGTCGCGCTCGTCGAGGCCTACGCCAAAGAGCAGGGACTGTGGCACGATCCGGACCGTGAGGCCGACTACTCGCTCGTGCTCGAGCTCGACCTCGCGAGCGTCGAGGCCTCGATCGCCGGTCCCAAGCGGCCGCAGGACCGCATCCCGCTCCGCAAGGCGCGCAAGGTCGTGAGCGCGATCCTGACCGAGGGCTCGAAGGCGCCGGAGGAGCTCGTCGGGCTGGACGAGGCAAGCGCCGAGTCGTTCCCGGCGAGCGACCCGATCGCCCTGGGCGATGTCACGAGGAGCGCCGCGCCCGTCGACCGGACGGTCAAGCAGGAGGAGATCCCCTGGCTCTCCGACCCGGTCTCGGTCACCCTCGGCGACAGCGAGACGACGATCGACAACGGCCACGTCGTCATCGCGGCGATCACCTCGTGCACCAACACCTCGAACCCCGAGGTCATGATCGGCGCAGGCCTCATGGCGAAGAAGGCCGTCGAGCTGGGACTCAGCTCCAAGCCCTGGGTCAAGACCTCGCTCGCGCCCGGCTCGCGCGTCGTGACCGACTACTACGAGAAGGCAGGGCTGACCCCCTACCTCAACGAGCTCGGCTTCGACCTCGTCGGGTACGGCTGCACGACCTGCATCGGCAACTCCGGCCCGCTCATCCCCGAGATCCAGGCCGCGGTCGACGACCATCACCTCAACGTCTCGGCCGTGCTCTCCGGCAACCGCAACTTCGAGGGACGCATCCATCCGCAGACGCAGATGAACTTCCTCGCCTCGCCGCCGCTCGTGATCGCCTACGCGCTCGCCGGCACCATGAACACCGACCTGCAGACCGACTCGCTCGGCACCGGCAAGGACGGCCAGGAGGTCTACCTGCGCGACATCTGGCCGAGCGTCGAGGAGGTGCAGGCGGTCGTCGGCGAGGTCGTCCAGGCCGACATGTTCTCGAAGGGCTATGCGAACGTCTTCGACGGCGATGACAACTGGCAGGCGCTCGAGATCCCGGATGCCGACATGTTCGCCTGGGACGACACCTCCACCTATGTGCGGCAGCCCCCGTACTTCGAGGGCATGCCGCGCGAGCCGGAGGCCCTGCGCGACATCCGGGACGCCCGCGTGCTGGCCCTGCTCGGCGACTCGGTCACGACCGACCACATCTCGCCGGCCGGGAGCATCAAGCGCGACTCGCCCGCGGGCCTGTGGCTGCAGGAGCAGGGGGTGAGCCCGCGGGACTTCAACTCCTACGGCTCGCGGCGCGGCAATCACGAGGTCATGATCCGCGGGACCTTCGCGAACATCCGGCTGCGCAACGAGCTCGTGCCCGGCGTCGAGGGCGGCGTCACGCGACACCTGCCCGACGGCGAGCAGCTGAGCATCTTCGACGCCTCCCGCAGGTATCTCGACGAGGGGGTGCCGCTGCTCGTCATCGCGGGGGCGGAGTACGGCTCCGGCTCCTCGCGAGACTGGGCGGCCAAGGGCACCCTGCTGCTCGGGGTCAAGGCGGTGCTCGCGGTCTCCTTCGAGCGCATCCACCGGTCGAACCTCATCGGGATGGGCGTGCTGCCGCTGCAGTTCCTTCCCGGCGACACGGCCGAGAGCCTCGGCCTGACCGGCGAGGAGAGCTACTCGGTCACCGGTCTCGAAGGCGCCTCGTCGATCCCCGAGCGGGTCACCGTGACGGTCACGCCGGATGCCGGCGGCGCCACGCGCGAGTTCCAGGCGGCGGTGCGCATCGACACCCCGGCCGAGGCGGCCTACTTCGAGCACGGCGGCATCCTGCAGTACGTGCTGCGGCAGCTGCTCGCAGCCTGAGCCGCCCGATAGGGTTGAACCGTGCTGATCGACGCGATCGTACTGTCGGGGGGTCGATCGTCGCGGCTGGACTTCGTGCCGAAGTCGGAGTTCGTCGTCGCCGGCCGGACCCTCCTCCGGGCCACGCTCGGGGCGATCGGCGCCGCACGCCATATCGTGGTCGTCGGCCCTCCGCCCACTGACGGGCTGCCGGACAACGTCTCCTGCACGCGGGAGTACCCGGCGTTCGACGGCCCGGTCGCCGGTATCGCCGCCGGGCTGGACTCGCTCGCCGCGTCGTCGACGGTCCCGAGCAAGGCAACCCTCGTCCTCGCCTGCGACATGCCCGGTATCGACCGCGCCATCCCCCGGCTCCTGCGGGGGCTCGTCGACAACCCGGAGTCGGACGGCGTGATCGCCGTCGACGCCGGCGAACGACTCCAGCCGCTCGCCGCCGGATACCGCACGGACCGGCTGAGCGCGGCCCTCGCCGCGCGAAGGAGCGCCGGCTCGCTCGCCGGGATGCCGGTGTTCCGGCTCCTCGACGGGTTGAACCTGACACCCATCGACGTGCCCTCCGGGTCGACGGAGGATGTCGACTCCTGGGACGACGCCCGACGCCTCGGCGCCCGGGCCCCGAGCCCCTCCATCGTCGAACGATCCATCACCTGAACAGCCGACACCAGAAACGGGGAGTCCCATGAACGACGAAGAACGAACCACTCTCGAAGCGTGGGCCGGCAGGCTCACGGCCGCGCTCGGCATCGACGACCTCGACCCCGACCTCGACCGGGTGCTCGACCTCGCAGGCACCGCGGCCAAGTCCGTGCTGCGCCCCGCCGCCCCCGTGACGACCTTCCTCGTCGGGTACGCGGCCGGCCGCGCGGCGGCGGCGGGAGCCGCTCCCGCGAACGCCGTCCGGGACGCCGCCAGGACGGCGGAAGCGCTCGCCGCCGCTGATTAGACTCGAACGAACAGACTCGAACGAACAGGCGGGTTCGACCAGGGAGGCTCAGGTGGGATCGCAGGATGCCCTGGTCGCTCCGGGGCCGCCGCTCGCACCCGGGCGGCTCGCCCGGTACGGCCGCCAGCTGGCCCTTCCGGGCTTCGATGAGGAGGCCCAGCGGCGGCTCGCGAACGCCCGGGTCCTCGTCATCGGCGCCGGGGGGCTCGGCAGCGCGACCGTCCCCTACCTCGCCTCCGCGGGCGTCGGGACGATCGGCGTCGTCGACACGGATGCCGTCGAGCTCTCGAACCTGCACCGCCAGATCGCGCACGGCATGGCCGACCTCGGCCGCCCCAAGCTCGACTCCCTCGCCGAGGCGGTCGAGCGCATCGACCCCGAGATCCGGATGATCCGGCACGAGCTGCGACTCGACTCGGGGAACATCCTCGGCATCCTCGACGGCTACGACCTGCTCCTCGACGGGAGCGACAACTTCCCGACGCGGTACCTGGCCGACGACGCGGCCGCGCTCGCGCGCAAACCGCTCGTCTGGGGCGCCATCCTGCAGTACGGAGGGCAGGCGAGCGTCGCCTGGGCCGGTCACGGGCCGACCTACCGCGACCTGTTCCCCGGCCCGCCCGCCCCGGATGCCGTGCTCAGCTGCGAGCTCGGCGGAGTGCTGCCGAGCGTGTGCGCCGCCATCGGCGCGATCATGTCGGCCGAGACGATCAAGCTCCTGACCGGCGTCGGCGAACCGCTCATCGGGCGCGTCACGACCTACGACGCCCTGACCGGACGCTTCCGGGAGCTGGAGTACGAGGCCGACGACTCCGCCCCGCCGGTCACCGGGCTCATCGACTACGAGGCGTTCTGCGGAACGGCAGCCGGCCCGGACGGGCGCGGCGCGGCGGAGTCGGCCGGCGTACGCGAGTCGACCGGCCCGGGCGAGACGACAGGCGCGGGCGAGACGACAGGCGCGGACGAGTCGATCGGCGCGGTGGAACTCGCGGACCTGCTGCGCTCGGGCGCTCCGCTCCAGCTCATCGACATCCGCGAGCCCTTCGAGCGGAGCATCGTGAGCATCGAGGGTTCGGAGCTCATTCCTCTCGGATCGCTTCCCGGCTCGCTCGACCGCATCCGCACCGACGTCCCCGTCGTGCTCTTCTGCCACCACGCCGTCCGGTCCGAGCGCGCGTTGCGCTTCCTGCGCGAGGAGGGCTTCGGCAACGTGCGGCACCTCGCCGGAGGCATCGACGAGTACGCGACCCTGGCCGAGCCCGCCCTCGCGCGATACTGAAGGAGCCCCGATGCCGAACCCCTCCAGCACGGCCCCGGCGATCACCGCGATCGTCACCGGGTCGCCGATCGACGAACCGGCCATCCGTCGCGCCGTCGAGTCTTCCGCGAGCGGCGCCGTGGTCGTGTTCTCCGGGGTCGTGCGCGACCACGACGCCGGTCGCGAGGTGCTCTCACTCGACTACGAGGCGCACCCCGAGGCCGAGCGCATTCTCGCCGAATGCTGCGCCGCGGTCGCGGAGGAGTCGGGCCTGCCGGTCGCGGCCGCGCACCGGACCGGGCACCTCGAGGTCGGCGACGTCGCGCTCTACGCCGCCGTCTCGGCAGCGCACCGACGCGAGGCCTTCGCCGCCTGCGAGAAGCTGATCGAACGCATCAAGTCGACTCTTCCGATCTGGAAGCGCGAGCACTTCGCGGACGGCGCATCCGAGTGGGTGGGACTGTGAGGACGCGGCCATGACCGGAAGCACGACCTTCCACTGGGAGGACCCGCTGCTGCTCGACGACCAGCTGGGCGAGGACGAGCGGATGATCCGCGACACCGCGGCACGGTATGCGCAGGCCGAGCTCGCCCCGCGGGTCCTGGACGCCTTCCGCCACGAGCGCACCGACCCGGCCGTCTTCCGCGAGATGGGCGAGATCGGGCTGCTCGGAGCCACGATCCCGGAAGGCTACGGCGGCAGCGGGCTGAACTACGTGAGCTACGGGCTGATCGCTCGGGAGATCGAGCGCGTCGACTCCGGCTTCCGGTCGATGATGAGCGTGCAGTCCTCCCTCGTCATGGTACCGATCCTCGAGTTCGGCACCGAGGAGCTCCGGCAGAAGTACCTGCCGCGGCTGGCGACGGGCGAGCTCATCGGATGCTTCGGTCTGACCGAGCCGGACCACGGATCTGACCCGGGCTCGATGAGCACCAGGGCGAAGAGGGTCGACGGCGGCTACCGGCTCAGCGGATCGAAGACCTGGATCACCAACAGCCCGATCGCCGACGTCTTCGTCGTGTGGGCCAGGGACGAGGCAGGCGAGATCCGCGGCTTCGTGCTGGAGAAGGGCTGGGAGGGCCTGAGCGCCCCGGTCATCCACGGCAAGATCGGTCTGCGCACCTCGGTCACCGGGGAGATCGTCCTGGACGAGGTGTTCTGCCCGGAGGAGAACGCCTTCCCGGAGGTCCGCGGGCTCAAAGGCCCCTTCACCTGTCTGAACTCGGCCCGCTACGGCATCAGCTGGGGGGCGCTCGGCGCCGCCGAGGACTGCTGGCACACCGCCCGCCGGTACTGCCTCGACCGCGAGCAGTTCGGCCGGCCGCTCGCCGCCAACCAGCTCATCCAGAAGAAGCTCGCCGACATGCAGGCCGAGATCGCCCTCGCCCTCCAGGGCTGCCTGCGGCTGGGCCGTATGAAGGACGAGGGAACCGACGCGCCGGAGATCACCTCGCTCATGAAGCGCAACAGCAGCGGCAAGGCCCTCGACATCGCCCGCCTCGCGCGCGACATGCTCGGCGGGAACGGCATCAGCGACGAGTTCGGCGTCGCCCGTCACCTCGTCAACCTCGAGGTGGTCAACACCTACGAGGGCACCCACGACGTGCACGCCTTGATCCTCGGCCGGGCCCAGACCGGGATCCAGGCCTTCTCCTGA
>JBIQHP010000074.1:6520-10436 GCA_044508495.1 Clavibacter sp.
CCACCTCAGCGGTCAGCTCCTCACCGGGCAGGACGTTGGGGACTCCCGGTGGATACGCCGCGAGCGAGTCGGTGGAGATCCGGCCCACCGCCTCCTCCACCGGAACCGTCACGGCGGGGGCGAGCCAGGCCTCACGGGGCCGCATGCGCAGGGCGCCGGGCGGCGGCAGCGGGGGCGCCTCCGAGTCCCGGTAGGCGAGGGGGCCGACCGGCTCGAGCGCATGAAGGGCGGAGAGGAAGCGGTCGCCGTCGGGTTCCCGTCCCGGCCCGAGGAACGCGACGATGCAGGATTCGGTGGAGATCTCGGTGTAGATCCCTGCGGCCCCGATCAGCTCCTGCTGCACGGCGTGACCGTTCAGACCGCCGGACCGGACGTCGATGGAGACTCTGAGGGGATCGGAGGCGACGATGTCGTCGGTGTTCCAGGTGTCGCTGACGATCCGGAAGCGACCGCCCTCCCGGATCCGCGACCGCAGGCGGTCGGCCGCGACCAGGGAGGCGCCGATCCGCTCCGCACCGTTCTCGAGGGTGTGACGCGCGATGTCGAGCGACGCCAGGAGCAGCGAGCTCGTGCTGGTCGACTGCGTGATCAGGACGGCGCGCTGCACGAGCGGCTCGAGGGCGTCGGCGAACGGCCCGTCCCCCAGATGCAGCATCGCCGACTGGGTGAGGCTGCCCCCGAGCTTGTGGGTGCTCGAGACCACGAGGTCGGCCCCGAGCGCGAGCGGGTTCTGCGGCAGCTCCGGATGGAAGCCGAAATGGGCGCCCCAGGCGGCATCGACCATGAGCGGCACGCCGGCGTCGTGCGCGACCCGGACGAAGCCGGCGACATCCGAGACGGCCCCGAAGTAGCTGGGTGAGACCACGTAGACGCCCAGGGCATCCCCGGCGCCGGCGAGCGCCATCTCGAGCGCGGCGACCGGGACCCCGTGCGCCATGCCGAATCGCTCGTCGAGTCTCGGCGGGAGGAAGACCGGGAGCATCCCGCTCAGGATGATCCCGTCGACGAAGCTCGAATGCGCGCTGCGCTGGACCAGCACCGGATGCTCCGGCCCGCCGAGAGCCGCAAGGGCCAGCGCGCCCGCGCGGTTGGCCTGCGACGCGCCTCCGGTGAGGAACCAGGTCCGCCGGGCTCCCCAGGCCCCGGCGGCGAGTCCTTGCGCCTCGGCCAGCGGGCTGTCGTCGCCCAGGTCGATCCCGGGGAGAAGCGGCGTGACGTCGTGACGGAGGAGCGGGGCTCCGAAATACCCCGCGAGGTCCGGCGCGGCCGCGTCGTCGGCACCGTGGCCGGGGATGTTCAGGCGCAGAAGGTCCGAGTCGGCGAAGCGCCGTACCGAGTCGGCATAGGGCGTTCCCACTTCGGCCGGCTATCCGCCGGCGAACGGCGGGAGCACGTCGACCCGTTCGCCCAGCGGCTGCGCCGGATCGCGCCGCGCGACGCGGTCGACGAGGAACGACCCGGACTCGACGACCTTGCCCATGAGAGCGCCGTACCGGTCGGAGAGCACCCGCTTGAGGTCGAGGACGGTCGCCCCTGCGGGGAGCTCGAGGGTCTCCTCCTCCCGTCCGGCGGCCTCGGCCGCTGCTGCGAAATACCGCACGGTGACCTCCATGGCCTTCCTCCTATCCGCCGATGTACGACATCTCGATGCGGCGCTCCGCCGTGCCCTCTGCCGCGACCGCCGCCGTGCGCCGCGACCTCAGCTCGGAGTACCGGTCGGTCCGGGCGCGCCAGATCTGCCCGAGATGCACCGACAGCTCGTCGTCGCTGCACCCGCCGCGCATCATGGCCCGCAGATCGTGGCCCGCCGTCGCGAAGAGGCAGGTGTAGAGCGTGCCGTCGACGGAGATGCGGGCGCGGGAGCACGAGTGGCAGAACGACTGCGTGACGCTCGAGATGACCCCGATCTCACCCGTGCCGTCCCGATAGCGCCAGCGCTTTGAGGTCTCACCGGTGTAGTTGGGCTCGAGCTCCTCGAGCGGGAAGACTTCGTCGATACGCCGGACGACCTCGGCCGAGGGCACGACCTCGTCGAGCCGCCAGCCGTTCGTCGAGCCGACGTCCATGAACTCGATGAACCGCAGGATGTACGGCGTCCCCTTGAAGTGCCGCGCCATGGCCACGATGTCCTGGTCGTTCTGCCCTCTCTTGACGACCATGTTGATCTTGATCGGCCCGAGGCCGACCTCGTGGGCGACGGCGATCCCGTGCAGCACCTTCCCGACCGGGAACCGGACGTCGTTCATCGCCCGGAACGTCGCGTCGTCGAGCGAGTCGAGCGACACGGTCACGCGCTTCAGGCCGGCGTCCTTGAGGGCGCCGGCAAGGTGCGCGAGCGCCGAGCCGTTCGTCGTGAGGGCGATGTCCAGTTCGCGGCCGTCGGGGGTGCGCAGTCCACTGAGCATGGCGACCAGCTCCGGAAGCCCCTTGCGCAGAAGAGGCTCCCCACCGGTCAGCCGGATCTTCTCCACGCCGTGCGTCGCCGCGATCCTCGCGAGCCTCGTGATCTCCTCGAAGGTCAGCAGCTCCTCCCGGGGCAGGAACGCGTAGTCCCGACCGAAGACCTCCTTCGGCATGCAGTACACGCACCGGAAGTTGCACCGATCGGTGACCGAGAACCGGATGTCGTGGAGCGGCCGGCCCCGGGTGTCGCGCGTCGGCCTCGGGCGTGCGTCCTCGTGCGCCGCCAGGGCCGAAGGGTCGTCCTCGAGCCCCGGGAATGCCTGAATTCCGCTCCAGGAGGGGGCCATGTTGCGAGCGTATCAGGGGCGGCTCACAGGCTCGGCCCTCGCGAACGACTCGGGGATTAAACACGGTCGGCGGCATGGATTAAACACGGGCCAGGGCGTTGAATGGAGTCATGGCACCCCGTCGTCCTCGAAGCTACTTCAAGACGCTCACCTCGCTCAGCCGGATCAACCTGCTGCACGAGCTGCAGGTGAACGGGTCGATGACGATCACCGAGCTCGCGGCGGCGACCCACCTGCATCACAACACCGCGCGGGAGCATCTGCACCGCCTGATCGAGGTCGGCCTGGTCCGGTCCGAGCCGATCCCGCGCACGGAGAAGGGCCGGCCGAAGATCCTCTACCGTGCCGCGACGGAGCGGAACGACCCGGCGCGCCTGGCGCGCCAGCGCGCGGCCGACGCCCGCACGGAGCAGTATCGCCGGCTCCTGCCGATCCGCGAGGTCGGAGCCGCCCGTTCCCCGATCGACCGTCAGCTCGACCTGCTCGACGATCACATGGACCAGTGCGGCTTCGATGCGGAGATCGACGCGGATGGCACCCGGATGACGATGCACGACTGTCCGTTCTCCGGGCTCGCCAAGGACCACCCCCAGGTCTGCCAGGTCCACTTCGCCCTCGTCAAGGATGCGCTCGAGCTCGCGGACGGGCCGCTCGAGGCGCGGGAGCTCCACCCGTTCGCCGGCCCGCACGACTGCACGGTCGACCTCGGCATCCGCCCGACCGCCACCCGCTGACTCACACCGTGACCGCCACCCCCTGACTGTCGTGCGACGGCCGTCTCGGGGCATTTTTCACGGCCATCCGGCCTTGCGGCGCAGGGGGTCTCCGAACAGGCTCTAATCAGGACGCTGTCGCGACCGCGGGGCGCCCCGGGCAACACCAGGAGCCGCCGTGAGCACTCGCAAGAACGTCAAAGCCGGCACGGACGACATCCTTGCCGACACCCTGCTCGGACTCGGCCGGTTCCTCCGGCCGGGAACGGTCTCCGAGGATCTGCGGTCGGTCTTCCTGAAGGGCGGCCGCGAGGCCGACTCCTTCTACCGCGACCGCTGGACCCACGACAAGGAGGTGCGCTCCACCCACGGGGTGAACTGCACCGGCTCGTGCTCGTGGAAGGTGTACGTCAAGGACGGCATCATCACCTGGGAGACGCAGCAGACCGACTA
>JBIQHP010000075.1:0-7154 GCA_044508495.1 Clavibacter sp.
GGCTCGGCCGGCGCGGGCTCGGCGGGGTCCGGGCCGGCGCTCTTCGCGGCGACGGCATCCGCCTTCGCGATGAACTTGACCCGGATGCCGAGCACCTCGATGATCGCCTGCCGCAGCAGTTCGCTCACGCTCTGCTCCGCGGCCTGCGGCTTCTTGAAGTTCTCGACATCGTTCTGGCTGGGGAACGCGAGGGCGAGCACGTCGTCCTTGAGTCCTATCGGCTTGGCGGTGAAGGCGACGGCCCAGGCTGCGCGCTTCTTCTTGCCGACGATCTCGAGAATCTCGGGCCAGGCGTCCGCGAGCTGCGGGAAGGTGACGGGTGCGGCGGTGGTCGCCGGCTTGCCCCTTTCGAGACGGCCTTCGGCCTCCTCGGGGAGCGGTCCCTCAGGCGACGAGTCGTCCACCGGCGGCGAATCGTCGCGCGACGACCCCCTCGATGCCGCTCGGCCCCCTTCGAGACGCGCTTCGCGCTCCTCAGGGAGCGGTGACTGCTCGACCCCGACCCGCCGCTCGAGCCGCTCGACCCGTGCGAGCGTCCCGCGCTCCGAGCCGTCGGACGCCGGAACCAGAACGCGCGCGACCATGAGCTCGAGGTGCAGCCGGGGCGAGGTCGCCCCCGTCATCTCGGCGAGCGCGGCGCCTACGACATCCGCGGTCCTGCTGAGCTCCGCCTCGCCGAAGCGGGCGGCCTGCGCCGCCATCTGGTCGAGCTCGTCCTGCTGGATCCCGCGCAGCACGGCAGCCGCCCCGCCGGCGGCTCCCTCCTTGAAGGCGCCCACGACGATGAGGTCGCGCAGCCGCTCGAGGAGATCCTCGACGAAGCGACGCGGGTCCTGGCCGGTCTGGATGACGCGGTCGACCGCCGAGAACGCGGCCGCGGCGTCCCGCGCGCCGATCGCGTCGATGACCTCGCCGAGAAGCGCGGAGTGGGTGTAGCCGAGGAGGGCGACGGCCCGCTCGTACTCGATCGCGTCGCCCTCGGAGCCGGCGATGAGCTGGTCGAGGAGCGAGAGCGTGTCGCGCACCGAGCCGCCCCCGGCGCGCACGACGAGCGGCAGCACGCCCGGGGCGACCGTCACCTTCTCGCTCTCGCACAGCTGTTGCACGTACTCGAGCATCTGCGCGGGCGGCACGAGCCGGAACGGGTAGTGGTGGGTGCGCGACCGGATGGTGCCGATGACCTTCTCGGGCTCCGTGGTCGCGAAGATGAACTTGATGTGCTCCGGCGGCTCCTCGACGATCTTGAGCAGCGCGTTGAAGCCCTGGGGCGTGACCATGTGGGCCTCGTCGAGGATGAAGATCTTGTACCGATCGCGGGCGGGGGCGAAGACCGCCCGCTCGCGCAGGTCGCGGGCGTCGTCGACGCCGTTGTGGCTGGCCGCGTCGATCTCCACGACATCCAGCGACCCACCGCCGTCACGGGAGAGCTCGACGCACGAGGGGCACGTGCCGCACGGGGTGTCCGTCGGTCCTTCGACGCAGTTGAGGCAGCGGGCCAGGATGCGCGCGCTCGTCGTCTTGCCGCATCCGCGAGGCCCGCTGAACAGGTAGGCGTGATTGACCCGGTTGGTGCGCAGCGCCGTCCTGAGCGGCTCGGTCACCTGCGACTGGCCGATGAGCTCGGCGAACGTCTCTGGCCGGTAGCGGCGATACAGGGCGGTGACCACCACCCCATGCTACTGGGCGCCGCCGACGGGATGCCGGGCCGTTCCACCGCCCGGACCGGGGAGAAGGCGGACCCGACGGAATCAGCCCGCCGCGACCGCCGCGAGCGCCTGGCGGGCGATCTCGAGCTCCTCGTTCGTGGGGATGACGAGCACGGCGATGGCCGCATCGTCCGCCGAGATCCACCGGACCTCCCGTGACGGGGACTCGTTGCGCTCGGCGTCGATTCGGATGCCGAAGCCCTCGAGGCCGGCCAGGGCACCGGCCCGGACGGCGGCGTTGTTCTCGCCGACCCCCGCGGTGAAGACGATCGCATCCGCCCGCCCGAGCTGGGCGAGGTAGGCGCCCACATAGCCGCGGATGCGGTGGAGGTAGACCTCGAGGGCGAGCGCCGCCCGCGCGTCGCCGTCGGCCGCGGCCTTCTGCACGTCCCGGATGTCGCCGTGGCCGCCGAGTCCGAGCAGCCCGCTGCCGTGGTTGAGGAGGTCGTCGAGCTCGGCCGCCGACAAGCCTCCTTCGCGCTGCAGGTGGAGGAGCACGCCGGGGTCGACGTCGCCGCCGCGCGTGCCCATCATGAGACCCTCGAGCGGCGTCATCCCCATCGAGGTCTCCCTCGAACGACCCCCATCTACCGCCGTCGCCGAGGCGCCGTTGCCGAGATGCAGCACGATGAGCTTGAGCTCTGCGAGGGGGCGCCCGAGCGCGCGTGCGGCCTCGCGGGAGACGTACTCGAACGAGATGCCGTGGAAGCCGAACCGCCGGATGCCGTACCGCTCGGCGAGGCCGGCGTCGATCGCGTAGGTGCGGGCGACGGGCGGCAGAGTGCGATGGAAGGCCGTGTCGAAGACGGCGACCTGAGGAACCCCGGGGAAGGCCGCTTCGGCCGCGAGGATGCCGGTGAGATTCGGTGGGTTGTGCAGCGGGGCGAGCACGGAGAGCTCGGCGATCTCGCGCTTGACCTCCGGCGTGATGATGGTGGGCTCGATGAACCTCTCGCCGCCGTGCACCACGCGGTGCCCGATCGCCGCGAGCGGCTCCCCGAGGTCGATGCCCTGCTCCTCGAGGCCCTTGAGCATGATCCTGAACGCCGCGGTATGGTCGGGCACGGCATCGCGCGGGTCGTCGGCGGCAAGTGGTTCGGAGTCTCCGCCCATAGACGCCCGCCACACCCGAGACTCCGAACTACTTGCCGCCGACTCGACTTTCGCAGTTACGAAGGCAGCGGATGATGATCCCCGCGATTCCCCGATGCGCTCGATGAGGCCGGACGCGAGGGTGCGCTCGCCGTCGAGCTCGATGAGCCGGTACTTGAGCGAGGACGAGCCGGAGTTGACGACCAGGACCCGCTTCGAGGCCGCCCGGCTCATGCGCGCGAGGCCTGCGCCTGGATGGCGGTGATCGCGACCGTGTTGACGATGTCCTGCACACTCGCCCCTCGCGAGAGGTCGTTGACCGGCAGCCGGAGCCCCTGCAGCACCGGTCCGATGGCGACGGCGCCCGCGCTGCGCTGCACCGCCTTGTAGGTGTTGTTGCCGGTGTTGAGGTCGGGGAAGATGAACACGGTGGCCCGGCCCGCCACCTCGGACTCCGGCAGCTTCGCCCGGGCGACCGCCGCATCCGCCGCCGCGTCGTACTGGATCGGCCCGTCGACCGGGATGCCGGCCAGCCGCTCGCGCACCATCGCGGTCGCCTCGCGGACCTTGTCGACATCCGCCCCCGTGCCCGACTCTCCCGTCGAGTAGGAGAGCATCGCGATGCGCGGCTCGATGCCGAACTGCACCGCGGTCTCGGAGGCGGAGACCGCGATGTCGGCGAGCTGGTCGGCGGTCGGATCCGGGATGACCGCACAGTCCCCGTAGACGAGCACACGGTCGGCGAGCGCCATGAGGAACACACTCGAGACGACCGAGACGCCCTCCTTCGTCTTGATGATCTCGAAGGCCGGACGCACGGTGTGCGCCGTCGTGTGCGCGGCGCCGGAGACCATGCCGTCGGCGAGCCCGAGCTGCACCATGAGCGTGCCGAAGTAGGAAGGGTCGGTCACGGTGTCGCGCGCCCGGTCGAGCGTGACGCCCTTGTGGGCTCGCAGCCGGTGGTACTCCTCGGAGAACTTGAGCCGCAGCACGTCGTCGAAGGAGCTCAGCACCGCCGCCTTCTGGATGTCGAGCCCGAGCCCGATCGCCCGCGAGCGCACCTCGATCTCCTCGCCGAGGATCGTGAGGTCGGCGATGCCGCGGCTCAGCACGGTCGCGGCGGCACGCAGGATGCGGTCGTCCTCGCCCTCGGGCAGCACGATGTGCCGGCGGTCGGCCCGCGCGCGCTCCACGAGCCCGTACTCGAACATGAGCGGTGTGACGACGGGGGTGCGCTCGACGTCGAGCAGTCCGAGCAGCTCGTCGGCGTCGACGCTCTCCTCGAACATCGCCCGGGCGGTGTCGAGCTTGCGCTGCGAGTCGGCGGCCAGGCGGGGCCGGATGCGGGTGATCCGCACGACCGTGTCGTAGCTGCCGAGCTCGGTCCGGATGATGGGCAGCGTCGGCCGGATCCCCTCGATGAGCCGGTCGATCGGCTCCGGCAGCTCGAAGCCGCCATTGAGCACGATCCCGGCGACGGAGGGGAAGGTGCCGGAGTCGTTCGCCATGAGCACGGCGAGCAGCACTTCGGTGCGGTCGGCCGGCACGACGACGACCGCTCCCTCGATGAGCCTCGGGAGCACGTTGTTCATGCCCATGGCCGCGACGACGACGCCGAGCGCCTCCCGGCTCAGCAGCTCCGGGTCGCCCTTGAGCAGTGCGCCCTCGGTGGCCTCCATGATGGAGCGCATGGTCGGGGCGACGAGCACGGGGTTCTCCGGCACCGTCCACACCGGCACGCCGTCCCCGCCCTCGCCGACGTGCACGGCGGCGCCGATCGCCGTTCGGATCTCGTCCTGCCGATCGGGGTCCGCCCGGTTCGCGATGACGGCGAGCAGCGTCGCGTGCTCGTGGTGGAGCTCGGCGGTCGCGACCTCCGCGAGCTGGCGCAGGGCTTCCGGGGCCCTCGCCTCCGTCTGGTCTCCGATCCGGCCGCCGAGCACGAGCACGACGGGGGCGTCGAGGTTGGCGGCGATGCGCGCGTTGTAGCCGAGCTCGGTCGGAGTCCCGACGTCGGTGTAGTCCGAGCCGAGGATGACGACCGCGTCGCACAGTGCCTCGACGGCCTTGAAGCGCTCGACGATCGTCGCGAGGGCGACATCCGGGTCGTGGTGGACCTCCTCGTAGCCGACGCCGACGCACAGCTCGTAGTCGAGATCGACGCCGTCGTGGGCGAGCAGCAGCTCGAGCACGTAGTCGCGCTCGGTCGTGGAGCGTGCGACCGGCCGGAAGACGCCGACCCGCTCGATCGAACGGGTGAGGGTGTCGAGCACGCCGAGGGCGATCGTCGACTTGCCCGTATTGCCCTCGGCCGAGGTGATGTAGATGGAGCGGGCCACCCACCCAGCTTACGGGCGTCCCAGGGAGCCGACCCGGGAGTCGGCCGAGCGAAGCGAGGCATCGACCGCGCCGAAGGCGCCTGGCCGAAAAATGCAGCGGCTCCCCGCGCACCCGCCAGAGCCCGGTTACCCTTGCTGCGTCTCCGCCCTGGGGGAGTTGGCCTGGATGGCGCCACACGGGGAGCCGCAGCAAGTCTATCCGGAAGCGGTCGTCACAGTCTCTGAGCGATCTGCTCCGTGGTGGTCTCCACGTGCTTGTGCGCCGCCGACCACAGCATGAGCGCCGTCACGACCAGCCACGCCACCCCGGCGATCCAGGTGCAGATCACGCCCATGTCATGCACCACCGGAAGCCCCAGGAGACGGCCGATGTGGATACTGGCCACCGAGAACATGCCGAGGGGGAACACCATGCTCCACAGCTCGGACTCGTAACGAACCGGGTAGCGCCTCACCGCGTGTCGCCACAGTCCGAAGATCACCAGCACGGGAATCCACCAGACCCCGAATGCCCACAGCATGAAGGTGAAGCCCGAGATGAAGTCGTGAGTGGCCTTCATGATGGGCAGGTCGCCGAGGAGACTCAGTATCGACCATCCGGCGTAGACCGTGATCGCGGTCGCCCCCATGTAGACCCAGTAGGTAGGGCGCACGCCGAACGCGTCCTGAGTGGTCGTCAATAGCCGCAGGGTGATGATGACGGTCAACAGGATATAGAGCACGACCCCGACGCTCCACATCCCGACGGCGATCACTCCAAGGATGTTCGTTCCGAGCCCCTGGTCGATGATGCCCGTCACGACGGACAGCGATTGCGTCGCGACGACCCAGATGAACCAGCTTCCGTTCGCCTTGGCAGCCGGGGGTCCGTGATCCTGCGGCCCCAGCATCATCGCGGCCGCTATCCCATAGGTGAGCACGAGCCAGAACGGAAAACTGACGCAGAGCAGAATGACGGTCATCATGGGGGCGAAGGAGAAGAACAGGGCGCCGACGACGTTGAGGGCTGCGACGATGGTGGCATAGCCGAAGGCGATGGCGGGATTGCGCGCATCGGCGCGGACGAGATCCCAGTGCCGGATGATCCGCCAGGTCAGTGAGACCATGAGCACGAGAAGCCCGAAGACGGCGATCACGAACAGGATCACCGTGATGGTCGGCTGCCCGACGAGAGAGAACGCGGCGGCGACGATACCGGTGGCCATCACGAAGGCGAATGCTCCCGGAGGAAGCTTCCTCACCGCGGTGGCAAGTCGATCTCGAATCGAGTACGAGCCGGCCGGCTCCGGATCTGCCAGCTTCTCCGTTGCCATGCCGGTAGGTTATGGGCGAGTCGAAGCCGCTGTCACCTTCGAGACCTCGTGAAAAATGCCGGCTCCTCCCCCGTCGAGGCAGAGGGCGGCGACCACGGCATCCGGATGCCGCCCCGCCGGCGGGGTCCGACGCCGGGCTCAGAGCATGATGCGCAGCGGCTGCTCCAAGACTCCGACGAGATCCTTCAGGAACGCTGCTGCGACCGCGCCGTCCATGACGCGGTGGTCGACCGTGAGCGTGATCTTGAGCTTCGGGACATCGACGAGCACGCCGTCGCGCAGCACGGGGACCGGACTCGCCGCGCCGACCGCGAGGATCGCCGCCTCGGGCGGGTTGATGACGGCGGTGAACTGGTCGATGCCGAACATGCCGAGGTTGGAGATGCTGAAGGTGCCACCGGTCATCTCGTCGATTCCGAGCTTGCCGGCGCGGGCCTTCTCGGCGAGCTCGACGGTCTCGGCGGCGATCTGCCGGAGCGACTTGCGATCGGCGTCCCGGATGACCGGCACGAGCAGCCCGGCGTCGGTCGCGACCGCGATGCCGACGTTGACGTGCGCGTGCCGGACGACGGCCTGCCCTTCCGTGTCATCGACCCAGCTCGCGTTGGCCTCCGGATGCTGCCGCAGCACGACCGCGACCGCGCGCACGATGACGTCGTTGACACTCGCCTTCGCACCCTGGGCGGCGAGCGCCTCGTTGACCT
>JBIQHP010000075.1:7254-10268 GCA_044508495.1 Clavibacter sp.
CCCTGGGTCCCCGTCCCCGTGACGTTCGCGAGGTCGATGCCGTGCTCCTTCGCGATCTTGCGGGCGAGGGGGGAGGTGCGCGCGGTGGAGCTGGGAGCAGAGTCCATCTCTGGACTCTGCCGCGACGCCAGCGCCGGCGGCCGTCCCGGCCGTCGGTCGGGCTCCGGGGCCTGGTTCCGAGACGCCGACTCCGGCGGCTCTTCCGCGGCCGGAGCACCGGCAGCGGGCGCGGCCTTCGCGGCGGTCCCGTTGCCGATGACCGCGACGGGGGTGCCGATCGGCACGACGGTTCCGGCCGCGACGAGCTGCTGCTCGAGCACGCCGGCCTCGAAGGCCTCGAGATCCATCGTCGCCTTGTCGGTCTCGATCTCGGCGAGGATGTCGCCCTTGGCGACCGGGTCCCCGACGTTCTTGAGCCACTTGGAGAGCTCGCCCTCCTCCATCGTGTCCGACAGACGCGGCATCACAACCTCAGACATGGCAGCCTCCTACTTCCGGTATGCGCTCGCGTCGAGCGTCTCGCGGACGACCCTCGTGAGCGCCGCGGCATCCGGCATCGCCGCGAGCTCGAGCGGCTTCGCATACGGCAGGGGGACCTCGGCGGCGGCGACCCGCCGCACCGGGGCGTCGAGCCAGTCGAAGACGCCCTCGCCGATCGTCGCGGAGATCTCGGCGCCGATCCCGTAGCTGAGCATGTCGTCCTCGAAGACGACCGCCCGGCTGGTCTTCCGCACCGAGGCGCACACCGTCTCGCGGTCGAGCGGGCGAAGGCTGCGCAGGTCCACGACCTCGATCGAGACGCCCTCCGCGGCGAACTGCTCGGCGACCTCCAGGGCCGTGACCATCCCGCGCGAGTAGCTCACGACCGTGAGGTCGGTGCCCTCGCGGGCGATGGCGGCCTTGCCGATCTCGGCGACCTGCTCGCCGTCCGGGACCTCGCCCTTGGTGTTGTAGAGCCCGAGGTTCTCGAGGAACAGCACGGGGTCGTCGTCGCGGATCGCCGCCGTGAGCAGCGCCTTGGCGTCGGCCGGGGTCGACGGTGCGACGACCTTGAGGCCGGGGATGTGCGCGTACCAGACCTCGAGGTTCTGCGAGTGCGTGGCCGCGAGCTGCTGGCCGCCGCCGCCGGGCGTCCGGATGACCATGGGCACCCTGACCCTGCCCCCGAACATCCCGTACATCTTGGCGGCGTGGTTCACGATCTGATCGATCGCGATGAGCGAGAAGTTGAGCGTCATGATCTCGACGACGGGGCGCAGGCCCAGCATGGCCGAGCCGATCGCGACGCCGGTGAAGCCCTCCTCGGCGATCGGCGCGTCGACGACGCGCTTCGGCCCGAACTCGGCGAGCAGCCCGGCGGTGATCTTGTACGAGCCCTCGAAGACTCCGATCTCCTCGCCGATGAGATACACGTTCTCGTCGCGGGTCAGCTCGGCGCGCAGCGTCTCGTTGAGCGCCTGGCGGTAGGTCATCTCGGTCATGACGCCACCATCACCGGGTCGCCGGGGTAGGCCCGGGAGGCGTTCGCGACGTCGGTGGCGTAGACCGCGTCGAAGAGCTCGGACGGCGAGGGGTCCGGGCTCGCGTCGGCGAACTCCACTGCCTCCGTCACGGCCTTCTCCGCAGCCGCGTGGATGCCGTCGGCCGCCTTCTCGTCGAGCACGCCCGCCTTGACGAGTCGGTTGCGGAAGGCGGGCACCGGGTCGTTCGCCTGCGCCTCCTCGTTGTCCTCCTTCGAGCGATAGCGCGCCGGGTCGACGACGGAGTGGCCCTTGAGCCGGAAGCTCATGGTCTCGAGGATGCTCGGCCGACGGTCGACGCGCGCCTTCTCGAGGGCGGCGAGCGCCGCATCCCGCACGAGGACGGGATCGTCCCCGTCGACGCGCACACCGGGGATCCGGTAGGCCGAGCCGCGCTTGTAGAGATCGGGCTCGGCGGAAGCCTTCTCGACGGGGGTGCCCATGCCGAGCCGGTTGTTGACGATGACGTAGACGATCGGGAGGTTCCAGAGACCGGCGAGGTTGAGCGACTCGTGGAACGCCCCGATGTTGGTCGTCGCGTCGCCCATGAGGCACAGGACGGCCTCGGCGCTCTTCCCCGCCTTGCTGCGGTAGTCGATCGCGAACGCGGCGCCCGTCGCCAGGGGGATCTGGCCGCCGACGATGCCGTAGCCGCCCATCATCCGCCGCTCGAGGTCGAACATGTGCATCGAACCGCCGCGCCCGCCGACGACGCCGGTCGACTTGCCGAAGAGCTCGGCCATGACCGGCCCCGGCTCCATGCCGCGCACGAGCGCGTAGCCGTGGTCGCGGTAGGTCGTGAAGAGGTAGTCGGTGGGCCGCAGCGCGGCCATGAGGCCGACGACCGTCGCCTCCTCGCCGAGGTTGAGGTGGCAGTAGCCGCCGATCTTCGCCCTCGCGTACATCTCGCTCGCACGCAGTTCGAACTCGCGCACGAGAACCATCTGCTCGTAGTACCCGCGAAGCACCTCGGGGGAATCGCCCTCCTGCTTCGCGGTCTTCCTGGCTCCAGCCGGACGTCGTGTGTCCGCCATTCGGGCCTCGCTTTCATGGACCGCTCAGGTTCCAGCCTATTACTCGGACGTCCTCGTTGTTCGCCGACCGCTCGCGTTGACACCCCAGGAGGAACAGCGGACGATGGGGAGAGGATCACCGCCGGCGGTGAGAACTCCCCGGCGGCCAGTCGGAGGAGTGAGTCATGAACAGTTTCGGTGCGCGCGCGGATCTCACGGTCGGCGGCACGATCTACGAGATCTTCCGGCTGGATGCCGTCCCGGGCGCCGAGCGCCTCCCCTACAGCCTCAAGGTGCTGCTCGAGAACCTCCTCCGGAACGAGGACGGCAGGCTCGTGACCGCCGACCAGGTGCGCGCGGTCGCCGAGTGGGACCCGTCCGCCGACCACGGCGCCGAGATCCAGTACACCCCGGCCCGGGTGCTCCTGCAGGACTTCACCGGCGTCCCCTGCGTCGTCGACCTCGTCGCGATGCGGGATGC
>JBIQHP010000076.1:0-10191 GCA_044508495.1 Clavibacter sp.
GCCTCCGTCTTCCAGTCGCGCTATCGCGAGATCGACATCCTTCTCATCGACGACATCCAGTTCCTACAGGGAAAGGACTCGACTCAGGAGGCCTTCTTCCACACCTTCAACACGCTCCACGACCACAACAAGCAGGTCGTCATCACGAGCGATCTGCCGCCGAAGCATCTCACCGGGTTCGAGGACCGGATGCGGTCCCGCTTCGAGTGGGGTCTCATCACCGATGTGCAGGCGCCCGACCTCGAGACGCGTATCGCCATCCTTCGCAAGAAGGCTCAGAGCGAGCGCCTCCAGGTCCCCGACGACATCCTCGAGTACATGGCCTCGAAGGTGTCCTCGAACATCCGTGAGCTCGAGGGAACCCTCATCAGGGTGACTGCGTTCTCGAGCCTCAACAAGACGCCGGTCGACCTCTCGCTCGTGCAAACGGTTCTCAAGGACCTCATCACGCTCGACGAGGACAACGTCATCGCGCCGGTCGACATCATCAATCACACGGCCGAGTACTTCAAGCTCACCGTCGACGATCTCTACGGATCCTCGCGGTCACAGGCGGTCGCGACCGCGCGCCAGATCGCGATGTATCTGTGCCGTGAGCTCACGAACCTGTCCCTGCCGAAGATCGGCCAGCTCTTCGGGAACCGGGACCACACGACGGTCATGTACGCGAACAAGAAGATCAGCGAGCTCATGAAGGAGCGTCGCTCGATCTACAACCAGGTGACCGAGCTCACGAGCCGCATCAAGCAGAATCACCGCTACAACAAGTCGTGACCATCGAACTCCTCACATGTGAATAACTTGTGGAGAACTATCTCGGTGTTGTGCAATTCCACGCCGATGCTGTGAGCGGTCGAGCGAGGATCACCACGGTCGAATCACGCCTTCACGATCGAATCGACAGCGCCTCCACATCTCACACCGTTGTAGTTACCCTGTGCCGGATGACGCACGGCTCGTTCTCCACACTTCCCACAGCGGTTAATGTCATGAGTTCTTTAAAGAATGAAGGGGGAGAAGATAACCCTTACCCCCGCGTTTGGGGAGCTGTGCCAGTATTAAGGCCCGGGCCGCGTTCGCAACGACAGAGGTGACCATGAAGTTCCAAGTCAATCGTGACGTCTTCAGCGAGGCCGTCTCCTTCGCCGTCAAGATGCTTCCCCAACGCACGACCCTTCCGATCCTGAGCGGCGTTCTCATCGACGCCGCGGATGCCGGGCTCACCCTCTCGTCGTTCGACTACGAGGTGTCGACCCAGGCCACGATCGCGGCCGACGTCGAGGACGGCGGCCGCATCCTCGTATCGGGACGCCTTCTCGCCGACATCGCGAGCCGACTCCCGAACGCTCCCGTGCACTTCGAGACCGACGGCTCGAAGGTCTCGGTCAAGTGCGGCTCAGCGAACTTCACCCTCCTGAGCATGCCGGTCGAGGAGTATCCGACGCTTCCGGTCGTCCCCGAGAAGACCGGGATGCTGCCGGCCGAGGCCTTTGCCACCGCGGTCTCGCAGGTCGCGGTGGCGGCGAGTCGCGACGACGTGACCCCGGTGATCACGGGCGTGCAGCTCGAGGCCGGCGAGAACAGCCTGAGTCTCGTGGCGACCGATCGCTATCGTGTGGCCATCCGCGAGATCGACTGGGAGGCATCCGGCGCGAAGGGTGCGGAGCCGCTGACAGCGTTGGTCCCTGCCCGTACGCTCACCGAGATCGGCAAGACCTTCGGTCACAGCGGAACGATCGCCGTCGCCATCACGAGCACGGACGAGCGGGAGCTCATCGCCTTCAGCGCGGACGACAAGACCGTGACCTCACTCCTCATCAAGGGCAACTTCCCGCCGGTGCGCCGGCTCTTCCCCGAGTCGGCCGACAACTACGCGGTCATGAACACGGCGGACCTCATGGAGGCCGTGCGACGGGTGTCGCTCGTGCTCGAGCGCGAGGCGGCTCTGCGCTTCACCTTCACGATCGACGGCGTGACTCTCGAGGCCATCGGCTCGGAGCAGGCTCAGGCATCCGAGACGATCGACGGGCACCTCAATGGCGCCGACACCGTCGTCTCGCTCAAGCCGCAGTTCCTGCTCGACGGTCTCGGCGCCGTGCACTCGGAGTTCGTACGGATCTCGTTCACGAAGACCGACAACCCGAACAAGCCCGGGCCGGTCCTCATCACGAGCCAGACCTCGAAGGACCAGCCGGGCGCCGACAACTACAAGTACCTGCTGCAGCCGAACCTGCTGCTGCGCTGAGTCCCGGTCTCGGCGAAGGAGGGATGGCGATGCACATCGGCCTGGTCGGTCTCGGCAGGATGGGCGGCAACATGCGGAACAGGCTGCTCAGCCACGGCATCGAGGTCACCGGGTTCGACACGAATCCGGGGGTCTCGGATGTCGCCGACCTGGCCGGGCTCGTCTCGGCGATCCCGGCTCCGCGCATCGTGTGGGTCATGGTCCCGGCCGGCGACATCACGCATTCGGTCGTCGCGGAGCTCGTCGAACTCCTCGAGCCGGGTGATCTCGTGATCGACGGCGGGAACTCACGCTTCACCGAGGACGCCCGGCATGACGAACTCGCGGCCGCGAAGTCGGTCGGGTTCATGGACGCCGGCGTCTCCGGCGGGATCTGGGGTCTCGAGAACGGCTACGGTCTCATGGTCGGCGGGACGGCGGAGAACGTCGCGCGAGCGATGCCGATCTTCGACGCACTTCGTCCGGAGGGACCGCGCGAGGAGGGTTTCGTCCACGTCGGTCCGGTCGGGGCCGGACATTACGCCAAGATGGTGCACAACGGCATCGAGTACGGCCTCATGCAGGCCTTCGCCGAAGGCTACGAGCTCCTCGATAAAAGAGAAGATCTCATCAAAGATGTAACAGGCACCTTCAAGGCCTGGCAGCGCGGCACCGTCGTGCGATCGTGGCTGCTCGAGTTGCTCGTCCGTGCCCTCGAGCAGGACCCCGACTTCGAAGAGATCGAAGGCTACGTCGAGGACTCGGGCGAGGGCCGCTGGACTCTCGAGGAAGCCATCGACAACGCCGTCCCCATGCCGGCGATCTCCGCGTCCATCTTCGCCAGGTTCGTGTCGCGCCAGGGCGACGAGTCCCCGGCGATGAAGGCGGTCGCGGCCCTGCGTCACCAGTTCGGCGGACACGCGGTCAAGAAGGCGGATTGAGCGGATGTCCGTCCGCAGTACCGCACGAGTGCCGTGATCGTCGCGGCACTCGCCCTCACCGATTTCCGCAACTACGAGTCGGCCGAGGTGGAGTTCGGACCCGGACCGAATCTCGTCGTCGGAAGCAATGGACAGGGCAAGACGAATCTCGTCGAGTCGCTCGGCTATCTGAGCACGCTCGGCTCGCACCGGGTCTCCTCCGAGCAGGCGATGATCCGGCAGGGCTCCGATGCGGCCGTCATCCGCGCGCGGCTCCGGCACGACGAGCGGGAGATTCTCCTGGAGGTCCAGCTCAACCGGGTCGGCGCGAACCGGGCGATGCTCAATCGTGCCGAGATCAAGACGCGAGAACTGCCGAAGTACGCCTCGACCGTCCTCTTCGCACCCGAGGACCTGGCTCTCGTGCGAGGAGAGCCCGCGGGGCGCCGCCGCTTCCTGGACGAGCTGCTCGTGCTGCGGGCTCCGCGGATGTCCGCCGTCATGGCCGACTACGACCGGGTGCTGCGACAGCGCAATTCGCTGCTCAAGTCGGCCAGATCGTCCGGGGTGCGCGAGGGGCAGCTCGGAACCCTCGAGATCTGGGACGAGCGGCTCATCGCGCTCGGAGCCGAGCTCATCGAAGCCCGCGGCCGGCTCGTCGCCGAGTTGCAGCCCGAGGTCTCCGCGGCCTATGTCGCGGTCGCCGGCGACGATCATCATGCTGCGCTCGCGAGCCGGCTCACCGTTCTGGGAGGCGACCCGGATGTCGAGGATGGATCGCCGCTCTCCGCTGACGCTCTCGACCCGGTCGAGGTGACGGCGAAGTTCCGCGAGTCGCTCGACCGGCTCCGCCGGAGCGAGCTCGACCGCGGGGTCACTCTCGTCGGACCGCATCGCGACGACCTCGTGCTCGAGCTCAACGGGATGCCGGCACGCGGATACGCGAGCCACGGCGAGTCCTGGTCCTTCGCCCTCTCGCTCAAGCTCGCCTCGGCCGCGGTGCTGCGGCGGGAGTCGGCGGCGGGGGACCCGATCCTCATCCTCGACGACGTGTTCGCGGAGCTCGACGAGTCGCGCCGCACGCGGCTCGCCGCTGCGGTCGCCGACTTCGAGCAGGTGCTCGTCACCGCCGCCGTGCGGGGAGACGTGCCCGAGCAGCTCGCCCGGCGCACGATCGGGATCGAGGGAGGCAGAATCGTGAGCGGAGGAAGGACCTCATGACCCCCGATCCGCCGCCCGCGGAGCACATCGCGGTCTTCGAGCGTTTCCGGCGGGTCTTCGGCGACGCCTCGGCGACCTCGCGCGACGCGCGTCGGCGGTCGAAGCGGGAGCCCGGGTCGAGCGCACCGTTCGGGGAGGGGCGGGACCCTCAGGGCATCGCCGATGTCGTCGAGGCGCTCACGACGCGACTCGGCTGGAACTCCCCGCTCGCACGGTCGGAGCTTCTCGCCTCGTGGAAGGAGGTCGTCGGCGCCGAGACGGCCGATCACTCCTCCCCGGTCGGAATCGAGGAGGGCGTGCTCACCGTCTCCTGCGACTCCACGGCCTGGGCGACGCAGCTGCGGCTCATGCGTACGCAGATCCTCACCCACATCGCCCAGCGCTATCCGGATGCGGGCATCCAGACCCTGCGCTTCGATGGGCCGGGTGCCCCCTCCTGGAAAAAGGGTCCCAGATCAATTCCAGGGCGCGGCCCGCGCGATACTTACGGTTGACAGGGCAAAAGAGGTGACCGCAGCGAATTAAAGTCCCCAGGTGGCCGAATTCGACGTTCGGGGAGACGTCCTTTGATAGAATCGGATGGTCGTCGAGGCAGCTACTGGCACAGGAGCGGAGCCCGAAGAAAACACCAGGCAGGAGCCCGATTCATTCATGTCAGCAAAGTCCAAGACCTCCGAGCCTGACGACAGTTACGGCGCCGACCAGATCCAGGTTCTCGAAGGCCTTGAGGCGGTGCGCAAGCGCCCCGGCATGTACATCGGGTCCACCGGCCCTCGCGGCCTCCATCACCTCGTCTACGAGGTCGTCGACAACTCGGTCGACGAGGCGCTGGCCGGGTATTGCGACGAGATCGTCGTCACGATGACGAAGGACGGCGGCATCCGGGTCGTCGACAACGGCCGCGGCATCCCGGTCGCCCAGAACAAGCAGGAGAAGAAGTCGAGCGTCGAGGTGGTCATGACCATCCTGCACGCCGGAGGCAAGTTCGGCGGGGGCGGATACTCGGTCTCCGGCGGTCTGCACGGCGTCGGCGTCTCCGTGGTCAATGCGCTGTCGAGCCGGCTGGACGTCGAGGTGCATCGCACAGGACACGCTTGGCGCCAGGAGTACCGGCATGGCATCCCCCAGGCGCCCCTCAAGCAGGAGGAGGCGGTCGAGGGGACGGGCACGATCATCACCTTCTGGCCGAGTGCCGAGACCTTCGAGACCATCGAGTTCGACTTCGAGACCCTGCGCGCGCGGTTCCAGCAGGTCGCCTTCCTCAACAAGGGACTCTCGATCAGCCTCGTCGACGAGCGCGATCTCGAGGGCATGGGGGAGCCCGTCTCGGTCACCTACCTCTACGAGAAGGGGCTCGTCGACTACGTCGAGTACCTCAACTCGGCCAAGAAGGTCGAGCCCATCCACCAGGAGATCATCTCCTTCGAGTCGGAGGACACCGAGCGCAAGATCTCGGTCGAGATCGCGATGCAGTGGACGAACGCCTACCAGGAGAGCGTGCACACCTACGCGAACACGATCAACACCCACGAGGGCGGAACCCACGAGGAGGGCTTCCGCGCCGCGCTCACGACGCTCGTCAACAAGTACGCGCGCGACAAGGCGATCCTCAAGGAGAAGGACGAGAACCTCACCGGCGACGACATCCGCGAGGGGCTCACCGCGGTCATCTCGGTCAAGCTCGCCGAGCCGCAGTTCGAGGGCCAGACCAAGACCAAGCTCGGCAACACCGAGGCGAAGAGCTTCGTGCAGCGCATCACCGGCGATCAGCTGGGCGACTGGTTCGACCGCAACCCCACGCAGGCGCGGGACATCATCCGCAAGTCGATCCAGGCGGCGGCGGCACGGATGGCGGCGCGCAAGGCGCGCGAGCAGACGAGGCGCAAGGGGCTCCTCGAGTCGGGCGGCATGCCAGGAAAGCTGCGCGACTGCTCGAGCAGCGACCCGAGTCTCTCGGAGATCTTCATCGTCGAGGGCGACTCGGCCGGGGGCTCCGCCGTTCAGGGCCGCAATCCGGAGACTCAGGCGATCCTCCCGCTCCGCGGCAAGATCCTCAACGTCGAGAAGGCGAGACTCGACCGGGCACTCGCCAACAACGAGGTGCAGGCGATGATCACCGCGTTCGGCGCGGGCATCGGCGAGGACTTCGACCCCGACAAGGCCAGGTATCACAAGATCGTCCTCATGGCCGACGCGGATGTCGACGGACAGCACATCACGACCCTGCTGCTGACGCTGCTGTTCCGCTACATGCGCCCGCTCATCGACCTCGGCTACGTGTACCTCGCGCAGCCTCCGCTCTACCGGCTCAAGTGGACGAACTCCCCTCACGAGTACGTCTACTCGGATCAGGAGCGCGACGCCCTGCTCGCCGACGGTATCGCGGCAGGGAAGCGGGTTCCCAGGGAGAACGGCATCCAGCGCTACAAGGGCCTCGGCGAGATGGACTACCAGGAGCTGTGGGAGACGACGATGAACCCCGAGACGCGAACGCTCATGCAGGTCACGCTCGACGACGCGCTCGCGGCCGACGAGACCTTCTCGACGCTCATGGGCGACGACGTCGAGTCGCGCCGGAACTTCATCCAGAAGAACGCCAAGGACGTTCGCTTCCTCGACATTTGATGACTCCCGCCGGTTGAGTAGCGCGCACAGCGCGCGTATCGAAACCAGCGGACCGCAAGATTAGGGAACCCATGGCAGACGAACCAGACACCGCGGAGCCGGTAGAGCCCCAGATCGCGGGCCGTGAGATCGACCACGCGCACGACAAGATCGAGCAGGTCGACCTTCAGCTCGAGATGCAGCGCAGCTACCTCGACTACGCGATGAGCGTCATCGTGGGGCGTGCACTCCCCGAGGTGCGCGACGGGCTCAAGCCCGTGCACCGCCGGGTGATCTACGCCATGTACGACGGCGGATACCGGCCCGACAAGGCGTTCTCCAAGAGCACGCGCGTGGTCGGCGAGGTCATGGGCCAGTTCCACCCGCACGGCGACGCCTCGATCTACGACACGCTCGTGCGGCTCGTCCAGCCGTGGAGCCTGCGCTACCCGCTCGCGCTCGGTCAGGGCAACTTCGGCTCGCCGGGCAACGACGGTGCGGCCGCCCCGCGGTACACCGAGACGAAGATGGCTCCGCTCGCGCTCGAGATGGTGCGTGACATCGAAGAGGAGACCGTCGACTTCCAGGACAACTACGACGGGCGCACGCAGGAGCCCTTCGTGCTCCCGAGCCGCTTCCCCAACCTGCTCGTCAACGGCTCGGTGGGCATCGCGGTCGGCATGGCGACGAACATCCCGCCGCACAATCTGCGCGAGGTCGGAGCCGCCGCGCTCTGGCATCTCGCGAACCCGGAGGCGAGCCAGGAGGAGCTCGTGGCCGCGCTGCTCGAGCGCATCAAGGGGCCGGACTTCCCGACCGGCGCGCAGATCCTCGGGGTCAAGGGCATCCAGGACGCCTACCGTACCGGGCGCGGCTCGATCACGATGCGCGCCGTCATCAACGTCGAGGAGCTCCAGGGCCGGCAGTGCCTCGTCGTGACCGAGCTGCCCTACCAGGTCAACCCCGACAACCTCGCCCTCAAGATCGCCGAGCTCGTCAAGGAGGGGAAGATCTCGGGGATCGCCGACATCCGGGACGAGACCTCGGGACGCACCGGTCAGCGCCTCGTGATCGTCCTCAAGCGCGACGCGGTCGCGAAAGTCGTGCTCAACAACCTCTACAAGCACACCCAGCTGCAGGAGAACTTCGGCGCGAACATGCTCGCGATCGTCGACGGCATCCCGCGCACGCTCCCGGTCGACAGCTTCATCACCCTCTGGGTCGAGCACCAGATCGACGTCATCGTGCGGCGCACGCGGTTCCGGCTCAACAAGGCCGAGGCGGATGCCCACATCCTGCGCGGCTATCTCAAGGCGCTCGACGCGCTCGACGAGGTCATCGCGCTCATCCGCCGCTCGCCCACGGTGGAGGAGGCCCGCGACGGGCTCATGAAGCTCCTCAAGGTCGACGAGCTGCAGGCGAGTGCGATCCTCAATCTGCAACTGCGCAGGCTCGCGGCGCTCGAGAGGCAGAAGATCCAGGAGCAGGCCGCCGAGCTCGAACGGCTCATCGCCGAGTACAAGGACATCCTGAAGAAGCCGCAGCGCCAGCGGGACATCGTGAGCGAGGAGCTCACCGAGATCATCGATCGCTTCGGCGACGATCGCCGCACCGAGATCCTCTTCGGGTTCGACGGCGACATGGACGTCGAGGATCTCATCCCCGAGGAGGAGATGGTCGTCACGGTCACGCGCGACGGCTACGTCAAGCGCACGCGCAGCGACCATTACCGCAGCCAGCACCGAGGCGGCAAGGGGGTCAAGGGCGCACAGCTGAGGGCGGACGACGTCGTCGAGCACTTCTTCGTCACGACGACCCACCACTGGCTGCTGTTCTTCACCAACAAGGGCCGGGTCTACCGCGCGAAGACCTACGAGCTGCAGGAGGCGGGGCGTGACGCCAAGGGGCAGCACGTCGCCAACCTCCTCGCGCTGCAGCCGGAGGAGGAGATCGCGCAGATCCTCGACATCACCGACTACCAGGCGGCCACCTACCTCGTGCTCGCGACGCGCGACGGCCTCGTCAAGAAGACGCTGCTCACCGAGTACGACACGAACCGCTCCGGCGGTGTCATCGCGATCAACCTGCGCGACGACGACGAGCTCGTGTCGGCCCTGCTCGTCGAGGAGACCTCCGAGATCCTGCTCGTCTCGCGCAAGGGGATGTCGCTGCGGTTCCGCGCGGACGACGAGGCCCTGCGGCCGATGGGCCGGGCGACCTCGGGCGTCATCGGCATGCACTTCCGGGACGGGGACCGCTTGCTCGGCGCATCCGTGGTCGCCGACGACGGGTACGTCTTCGTCGTCACGGAGGGCGGTTTCGCGAAGCGCACCGCGGTCGAGCAGTACCGCCCCCAGGGCCGCAGCGGACTCGGCATCAAGGTGGCGAAGCTCCAGGAGGCGCGGGGCGATCTCGCCGGCGCCCTCATCGTCGAGGAGGACGACGAGGTCCTTGTGGTTCTTGCCAGCGGCAAGGTGGTACGCTCTGCCGTGGCCGAAGTGCCGGCCAAGGGTCGTGACACCATGGGTGTCGTGTTCGCCCGGTTCGCGGACGACGACAAGATCATCGCCATCGCTAAGAACAGTGAACGGAACCTGGAAGGCCAGACCGAGGATGAGGGCAGCGGTGCGGACGCCGTGGTCGAGGCCGGGACGGATGCGGACCGGGTCGGGAAGGACGAAACAGTAGATGAGTAGCGTCGCGGAGAAACTCCAGCGCAAGTCGCAGCGGGCGACCGCAACCAAGCAGGTTCGCCTGAAGCTCGTGTACATCGACTTCTGGTCGGCGGTCAAGCTGTCGTTCCTGATCTCGCTGTGCATCGGGATCGTCGAGGTCGTCGCGACCTTCCTCATCTGGATCGTGCTGAACTCGACGGGGATCTTCGGGCAGCTCACCGACATCATGGTCGACATCCTGGGCGACGCGACGTTCAACGTGCTCGACAGCTTCTCGCTCGCGAAGGTCATGCTGTTCACGGTCGTCGTCGCCGTTCTGAGCGTCATCATCGGGACGGCGCTCGGGGCGATCGCCTCGGCGCTCTACAACCTGAGCGTGCGCATCACGGGCGGCCTGCTCGTCGGCTTCACGAACAACTAGAGCGATTACCTGATCGCAAGGCCGGTGCGATACTCTCGTATCTGCCTCACGGGGATATAGCTCAGGCGGTTAGAGCGCTTCGCTGATAACGAAGAGGTCCCAGGTTCAAGTCCTGGTATCCCCACG
>JBIQHP010000186.1:0-1547 GCA_044508495.1 Clavibacter sp.
CATCAGGAACGTTCCCCGGCGTGGACGACACCGAGCTCTACGACTTCCTCGAGGCGCACTCCGGCAATCCGTGATGACTCCGAGCGGTCTCGATACACCGCCTTCGGCGGCACTCGACCAACGGATATCACCCCGCCGGTCGAGTAGCTCGCGCGGTCATTCCGCCGGTTGAGCGCGCTGCACACGAGGGCGAAGGCCATTTCTGGCCTTCGCGTGCAGTCAGCGCCGAGCGTCGTCTCGACGCTCGGGCGCAGCGGGCGTATCGAAACCCGCCCCGAAGTACCCTGCCGCCTCCCGACCCGCCCGCTCGAGGTACCGCACCGGGTCGGCGATGGCGGCCTCCGCCGTGCCGGCGAGCTCCGAGAGCGAGCGCGTCCAGGCATCGGTGGTCGCGGCATCCGGACCCGCCGCGACCTGCCCCGCGATGACACCCGTGCGCACGCCATGCCCTGCGGCGAGATCGAGCACCTCGCCGACGACCTTGCCGGTCAGCGAGGTCGCGTCGAAGCGCCCCTCGCCGGTGAGCACGACATCCGCGACGGCGATCGCCTCCTCGAGACCGGTGAGGGCCTGGATCCGGCGGGCGCCGGACTCGACCCGGGCGTCCCACACCGCGGCGAGCCCGTAGGCGGTGCCGCCGGCGGCACCGGCGCCCGTGGCGTCCGCCTGACCGCCCAGCAGCGTCGAGAAGCGCGCGAGACCGGCTTCGAGCGCGCGGATGTCGCCCGGGCCTGCACCCTTCTGCGGGCCGAAGACGGCGGCCGCGCCACCCGGTCCGAGAAGCGGGGCTGTGACGTCGGCGAGGAGGACGACGCCCCCCGGCGGCGGTGGGAGCAGTCGCTCGGTCCCGATCCGGTCGAGCTCGGCCAGCGCACCGCCTCCGTCGGCGAGCAGTGAGCCGTCCGCGTCGAGCAGGTCGAGGCCGAGCGCTGCGAGCGCCCCTGCGCCGCCGTCCGTGGAGGCGGAGCCGCCCAGTCCGATGAGGAGCGACTCGATCCCCTCACCCAGGGCGTGCCGGATGACCTCCCCGAGACCGCGCGTCGTCGCGCCGAGCGGGTCGAGCGCCGCCATGAGCGGAAGCCCGGAGCACTGGGCCAGCTCGACGACGCCGATGCGGCCCGGCAGCTCGAGCCATGCGCCGGGGACGAGCCGTCCGTCGGGACCGGTGACCGGCCCGGCATCGTGCCGCACGGCATCCGGCACCGCGGCCGCGATCGCATCGAGCGTTCCTTCGCCGCCGTCCGCCTGCGCGAGGCTCGCCAGCCGGTCGTCCGGCCGGACTCCGGCCCATCCGCGCGCGAGGGCTGCGGCGACGCCGGCCGCGGGGAGGGACCCCTTGAAGGAGTCCGGTGCGATCACCACGGAGAGCTGTGCATCCACATCCGCCAGCGTGCCACATCCGCCAGCGCGCCACTGACGCCAGCATGCCACATCCGCCAGCGGGCCACAGACGCCGAGCCGGGCGCACTCGACCCAGCCGTCGTCCGATGCAAGACTCTCCCCATGCGATTCCACGCGACGATGCTGCTGACCGGTAACAACACCGG
>JBIQHP010000077.1:0-10189 GCA_044508495.1 Clavibacter sp.
TGCTCGGCTGCACGCACTACCCGCTCATGTCGGCGGCCATCCAGTTCGTCATGGGTCGCGAGGTCACCCTCGTCTCGAGCGCCGAGGAGACCGCTAACGACGTGTACCGCACGCTCGTCGAGCACGAACTGCTGAGGGATGCGGCGTCGCCGCCGAGCTACCGTTTCGAGGCGACCGGCGACAGCAAGACGGAGTTCACGACCCTGGCCAGGAGATTCCTCGGCCCGGAGGTGTCCGCGGTGCAGCTGGTCGAGACCGGTGCGACGACAGAGGAAGGCATTCGATGACAGGATCCCGGGCCGACGGACGCGCGGCCGACGAGCTCCGCCCGATCGCGATCGAGCGCGGCTGGAGCGAGCAGGCGGAGGGCAGCGCCCTCATCTCCTTCGGCCGCACGAGGGTGCTGTGCACGGCATCCTTCACCAACGGGGTTCCGCGCTGGATGACCGGCAAGGGCAAGGGCTGGGTCACCGCCGAGTACTCGATGCTGCCGCGCTCCACGAACGAGCGCATGGACCGCGAGTCGGTCAAGGGCCGCGTCGGAGGCCGTACGCACGAGATCTCACGGCTCGTGGGCCGTTCGCTTCGCGCGGTCGTGGACATGAAGGCGCTCGGGGAGAACACGCTCGTGATCGACTGCGACGTGCTGCAGGCCGACGGCGGCACGCGCACGGCGGCGATCACCGGCGCCTACGTCGCGCTCGCGGACGCGCTCGAGTGGGGCCGCTCGAAGCAGTTCATCGCCAAGGGCGCGAAGCCGCTCTTCGACAGCGTCGCTGCGGTGAGCGTCGGCATCGTCGACGGCACCCCGATGCTCGACCTGGCCTACACCGAGGATGTCCGGGCCGAGACCGACATGAACGTCGTCGTGACCGGGCGCGGCCTCTTCGTCGAGGTGCAGGGCACGGCCGAGGGGGCGCCCTTCGACCGCTCGGAACTCGACGCGCTGCTCGACCTCGCCCTCGGCGGCACGGCCTCGCTCGCCGAGTTGCAGGCCGCCGCCCTCGCCTAACCGGGCTCCGGATCCATCGGCGGCATCGTCTCCTCGAGCGGGGCGAAGCGCTGCGGGTGCCTGGTTCCCGCCGCGAACCTGTCACCCAGGTCGGTGCGCCTGCCGTCGCTTCTCAGGTAGTCGGGCCAGCCATTGGCCTGATGGAAGGCACTCGCCGCGTACAGCAGCGTCGAGGCGACGAACTTCCGCCGCCACTCCTGAGCGACGAAGATCTGGTGCACGATGCCGGTGCGATACCAGCGAAGCGCTCCGGCCTGGAGCTGGTTGTCGACTCCGGAGGTCGCGAAGGCGTAGCGGCTGATGATCGTTCCCGGCGCGAAGTGGTGGGTGGCGAAGGCGACCAGGTTCGTCGCGGATGGCGTTGCGACAGGTTCGTCCACGTTCACGTACCAGAGCGGGGGCGACTGCTCCTGCAACTCGGGTGCGAGGTCGACGGCGAGGATGCCGCGGTCCGGCTCACGAGTCCGCCAGATCCAGGGAAGGCCGGGCGCGCCAGCGGATGCGTCGACGACGTCGCCGTCGGCGTGATCGTCGTTCTGGTAGGCCGCGACGATCCAGAGTCCGGAGGGCAGGCGGGACTCGCGCTGATACCACACCGTCGATGTCGTTTTCACTGCGGTCGTGCCTTCGCTAGTATGTGAACAAAGCTTTGTTCATGGTAGCCGCGAGCGCCGAAGGGGACCACGTGAAGACCAGCACAGCGATCGCGTCGGCCTCGGTCGCGGGCATCGGCCTGGCGGCGTTGGCGGCGGCGCCCGCCCAAGCCGCGGATGTCACGACCGACTGTGCGTCGGTGACCGATCACAACGTGAGCGCGACGGCGCTGGCGGACAACTGGTACATGGACTGCGTACCGCAATACGGTCTGGGAAAGGTGGAGTTCACCGTCGACTCGAGCATCGACTTCCCTCCCGGGTTCGCACCGCTGAGCGACCCGAGCGTCGGTTCCAGCTCGGCGAACACCGGTCCGGCCGCCACGACCTACTTCGGGTCGACCTCCACGATTGCCGGATTCACGGCCCTCGAGCAGACCTCGGCGAGCCCGAGGGAGCGCACTTACGAAGGCAGGATGATGTTCGCCATCTCCGGCGTGAGCGCGATCGACGTCTCCGCATTGCCTGCTGCCTGCGGCGTCGGCCCCTACTCCTACGCCTACCGTGTCGACTATCTTCCGGCGACGGTCACCTTCACCCAGACGATCGGTGGTGTGGTCTGGACCACGGTGGTCCAGTACACGCCCTCGCCTCTCTACCTCGGGCTCAACTTCATCGATCCCCCCAATCTCAATCTCGACCCGACCGCCGCCCTGTGCGCGTCGAGCACCACCGGTACGACGACGGACTGGTTCATCGTCGCAACGGTCCACGCGACGGCCTTCGACGACGTTGACGGCTGGCAGGGCAGCATCACTCCATTCCCGATGGCCGACTCGGATCCGGTGGGTCAGCTCGGAACCTTCGCCGCCACGGTTCCGAAGCCCGCCCTGGCCGATACCGGGACCGACCCTGCCGGCCTCGGATTGGCGGGCGGCCTGAGCATCCTGACCGGTTTCCTGCTCACCGTCCTCTGGCGACGACGCCGGAACCGCGGCCCGGCGTAACGTCTCCGCGCATCCAGGCCCCCGATGAAGCTCGTCCTCGCCACCCACAACGCCCACAAGGTCGAGGAGCTGCGTCGCATCCTCGGGCCGCTCCTCGGAAACGTCGGGTCTAGGGGGCTCGAGATCGTCGGTTATGACGGCCCCGAGCCGGTCGAGGACGGCGAGACCTTCGAGGAGAACGCGCTCATCAAGGCGCGCGCGGCCTTCGCGCACACCGGGCTTCCGACGCTCGCCGACGACTCCGGGATCTGCGTCGACGCGCTCGGCGGCGCTCCGGGCATCCACTCGGCTCGCTATGCCGGCACCCGCGTCGACGCCGACAACGTCGCGCACCTGCTCGAGGAGCTCGCCTCCGTCGGCGCGGATCGCGACGAGGATCGTCGGGCCGAGTTCTGCTGCGCGGCGGCCTTCGTCATGGACGGGTTCGAGCACGTCGAGCTCGGCGTCTGGACCGGCACGGTGCTGCGCGAGCCGGCCGGCACGAACGGCTTCGGCTACGACCCGGTGTTCCGCCCGGACGGGTACGAGGTGGCCTCGGCCGAGCTCGCCCCCGAGGAGAAGGATGCGATCAGCCATCGGCGGCGGGCGTTCACGCAGTTGCTGCCGATCGTCCGAGAGCGCCTGGTGAGATCGACAATCATTCCCGACTGACGGGAATCCCGGCGGAACGACGGGGACACCCGTACGGTGGAAGCGTGAGCCACCATCACCACACGAGCGCGAACCGCACGCGTCTCTCGATCGTGCTCGGCATCGTCGGCGTCGTGCTCGTGGTCGAGGTCGTCGGCGCGATCCTCACCGGCTCGCTCGCGCTGCTGGCGGATGCCGGCCACATGTTCTCCGACACGATCGGCCTCACGGTCGCGCTCGCCGCCACGATCATCGCCGCGAAGCCGGCGACCGAGCGCGCGACGTTCGGGTTCCAGCGGGCGGAGGTCTTCGGCGCCCTCGTCAACGGCGGCATCCTGCTGGCCGTCGCGATCGCGGTCGGCTATCAGGCGATCGCGCGACTCGCGGGGCCTGGCGAGGTCGAGATCCAGAGCCTGCCGATGCTCGTCGTGGCGGCGCTCGGCCTCGCCGCCAACGTCGTGGCTGCGCTCATCCTGCGCCCGCAGGCCGGCGCCTCGATCAACATGCGCGGCGCCTACCTCGAGGTGCTCGGCGACCTGCTCGGGTCGTTCGCCGCGATCGTGGCCGCCGTCGTCATCCTCACGACCGGCTTCATGCCGGCGGATGCGATCGCCTCGCTCGCGATCGCCCTCATGATCGCGCCGCGCGCCGTGCTGCTGTTACGGGATGCGGTGCGCGTGCTGAGCGAGTCGGTGCCGGTCGATACGAGCGTGGCCGAGATCCGGGCGCATCTGCTCGAGACCCCGGGGGTCGTCGAAGTGCACGACGTGCACGTCTGGGCGATCACGTCGGGGCATCCGGTGTTCTCGGCGCACGTCGTCGTCGCCGAGGAGGTGTTCGCCGAGCAGGACACCGGTCGGCTGCTCGACGAGCTCTCCGCCTGCCTCGTCGACCACTTCGACGTCGCCCACTCGACCTTCCAGCTCGAGCCGGCCGAGCACGCGGACCACGAGGAGCACTTCCACCGCTGACGCCCCCTCTCCGGCCGAGAGGCCGGCTCGATCCGAGAGGGGAGTTCGGTGTAGGGTTTCGGTATGCCGAAATCGCGAGAGCGTGTCATCCGAAATCACTCGTGGATGCTGCTCGGCCCCGCCTTCGTCGCGGCGATCGCCTACGTCGACCCCGGCAACGTCGCCGCGAATCTCACCGGCGGCGCCCGCTACGGCTACCTGCTCGTGTGGGTGCTCGTCGCCGCGAACCTCATGGCCGCGATGGTGCAGTACCAGTCGGCGAAGCTCGGTATCGTCACCGGTCGCACGATGCCCGAGCTGCTCGGGGAGCGGATGCGCACGGGTCCGCGCCGCGCCTTCTGGGCGCAGGCGGAGCTCGTTGCCGTCGCGACCGACCTCGCCGAGGTCATCGGCGGCGCGATCGCCCTCTACCTGCTGTTCGGCGTTCCGCTCTTCCTCGGCGGCCTCATCGTGGGGGCCGTCTCGATGGCCCTCCTCGCGCTCCAGAGCCGCTTCGGCCAGCGCCCCTTCGAGTCCGTGGTCATCGGCCTGCTCGCGATCATCGCGATCGGCTTCCTCGCCGGCCTCTTCGTGAACCCCCCGGATGGCGCGGCCATCGCCGGCGGGCTCCTCCCGCGCTTCGACGGCACCGACTCGGTGCTGCTGGCCGCGAGCATGCTGGGCGCGACCGTCATGCCGCACGCGATCTACGTGCACTCCGCGCTCGCTCGCGACCGACACGGGCAGGCGAACGACTCGACGCGCGCGGGGCTCCTGCGGTCGACGAAGATCGACGTCGTCGTCGCCCTGGGGCTCGCGGGGCTCGTCAACATCGGGATGCTCCTGCTCGCCGCGGTCAATCTGCGCGGCATCGAGGGCACCGACACGATCGAGGGCGCGCACGCCGCGATCGAGAGCACGCTCGGGCCCGGCATCGCCCTCGTCTTCGCGATCGGGCTGCTCGCCTCGGGGCTCGCGTCGACCTCGGTGGGCAGCTACGCCGGCGCGACCATCATGGCCGGGCTGCTCAAGCGGCGCATCCCGCTCTTCGCCCGGCGGGTCATCACCCTCATCCCGGCCGTCATCATCCTCGCGGTGGGCGTCGACCCGACCTGGGCGCTCGTGCTGAGCCAGGTGTTCCTGAGCTTCGGGATCCCCTTCGCGCTCGTGCCGCTCCTGCGGCTCACGAGCGACCGCGCGGTCATGGGGGAGTCGGCGAACAGCCGGGTCGTGCGCTGGGTTCTCGCTACGATCGTCGTGCTGGTGGTCGCGCTCAATCTCGCGCTCATCGTGCTGACCGTGCTGGGCTAGGAGGCGCCGTGAAGGAGAAGCCGGTTTTCGCGGACGCCGTCGTCGAGGACTACGTCAAGGTCATCCACCAGCACACCGAGTGGCAGCCCGAGCCCATCACGACCTCGGTGCTCGCGGCGCGGCTCGGTCTCGCCGCCTCCTCGGTGACCGAGATGGTCAAGAAGCTCGCCGCATCCGGGCTCGTCACCCACGTGCCCTACGGCGCGGTGACGCTCACCGCGGAGGGGCGTACGCTCGCCCTGCGGATGCTGCGCCGCCACCGGCTCATCGAGACCTGGCTCGTCGAGTCCTTCGGCTACGGCTGGGACGAGGTGCACGACGAGGCCGAGGTGCTCGAGCACGCCGTGAGCGATCGCTTCCTCGAGCGGCTCGCCGAGAAGCTCGGGCATCCCGTCCGCGACCCGCACGGCGACCCGATCCCGCGCGCCGACGGCACGGTCGAGCAGCCGAATGCCGTGCTCCTGCGGGACGCGCCCGACGGCTTCTCCGGTCCGGTCGTCCGCATCAGCGACCGCGACCCCGCACTGCTCAAGCACCTGCGCGAGGAGGGCGTCGCCCTCGACACGATCGTCAGGGTCGTCGAACGGCGGCCGTTCGGCGGCGCGCTCGCGATCCAGGTCGAGGCATCCGGAACCGCGGCATCCGCGCTCGATCTCGGCGACGAAGCCGCCGCCGCCATCTGGCTTTCCTCACCCGCTACTCAACCAGCGGTATAGGGCTACCCCCGCTGCGGGTCGTTGCTTCGGTCGTTGTCGAAGTAGGCCTGGTCGATGACGATCTCGTCCTCGCCGAGTGGCGCCACGCCGTCGCGCTGCGCCCGCTTCGCCTTCCGCGTGGACTGCACGTAGTGGTAGGCGGTCGGCAGGACGGTGAGCACGACGGCCGCGATGAGGATGACGTCGATGTACTCGCGCACGAAGTCCGCGATGGGCGGGATGAAGCCCACGAGGTAGCCGGCGAAGGTGAGCCCGACGCCCCAGACGACCGCGCCCACGAGGTTGTAGAGCGAGTAGCGCCGGTAGTTCATATGGCCGACGCCGGCCGCGACGGGGGCGAAGGTGCGCACGATGGGCACGAACCGGGCCAGGATGACGGCGAGCGCGCCGAACCGCTCGAAGAAGGCGTTCGTGCGTTCGACGTTCTTGCGGCTGAAGACGCCGCTCTCCTTCCTCTCGAAGACCGCCGGTCCGAGCTTGTGCCCGATGAGGTAGCCGACCTCGCCGCCTAGGAAGGCGGCGACGCCGATCGCGAGCGCCGCCCACCAGACGTCGACGCCGATTCCGGGGTGGAAGGCGAGCAGCCCGGTGATGATGAGGAGCGTGTCTCCCGGCAGCAGGAACCCGACGAGCAGCCCGGTCTCGGCGAAGACGATGAAGCAGACCACGGCGAGCGCCCACGGGCCTGCGGTGTGGATGATGAGCTCGGGGTCGAGCCAGGGGATGAGGGCGGAAGGAACCAAGCGGGGTTTCTCCAGTCAGTGTGGTGGGCGCGACTGCGTCCCTGACAGGTTACCGGCACAGGCTGGAACTTCGGTGCGGGAGGCGGGACTTGAACCCGCACGCTCGAGAGCACAGGAACCTAAATCCTGCGTGTCTGCCAGTTTCACCACTCCCGCGGGCGACACCAGTGTAGTTGGGCGGCCGGGGCTGTGGATAACTTCGGCAGGCGGCATCCGGGTTCCCGCATGATGCTCGGGTGAACTCCGCCGTCGCCCTCATCGCCGACCGCGTGCGCGAACGGGTGCGGCGTGAGGGCATCGACCTGGGCGGCGACAGCGCGCTCGCGGGCGGGTTCGTGCGCGAGGAGATCCGGCGCTACAGCGAGCGGGCGCTCGGCGGCTCGCTCCCGGTGATCCCGGATGAGGCGCAGGCCGCGCGGGAGGTCGTCGCCTCGATCACCGGCTTCGGCCCGCTGCAGCCGTTCTTCGACGACGACACGGTCGAGGAGATCTGGATCAACGGGCCCGCCGAGGTCTTCGTCGCGCGCGACGGGGTGGCCGAGCCGGCCGGGATCGAGCTGGCCGCATCCGAGGTCCGCGACCTCGTCGAGCGGATGTTGCAGTCCACCGGTCGCCGCGTCGACCTCTCGAGCCCCTTCGTCGACGCCTCGCTGCCGGACGGTTCGCGTCTTCACGTGGCGATCCCGGATGTGACGCAGCGGCATTGGGCGGTCAACATCCGCAAGTTCGCCAAGCGCATCAAGGAGCTGCAGCAGCTCGTCGCGCTCGGCTCGCTCAGCCGGGAGGCGTCCGAGTTCCTGCGGATGTGCGTGCTGTCGGGCCAGAACATCCTCGTCTCCGGCGCGACCCAGAGCGGAAAGACGACGCTGCTCGGCGCACTGCTCACCGCCGCGCGCCCGGGAGAGCGCATCGTCACGGTCGAGGAGACCTTCGAGCTGAGCTTCACGGCGCGCGACGCCGTCGCGATGCAGTGCCGGCAGCCGAGCCTCGAGGGAACGGGCGAGATCACGCTGCGACGCCTCATCAAGGAGGCGCTCCGGATGCGCCCCGACCGCCTCGTGGTCGGGGAGGTGCGCGAGGCCGAGTCGCTCGACCTGCTCATCGCCCTGAACAGCGGCCTGCCGGGGATGTGCAGCATCCACGCCAACAGCGCGCGCGAGGCGCTCTCCAAGCTCTCGACGCTGCCGCTCCTCGCCGGTCGCAACATCGACTCGTCGTTCGTCGTGCCGACCGTCGCCGCGAGCATCGACATCGTCGTGCACTGCGCGCTCGAGCGCAGCGGACGGCGGCGCATCGTGCAGATCGTCGCGCCGACGGGCCAGGTGGCGGGCGGCGTGATCGGGGCCGACACGATCTTCGAGCTGCGGGGCGGCTCCTTGAACCCGACAGGGAGCCACCCCGCGAGGTCGTCCAAGTTCCGCGCCGCCGGACTCGACCCCGCTCTCGTGCTCGATCCTCCCGCCGAGGCAGGGCGGGGCACCGCGTGATCCTCCTGCTCGGCTGCGGTCTCGGTCTCGGTGCGCTGCTCGTCGCCTCACCCTTCCTGTGGCCGGCAGCACGGCGGGAGCGGACATCCGGTGGGGGCGTCCTCCGGGGTCTGCGTGAGCGGATGCGCCAGGCCGGCCTGCGCTCGGTCTCGCTGCCCGTCTTCGCCGTCGTGTCCCTCGTGATCGGGCTCGCGGTCGCAGCGCTCGTCTTCGTCTTCGTCCCGGTCGTCGCGCTCGCCGTCGCCGCCGGTGGTGCAGCACTGGCACTGCCCACCGTGGTCGTCGGCTGGCGAGCGCGGTCTCGGCGTCGAGGGAACCGGGTGGTCTGGCCCGACGTGGTCGACCACCTGGTCTCGACGGTGCGGTCCGGCCTCGCGCTGCCCGACGGGGTCGCGGCGCTCGCCGAGACCGGCCCCCTGGCCACGCGCGAGGCCTTCGCCGCGTTCGAGGCCGACTATGCCGCATCCGGCCACTTCGGGCGCAGTCTCGACCGGCTCAAGGAGCAGCTCGCCGACCCGGTCGCCGATCGCATCCTCGAGACGCTCCGGATGTCGCGCGAGATCGGCGGGAACGAGCTGCCCGCCGTGCTGCGCGCCCTCGCCTCGCACCTCAGGCAGGAGGCGGCGATCCGCGGCGAGGTCGAGGCGCGGCAGTCCTGGGTCATGAACGCCGCGCGGCTCGGGGCTGCGGCGCCGTGGGTCGTGCTTGCGCTGCTGGCGACGCGCCCGGAAGCCGCGGCGGCCTACAACTCGCCGACCGGGGTCGCCGTCATCGTCGGTGGTCTCATCGCGACGGTCGTCGCCTATCGTGCCATGGTGGCGCTCGCGAGACTCCCCGAGGAGCGGAGGTGGTTCCGGTGACGACGGCCGCGGCGTGGTCGATCGTGTGCGGGCTCGGTCTGGGGATCGGGCTTTGGACGCTGGCGAGCCTCGTTCCGCGGCTCTCGCGTCCCCGGCTCGTTCACCGCGTCGCGCCCTACCTCGTCGACGTCTCGGAGAGTGCGCGCTCGTTCGTGGGGCGGCGGGCCGAGAACCCGCTTCCGGTGTTCGGCGCGATCCTCGGGCCGCTGCTCGACCGGATGCGCGCCATCCTGGCTCCGCTGCTCGGCCCGCTGCTGGGCGGCGCGGCGACGATCGAGCTGCGATTGCGGCAGGCAGGCTCCTCGCTCACGGTCGAGGCATTCCGTTCCCGCCAGCTCGCCTGGGGGATCGGGGCGACCGCGCTCGGGATCGTCGTCTCCTTCCTTCTCGCCCAGACGCGACCCGTTCCGATCGCCGTGAGCGCGCTGCTCGTCGCGGTGTTCGGCGTGGGAGGCTTCGTCGCGAGCGACCGGATGCTGCAGCGTGCGGCGAGGAGGCGGGTGGCGCGCATGGAGGCCGAGCTGCCCGTCGTGCTCGAGTTCCTGACCCTGAGCCTCTCGGCCGGAGAGGGCATCCTCGACTCGATCCGCCGGATCGCGGCGACGAGCCGCGGCGAACTGGCAGCAGAACTGGGTGGTGTCGTCGCGGCCGTCAACAGCGGGTCGGCGCTCGGCGACAGTCTCCTGCGACTCGCCGCCGGCATCCGGATGCCCGCGCTCACGAGGTGCATCGACCAGGTCGTCGGCGCGCTCGAGCGCGGGACGCCGCTCGCCGAGGTGCTGCGCGCCCAGGCGCAGGACACGCGCGAGCAGGCCAAGCGCGACCTGCTCGAGCTGGCCGGGAAGAAGGAGGTCGCGATGATGATCCCGCTCGTGTTCCT
>JBIQHP010000187.1:0-1546 GCA_044508495.1 Clavibacter sp.
GTTCCGTCCATGTCCCACAGGACGGCGGCGGGTGCTGGGCTGGTCACGCCCCGAGTCTACGGCGGAGCGCCGAGCGCGTCCGACCGAGGCATCTCACCGGGCAAGGGACCTATCCTTGATGCGGAGGTGAAGTGTGGCAGCAGGATCGGACAGGCTCTCCGGGCGCTTGCTCGTCGTCGCGTTCGAGGGCTGGAACGACGCCGGGGAGGCCGCATCCGGAGCGGTACGGGCCCTTCGGGACGCCCTCGCGGTCGAGCCGATCCTCGAGGTCGATGCCGAGGCCTACTTCGACTACCAGTTCAACCGCCCCATGGTGACGACGGGCGAGGACGGCAGTCGGCTCCTGGTCTGGCCGAACGTCACGGTCTACGGCCCCGGGGCCGGGGCGGGCGAGGTCGACGACAGCGCGGCGAACGTCTACCTGCTCCTGGGCACGGAGCCCGCGAGGAGCTGGAAGCAGTTCACGGCGGAGATCATGGAGGTCGTCCGCGAGCGCGACATCCAGGGCATCGTGACCCTGGGCGCGATGCTCGCCGATGTCCCGCACACCCGGCCGATCTCGATCTTCCTGAGCAGCGAGAATCCGTCGGTGCGCGAGCGGCTCGGAGTGGAGAAGAGCACCTACGAGGGTCCGGTCGGCATCCTTTCCGTGCTCTCGGCGGCCGCGGAGGAGGCGGGGATCCCCACGCTGTCCCTCTGGGCGTCCGTACCGCACTACGTGCACAACGCGCCGTCGCCCAAGGCCACGCTCGCGATCATCGACCGCCTCGAGGAGATCGTCGACGTCGTGGTGCCGCGCGGGGACCTCGTCGACGAGGCGGCCGCCTGGGAGAGCGGGATCAACGCCCTCGCCGAGGACGACGACGACATGGCCAGCTACATCGAGCAGCTCGAGCAGGCACGCGACACGGTCGACTCGCCGGAGGCGAGCGGCGAGGCGATCGCCGAGGAGTTCGAGCGCTATCTGCGACGCCGCGACGGCAAGGCGGACGGCCGGGATCGGCCGTAGCTAGAGGCGAATCCCGAGAAGCGCATCGATGGCGAGGAGATCGGCCGTCTCCAGGGTGCCGTCTCGGTCGACGCGTGCGTCGACCGCCGCGAGGGCGCGCGGCGTATCGAGATCCTCGGCGAGGGCTGCGCGAAGCTCGTCGAGGAGGCCAGATCCACCCTCGGAGAGCTGCCCGGCCCGCGTCGACCATGCGGCGAGGCGGGCTTGCGCCCCGGTGAGAGCGGCATCCGTCCACTCCCAGTCCGAGCGGTAGTGGTGGGCGAGCAGAGCGAGCCGGATGGCGCGCGGATCGACGCCGTCGGCCACCAGGCGCGAGACGAACACGAGGTTACCCTGCGACTTGCTCATCTTCTCGCCGTCGAGGGCGACCATGCCGGCATGGGAGTACGAGTGCGACCAGTCGCGGCCGGTGAGGGCCGCCGAGTGGGCGGCGCTCAGCTCGTGATGCGGGAACACGAGGTCCGACCCGCCGCCATTCACGCCGATAGGCGCCTCCAGGTGGCGCGCGCCGATGACCGAGCACTCGATGTGCCACCC
>JBIQHP010000078.1:0-1161 GCA_044508495.1 Clavibacter sp.
CTGCTGGCGTTCATGCTCGGGCTCACCGACAGGACGATGGATGCCGCGGAGCGCGACGCGGTCGGGCAGGAGGGCGACGCGAAGGGCGAGAAGGGCTAAGGCGCCCCGAAGGCCTCCCCCAGCAGCTCCGCGAAGAGCTCCTCCGCGTCGCACGCGACACGGTGACGGGCGAACCAGTCGCAGATGTTCACGCAGTCACGATGCAGCAGGTCCGGCCCCTGCGGATTGGCGGCGACATCCACGATCTGCGGGAGGTCGATCACCCGCACCCGCCCCTCGTGCACGAGGAGGTTGTAGGCCGACAGGTCGCCGTGCGCGACCCCGGCGACCGCGAAGATGCGCATGAGGTCGACGACCTGCCCGAAGAGCTCCTCGAGCACGTCGCGGTCCGCTCGCGCCTGCGCCAGGCGCGGTGCCGCTGCGGCATCCGTTCCGATGAACTCCATGAGGATCTCGGTGCCGTCCACCTGCACCGGGTACGGAACCGGCGCACCGGCCTGCCACATCCGGCACAGCGCGTCGAACTCGGCGAGCGACCAGCGCGCCGCCGCGACCTCGCGACCGAAGGCGGACTTCTTCGCCACCGCGCGCCCCTCGCGGGAGTCCCGACCGCGGCGACCCTCGGTGTAGATGCTCGAGCGTTGGAAGTCGCGATGCTCGGCGGAGCGGTAGCGCTTGGCGGCCAGGAGCGTGCTCTGCGACGGGTCACCGGGCACGGCGCGCTCGAGGAGGAACACGTCGGCCTCCTTGCCGGTCTTGAGGATGCCGAACTCGCTGTCGATGGCCCCGGCGCTGGTCACGACCCAGTCCGGCCACGGCTTCGGGCCTCGCTCGGTGGGTGTGGTGGCCGGCCAGGTGCTCCAGCGCTGATTTTCGCCGGGCTCGTCCTCGGCGAAGGTGAGGGAGACGTCGAAGGGGTCGAAAAGAGGGGAAAGAGGTTCGTTCACAGTGTGGCTCCGGGTCGGAGGCCACAGGCGGAACTAGAGAGCGGTGGCCTCGAAGGGAAGGATGTCGGCACGAGCGCGCGCGACAATGACGGTCTTCATCGACGGCTCCTCTCTCGCGTTTCTCCCGGGCGATCCCGGCGCGGTCGAGTCTAGGTCGTCGGGCGCTCCGCGTCCACCCTCCGCAGCGTCCTCCCTCATCTCCGTCGACCGGGCC
>JBIQHP010000078.1:1261-10116 GCA_044508495.1 Clavibacter sp.
CGCTGCGGGACATCCCGACCGGCACCGGCTACGCCGTGTGGGTCGGGATCGGTGCCACGCTCACCGTCGTCTACGCGATGGTGTTCGGCGGAGAGCCCGCCTCGATCGTCAAGATCCTGCTCGTCCTCGGCCTGATCGGCTGCATCGTCGGCCTCAAGCTCGTGGACGGCGGCGCTGCTTAGCCCTCCTGACACCCGAACACACTCGACTCGGGTCATTCTGTGGGTGCAGGCCGCGCGTAACCCGCAAAATGACCCGAGTCAATGGGGGTGTATATGCATCCGGGGCGGGATCGGGAGATCGGAGGCTTCAGACCATCGTCAGGAGCACCGCGGGGTTCGCGAGGATCGCGCCGACGTCGGCGAGGAACCGGGAGCCCTGCTCGCCGTCGACCAGGCGGTGGTCGAAGGAGACGCTCAGGGTGAGCACCTGCCGAAGCGCGATCTCGTCGCGGTATTCCCACGGCATCCGCTTCACCGCGCCGAGAGCGAGGATCATCGCCTCGCCGGGGTTCAGGATGGGGGTTCCCGCGTCGATCCCGAAGGAGCCGATGTTGGTGATCGAGATCGTTCCTCCGGAGAGCTCGGCGGGGCTCGCCGTGCCCGCCTTCGCCGTCTCCACGAGCGAGCTCAGCGCGTCGGCGAGGCCGACGAGGTCGAGCGCGTCGGCATCCTTGATGTTCGGCACCATGAGCCCGCGCGGTGTGGCCGCGGCGATCCCGAGGTTGACGTAGTGGTACTGGACGATCTCCTGGGCCTGCTCGTCCCAGCGCGAGTTCACGGAGGGGTTGCGGCCCACCGCGACGCACAGCGCCTTCGCGACGACCGTGAGCAGGTTGAGGCGCTTGCCGCGGAAGGCGGGCAGCTCCTTGAGGGAGGCGATGAGCTCCATGGTCGGCGTGACGTCGATCGTGAGGAACTCGCTCGCGTGCGGGGCGGTGAAGGCGCTCTGGACCATGGCGGCGGCGGTGTGCTTGCGCACGCCCTGGATGCGGGTACGGGTCTCTCTTCCTCCGACGACCGTTCCCTGTGCTCCGCTCTCGCTCCCCGATGGGCCGGCGAAGCCGGCGTCTCGAAGCGAGCCACCGGATGCCGCAGCCTCCACATCCTCCCGCGTGATGAGACCTCGTGCGCCGGTACCGGTGATGGATGCGAGGTCGATTCCGAGGTCGCGGGCGAGCTTGCGGACGGGCGGGGTGGAGCGGGGGGCCTCGGCGGGTGTGGTCTCGATACGCGACTCGCTCGGCGAGTCGCTACTCGACCGGCGAGAGTCTCCCCCGTCCTTGCGGGCACGGCGCGCGGGGCGGGTGCCGCCCTCGACGGGCGGGCCGTAGCCGACGAGCACGGGCTCGCGCGCGGGCGTCGCGGCGGCATCCGCGGCATCCGGGGCCTCGCCCGCCGCGCCCTCCAGCTCGAACGCGACGATCGGGGCGCCGACGAGCACGGTCGTGCCCGGCTCGGCGTAGAGCTTGCGGATGACCCCGGCGAAGGGCGAGGGCAGCTCGACGAGCGCCTTGGCCGTCTCGACCTCGGCGAGCGGCTGGTTGAGCTCGACGGTGTCGCCCACGGCGACGTGCCAGCTCACGAGCTCCGACTCGGTGAGGCCCTCCCCCAGGTCGGGCAGGGCGAAGTCCTTGAGCGCCATCTAGTTCTCCCAGTCGCTCTGCGAATTGGCGCGGCCGAGCACGCGGTCGACGGCGTCCAGCAGGCGGTCGAGGTCGGGCAGGAAGTGCTCCTCGAGCGCGGCGGGCGGGTACGGGGTGTCGAAGCCGGTCACCCGCGCGGGTGCGGCCTCGAGCCAGTTGAAGCAGCGCTCGGTGATGCTCGCGGCGACCTCCGCCCCGATCCCGCCGGTCTGCGCGGCCTCGTGGGTGACGACGAGCCGGCCGGTCTTGCGCACGGATGCCTCGACCGTCTCGAAGTCGAGTGGCGAGAGCGAGCGCAGGTCGATGAGCTCGATCGAGACGCCGTCGTCCGCTGCGGCCAGCACGGCATCCATGGCGGTCGCCACGAGCGGGCCGTAGGCGACGAGGGTCACGTCGGTGCCAGCCGTCACGACCCTGGCGCGCCCGAGCGGGAGCACCTCGGCCGGCTCGAGGTCGACCTCGCCCTTCGACCAGTAGCGCCGCTTGGGCTCGAAGAACATGACCGGGTCATCGCTCGCGATCGCCTGGCGGAGCATGTCATAGGCGTCCTGAGGATTCGAGCAGCTCACGACCCGCAGGCCCGCGGTGTGCGCGAAGTACGCCTCGGGCGACTCCGAGTGGTGCTCGACGGAGCCGATGCCGCCGCCGAAGGGCACCCGGATCGTGATGGGCATCCGCACCGCGCCGCGCGAGCGGTAGTGCAGCTTGGCGACCTGGGCGACGATCTGGTCGAAGCCCGGGTAGATGAACCCGTCGAACTGGATCTCGGCGACCGGCCGGTAGCCGCGCATCGCGAGCCCCACGGCCATGCCGATGATGCCGGACTCGGCGAGTGGGGTGTCCATGACCCGGTCCGTGCCGAACTCGGCCTGCAGCCCGTCGGTCACCCGGAAGACGCCGCCGAGCTTGCCGATGTCCTCGCCAAGCAGCACGACCCGGTCGTCGTCCTGCATCGAGCGCTGGAGACCGGCGGTGATCGCCTTTGCGAGCGTGAGCTGGGTCGCCGTGGCCGTTGCCATCACTCGCCGCCCTCGAAGTCGGCGAGGTAAGCCACATACTGAGCGCGCTGGCGCTCGAGCACCGGGTTCGCCTCGATCTGAACGTGATCGAAGACGCTCATCGCCTCGGGCTTCTGCATCCCGATGCAGCCCGCACGGAACTCGGCGGCGACGCTGTCGGCCTTGGCCTTGACCCGGGCGCGCAGCTCCTCGGTGAACGCCCCCTTCGCTTCGAGGTACTTCTCGAGCCGGGCGATCGGGTCCTTCGCCTTCCACTCGGCGAGCTCCTCTGCCGAGCGGTAGCGGGTCGGGTCGTCGGAGGTCGTGTGCGGACCCATCCGGTAGGTCACCGCCTCGATGTAGGTCGGCCCACCGCCGGTGTGGGCGCGGTCGAGCGCGACGCGGGTCGCGGCCATGACGGCGAGAACGTCGTTGCCGTCGACGCGGATGCTCGGGATGCCGAAGCCGGGCGCGCGCTCGGAGATGTGCTGCTTCGCCTGGAGCCCGACGGGCTCGGAGATCGCCCAATGGTTGTTCTGGCAGAAGAAGACGACCGGCGCGTGATAGGTCGCGGCGAAGATCATGGCCTCGTTCGTGTCGCCCTGGCTCGTCGCGCCGTCGCCGAAGTAGGCGATCGTCGCGGAGTCCGCGCCGTCCTTGAGGATGCCGACCGCGTAGCCGACCGCGTGGAGCGTCTGCGCGCCGATGATGACGGCGGGGATCGCCATCCGGTGCTCCTGGGGATCCCAGCTGCCGTGCGCGTAGCCGCGCCAGACGCGCACGAGGTCGTCGAGGGCGATGCCGCGGCAGTAGGCGACGCCGTTCTCGCGGTAGCTCGGCATGACGAAGTCGTCGTCGCGCAGGGCGCGGGCGGAGCCGATCTGGGCGGCCTCCTGGCCGAGCAGCGGCGGCCAGAGCGCAAGCTGGCCCTGGCGCTGCAGGGCGGTGGCCTCGACGTCGATCCTGCGCACGACGACCATGTCCTCGTAGAGACCGGCGAGCTGGTCGTCGGTGACGTCGGCGACCCAGGGGTCGAAGGTGGGATTCGCGTGGCGCTCCCCCGCGGGGTCCACGAGTTGCACGAAGTCCTCGTCGCCGAGAAGGTCTCCCTCCGCGGCGTCAGGTTTTGACACGGTTGCACGCAGCACTTTCACGCCTTCCTTCGGGATCCTTCGGCGGGTGAGCCAGAATCCGCTCCAGAGAGGATGCCGGCCTTGTAAGCGGGCACGCCTCACGCCCGTCCTCGTTGCCGGGCTACTAGCGAGGTTACGCAGATTGTCCCGCCGATGACAACTGCGCACGCCGCTTGCACGGCACTGAACGAGTGTTTAGGATGCTGAACATGCGTTCACCGATTCGGCCTCCGCGATGACCCCTGACCCGGCACCGGCCGACCTCACGGCGCGCGCCCGCATCCGGGACAGCGCGCTCCTGCTCTTCGGCCGGGACGGCTTCCGGGCCACGAGCGTGCGCGATGTGGCTTCGCACGCCGGCGTGAGTGCCGCCCTCGTCATCCACCATTTCGGATCGAAGGACGAGCTGCGGCGGGAATGCGATACGTACGTCGTTCACATGATCGCCGAGAAGGCCGAGCTCGAGACCAGGCCCTCGGCCTCCGTGCTCCAGGAGCTCATGGCGGATGTCGACGCGTTCGGGCCGGCCATCGACTACCTCGCGCGGATGCTCGTGGACGACTCCCCCGAAGCCGCGCGGCTCTTCGATCTTCTCTTCGAGGAGACGCGAGGGGTCTACCTCGAGGGCGTCGAGGCGGGCACCATGAACGCCAGCAGCGACGACGACCTGCTCGCCATGCTCCTGCTCGCCGGCGGACTCGGCCCGCTGCTGCTGCGCCGGCATATCACGCGCCTCTTCGGCGCCGACTATCTCTCCCCCGAGTTCCTGAACCGGCTCATGCTCCCCACCGTCGAGCTCTACACGAACGGGCTCTACGCCGACGACACGATGCTCCAGGCCGCGCGACAGCTCGCGGCCGCCCGCAGAGAGGAACCCCGAGTATGACTACCGAGCACGCCGTCGAGACGACGGCGCTCACCAAGCGCTACGGGCGCCGCACCGCGCTGAGCGAGGTCGACCTGCGCATCGACGCGGGAAGCGTCTTCGGCGTCATCGGACCGAACGGCGCCGGCAAGACGACGACCATGCGCCTGCTGCTCGACATCATCCGGCCGAGCTCGGGCGACATCCGGGTTCTCGGCTCTTCCCCGAAGACCGGCGGGCCGGCGCTGCGCCGTACGATCGGCTACCTCCCCGGCGAACTCCGGCTCGAGACGCGGGTCAAGGGTCGGGAGTTCTTGCGGCACCTCGAACGCCTGAGCGGGCCGGTCGCGCCGGGCGCGATCGACCGCCTCGCGGCGCGCCTGGATGTCGACCTCGGGCGCCCGGTGCGGTCCCTCTCCAAGGGCAACAAGCAGAAGCTCGGGCTCATCCAGGCGTTCATGCACGAGCCGCGGCTTCTCGTGCTCGACGAGCCGACGAGCGGCCTCGACCCGCTCGTGCAGCAGGAGTTCCTCGCGATGGTGCGCGAGGCGCGCGACCGCGGCCAGACGATCTTCCTGAGCTCGCATGTGCTGAGCGAGATCGAGCAGGCCGCGGATGCCGTGGCCATCCTGCGGGCGGGAAAGGTCGTCTCGGTCTCCACGGTCGAGCGTCTGCGACAGCAGGCGCTGCGGCACTTGCGGATCGGCACCGACCCGAGCGAGCTCGACGCGCTCCGGGGGACGCTCTCCCGCATCCCGGGCATCTCGATCGGCGCCGTGGCTCAGGATGACGGGGTCGCGACCATCCACGCGACCCTCGAGGGCGAGATCGGCGAGTTCGTGCGTGCGCTCACGGGCCACACCATCCTGGATCTCGTCGTGCAGGAGCCCGACCTCGAGGAGTCGGTGCTGCGGTTCTACCACGCCGAGGCCGACGCTGGCGAGGAGGCGACGGCATGACCGCCGTGCCGCTCTTCACCCGCGCGATCGGCGAGTCGTGGCGCGCCCTTACCGGCTGGGCGATCGGGATCGCCGCGACCGTGCTGCTCTACATCCCGCTCTACCCTTCGATGAAGTCGGAGAGCATGCAGGCGCTCATGGACAGCCTGCCGAAGGAGCTCGTCAACACCCTCGGCTACTCCCTCTCCACCGGCGCCGGCTACGTCGAGTCGACCTACTTCGGGCTCATGGGCTTCCTGCTGCTGAGCATCGCCGCGATCGCCTGGGGCACCGCAGCCGTCGCCGGCGACGAGGAGAGCGGCGGCCTCGAGCTCACCCTCGCGCACGGCGTAGGGCGCGGCCGTCTCGTGCTCGAGCGCACGGCCGCCGTCTTCGTGCGGCTCGTCGCCCTCGGCGTGCTCGGAAGTCTGCTCATCCTCGCGTTCAACGGCGCGGCGGAGCTCGAGCTGGACGCCGGGAACCTCGTCGCGGTCACCGCGGCGCTCGTCGGCCTGACCATGCTGGCTGCGGCCGCGGCGATCGCCGTCGGTGCTCTCACTGGCCGGAAGTCCTTCGCGCTGGGAGCCGGCACGGCGGTCCCGGTGCTCGGCTATGCCCTGAACGCCGTCGCCAACCAGAGCCAGGATCTCGACGGCCTGCACGCCTACTCCCCCTACGCCTGGGCATTCGGGAACACCCCGCTCGGCGACGGCGTGGACTGGGGCGGCCTCGGACTGCTCTACGGGTTGAGCGCTGCGCTCATCCTCGTCGCGGTCCTCGCCCTGCGAAGACGCGACGTCGGGGTCTAGAGACACCGCTGGTCGAGCAGCGCGTAGCGGCGCATCGAAACCACGTCATCTCGGACAGGTTTCGATACGCCGCTACTCAACCAGCAGTAACTAGAGGATCAACCCTCGGCAGGCGCCTCGGGTCCTTCGGATGCGGCAGCGGAGCTGTCGGTGTCCGCGGACTCGGTACCCTCCTCGACCGGGGAGAGCGAGAGCTTTCCGCGGTCGTCGATCTTGGTGATCTCCACCTGGATCTTCTGGCCGACCGAGAGCACGTCCTCGACGTTCTCCACGCGCTTGCCGCCGGCGAGCTTGCGCACCTCGGAGATGTGCAACAGGCCGTCCTTGCCCGGGGTGAGCGAGACGAACGCGCCGAAGGTCGCGATCTTGACGACGGTTCCGAGGAACCGCTCGCCGACCTCCGGGTTGAGCGGGTTCGCGATCGCGTTTACCGCGGCGCGAGCAGCCTCGGCCGAGGGGCCGTCGACGGCGCCGATGTACACCGTGCCGTCGTCCTCGATCGAGATGTCAGCTCCGGTGTCATCCTGGATCTGGTTGATCGTCTTGCCCTTCGGGCCGATGAGCTCGCCGATCTTGTCGATCGGGATCTGCACCGAGATGACGCGCGGGGCGGTCGGCGCCATCTCATCCGGAGCGTCGATCGCGGCGTTGAGCACGGCGAGGATCGCGGTGCGGGCCTCCTTCGCCTGCTTGAGCGCGCCATCCAGAACTGACGACGGGATGCCGTCGAGCTTGGTGTCGAGCTGGATCGCGGTCACGAACTCGGAGGTGCCGGCGACCTTGAAGTCCATATCGCCGAGGGCGTCCTCCGCGCCCAGGATGTCGGTGAGCGCCGCGTAGCGGGTCTCACCGTCGACCGTGTCGGAGACGAGGCCCATCGCGATGCCGGCGACCGGCGCGCGCAGCGGCACGCCGGCGTTGAGCAGCGAGAGTGTCGAGGCGCACACCGATCCCATCGACGTCGAGCCGTTGGAGCCGAGAGCCTCGGACACCTGGCGGATCGCGTAGGGGAACTCCTCGCGGCCCGGGAGCACCGGGACGAGGGCGCGCTCGGCGAGGAAGCCGTGCCCGATCTCGCGGCGCTTCGGGCTGCCGACCCGGCCGGTCTCACCGGTCGAGTAGGGCGGGAAGTTGTAGTGGTGCAGGTAGCGCTTCTTGGTGACGGGAGCGAGCGAGTCGATCTGCTGCTCCATCTTGAGCATGTTGAGCGTCGTGACACCGAGGATCTGGGTCTCGCCGCGCTGGAAGATCGCCGAGCCGTGGACGCGCGGGATGACCTGCACCTCGGCGTCGAGCGGGCGGATGTCCGCGAGGCCGCGACCATCCATGCGGATGCCCTCGGTGAGGATGCGTCCGCGCACGACCTTCTTGGTGACCGACTTGTAGGCCGCGCTCACCTGGCCGTTCGCGGCATCCGGGAGCTCCCCGGCCTCGACCTTCGCGGCGATTGCCTCCTTGACGCGCGCCTTGAGCGCGTCGTCGGCATCCTGCCGCTCGATCTTGCCGGCGATCTGGTAGACCGAGGCGAGCTCGGTCTCGGCCAGCGTGGCGACGGCGTCGTAGGTGGCCTCGTCGTACGGGAGGAAGACCGGGTAGTCCTGGATCTCCTTCGCGGCCTGGGCGGCCATGGCGGCCTGCGCCTTGACGAGCTGGGCGAGGAACGGCTTGGCCGCCTCGAGGCCCTGGGCCACGATCTCCTCGTTCGGCTTGGTCGCACCGGCCTTGATGAGGTCCCACGAGTGCTCGGTGGCCTCGGCCTCGACCATCATGATCGCGACGTCTTCCTTGCCGTTCTTGTCGGTCACGATGCGGCCGGCGACCGTGAGGTCGAAGACCGCGTCGGCGAGCTGCTCGTACTTGGGGAAGGCGACCCACTGGTCGCCGATCAAGGCAAGCCGTACACCGGCGATCGGGCCGCTGAACGGCAGGCCGGAGATCTGGGTGGATGCGCTGGCCGCGTTGATCGCGAGCGCGTCGTAGAACTCGCCCGGCGCGATGCTCAGCACCGTGATGACGATCTGGACCTCGTTGCGCAGGCCGTCGACGAAGGACGGGCGCAGCGGGCGGTCGATGAGCCGGCAGACGAGGATGGCCTCGGTCGACGGGCGGCCCTCACGGCGGAAGAAGCTGCCGGGGATCTTGCCTGCCGCGTAGGAGCGCTCCTCGACATCCACCGTCAGCGGGAAGAAGTCGAAGTTGTCCTTGGGCTGCTTGCTGGCGCTCGTAGCGCTCAGCAGCATGGTGTCCTCGTCGAGGTAGGCGGCGACGGCACCCTGTGCCTGCTGCGCGAGACGGCCGGTCTCGAAACGGACCGTGCGCTTGCCGAACTTGCCGTTATCGAGAACGGCTTCGGCGAATTTGATTTCTGGACCCTCCATGTGGGGGCTTTCTCCTTTGCTGGTGCCGCGCCCCCGTGTGGAGCGCGACGCGTACGCCGGAGCAGAGTCAAGGCAGTCAGGGGCGCGCG
>JBIQHP010000188.1:0-1537 GCA_044508495.1 Clavibacter sp.
GCATCGCCATCACGAAGTTCATCGCCTGGGCGATCTCCGGCTCGGCCTCGATGCTGGCCGAGGCCGTGCACTCGGTCGCCGACACTGGCAACCAGGGTCTTCTGCTGCTCGGCTCGAGGCAGTCGAAGCGCAAGCCGGATCAGGAGCATCCTTTCGGCTACGGCCGGGAGCGCTACGTCTACGCCTTCGTCGTGGCGATCATCCTCTTCTCGATCGGCGGAGTGTTCTCCATCTACGAGGGGATCGACAAGCTCACCCACCCGCATGTGCTCGTGAACGCCTGGCTGCCGATCCTCGTGCTCGTCGTCGCGATCGGGCTGGAGTCCTTCTCGCTGCGCACCGCGGTGCGCGAGTCGAATCGCCTGCGCGGCAAGGAGAGCTGGGTGCAGTTCGTGCGCCACGCTAAGGCGCCGGAGCTCCCGGTCGTGCTGCTCGAGGACGTCGCCGCGCTCACCGGCCTGGTCTTCGCCTTCCTCGGCGTCGGGCTCACCGTCATCACCGGCAACAGCCTGTGGGACGCCGTGGGCACACTGGCGATCGGTGTGCTGCTCGTCGCCGTCGCCGTCATCCTCGGAATCGAGACGAAGAGCCTTCTCGTCGGGGAGGGTGCGAATCCCGCCGACGTTGCCGCGATCCGTCGGGCGATCAACGAGGGGCCGCAGGTCGAGGCTCTCATCCACCTCAAGACCCTCTACCTCGGGCCGGAGGAGCTGCTCGTCGCGGCGAAGGTGGCCTTCGCACCGAAGCGCAAGCTCGCCGATGTTGCTGCGGCCATCAACGCCCTGGAGGCCAGGGTGCGCTCCGCGGTTCCCGTCGCACGGGTCATCTTCATCGAGCCGGATGTCTACCACCAGCCGGGCAAGGGCAGTCCGCCCACCGACACGATCGTCATCAAGGGGTCGGATTGACTGCCGCCGGTCGTGCGCGGAGAGCGATCGTGCTCCAGCACAACGACCACATCACGCTCGGCAACCTCGAGCCCGTCCTGCGCGAGCGCGGGTACGACATCCGGATCGTCGACGCGGCGACCGAGGACGTCACGGCGCTCGACCCTGGGGACGGAGACTTGCTCATCGTGCTCGGCGGCGAGCAGGGGGCCTACGAGACCGACCTGCACCCTCACCTGGCCGACGAGCTGGCGTACATCCGCGGGCGCATCGAGGCCGAGAAGCCGATCTTCGGGGTGTGCCTCGGCGCGCAGCTCATGGCCGGAGCCCTCGGCGGGCGGAACTACAAGGGCGAGAGGCCGGATCTCGGCTATCGCGAGGTGAAGCTCACCGAGGCCGGGCTCGCCTCGCCGATCCGGCACGTCGCCGGCGTCGGGATGCTCGAATGGCACGGCGACCATTACACGCTGCCCGAGAGCGCGACGCTGCTCGCGACCGGCGACGCCTACGACAACGAGGCCTTCGCGATCGGCGACTTCGGGCTCGCGGTGCAGTTCCACCCCGAGGTGACCGATGAGATGCACGAGGTGTGGACGGTCAACTCGACGGAGCTCTTCGCCGAGAACGGTGTCGACGCCGGGGAGTGGCGC
>JBIQHP010000189.1:0-1527 GCA_044508495.1 Clavibacter sp.
CGCTCCTCGTCTGGGGCGGCGACGTGCTCTATCTCAGCCACTGGATGCGCGCCTCAGGTCTCGCCGAACTCCTCCCCGCGTTGATCGACCTCGTCTACGTGGGGGTGAGCGCCGGCAGCATCGCTGTGACCCCGTACAACTGCGATGCCGAATGGGACCTCCAATTCGTGCCGGACGGCGATCCGATGGCCGAGGAGACCGACAACACCCTGGGGCTCGTCGACTTCACGCTCTACCCGCACCTGAACCACCCGGACATGCCGGACACCACCCTCGCCAACATCGCGAAGTGGGCGTCCGGGATACCCGTACCGACTTATGCGATCGACGACGATACGGCCATCGCCGTCGTCGACGGCAAGGTCGAGGTGATCTCCGAGGGCAACTGGAAGCTCTTCAACCCCTGACTCCGCCGGCATCGCCGCTCGGACCGCCGCCGTTCGAAGCACCGCTGTTCGAAGCACCGCTGTTCGAAGCACCGGGCACGAGCCCGAGTTCGACGAGACTCTCGGCCGTGGCCGTGATGGCGTCCTCGTTCGATCGAGGCGCCCATCCGAGCATCCGCTTCGCCTTCGCGTTCGAGACCTCTCGGTGGTTGCCGAGACGACGCGCGACCTCACGCAGAGAGGGGTCGACGAACGCGGCGACGCGCACCATCCAGTCCGGGAGCACGCGCGTCGGCACCCTTCGCGCAAGACCGCCGAGCCGCGCGCGGAGCACGCCGGCCACCTCGGGCACGGTCAGGATGCCGTCTGCGACCGCGAGGAACCGCTCGCCGCTCGCGGCCGGGTCGGTCATCGCGCGCAGGTGCAGGTCCGCGACGTCACGCACGTCGACGATGCCGAAGGAGACGCGCGGCAGCCCGGGCGCCGCACCCTTGAGGAGCCGCAGGACGAGATCGATCGAGGTCGAGGTGTCCGGCCCGAGCACCGGCCCGAGGATGCCCACCGGGTTCACGACCGCGAGCTCGAGGCTGCCTCCCTCGCGCTCGAGGAAGTCCCACGCCGCGCGCTCGGCGAGCGTCTTCGACTTCACGTAGGCGCTCACCTCGGCGTTCGGGTCGGTCCAGTCGTCCTCGGTGTACGGCCGATCGAGAGGCTCGGTCCCGTAGCCGATCGCGGCGAAGGACGAGGTCAGGACGACGCGACGCACCCCGGTATCCCGCGCCACACGCAGCACGCGCAGCGCGCCCTCGCGCGCCGGGCGGATGAGCTCGTCCTCGTCCCTCGGGTCGCGACCGGGGAACGGCGAGGCGACGTGGAGCACGTAGGCGCAGCCGGCCACGGCATCCGTCCAGCCGGCGTCATCGAGGAGGTCGGCTGTCGCGAACTCGAGCGCGCCGGCTGATTGAATATCGCCCGGCTCGGCGCCGCCCTTCGCGAGCATCGCCCGCACCTCGGACTCACGACCCGGCGACCGCACCGTCGTGCGCACACGGTATCCGGCGGCGAGAAGCGCGAGGATGCAGTGCGCCCCGACGAACCCGGAGCCGCCCGTGACCAGCACTCTTTCTCCACCCATGGCCAC
>JBIQHP010000190.1:0-1521 GCA_044508495.1 Clavibacter sp.
GAGTTTGTTTGTACGCTTTACTAACAAAATGACTGCAGCGGGAGCGCAGCGAAGCCTCCCCCCGAAGATCGCCTCCGTGACCACCGCGGCGATCCGCGGATCCGGCTTCGCCGACCACACGACCCAGGGGTTCGCCTCCGGTCGCGCGCTGCGCCCGAGCGCCAAGGTGCTCCCCGAGCACGCCCGCAACCACAACCGCTCGCTCGTGCTCCAGACCCTCTATCGCGCCGGCCAGCAGAGCCGTGCCGACATCGCCCGCAGCACGGGGCTCACCCGCGTCACCATCTCCGACCTCGTCGGCGAGTTCATCGCCGAAGGGCTCATCGTCGAGACCGGCCAGCGCGAGGACGCCCGTCCCGGCAAGCCGGCGACCCTCCTCGACATCAACCGCAGGGCGTTCCAGATCGTCGGAGTCGACCTGAGCGACTACGCCAAGTTCCGCGGCGCGCTCCTCGACCTCGACGGCACGATCCTCGAGCGCCGCGAGGTCGCGCTCGCCGGCAGCACCGGCACCGAGGCGACCGCGAAGGTCGACGACCTCGTCGGACAGCTCGTCGCGCTCGCCACGAGCCCCATCCTCGGCGTCGGCGTCGGCTCGCCCGGCGTCGTCGACCTCGGCGGCACCGTGCTCTCCGCGCCCAACCTCGGCTGGGCCGGGGTCCGGCTCCAGGAGGACCTCGAGCGCCGGTTCTCCCTTCCCGTGGTCGTCGCGAACGACGCGAACGCCGCGGTGCTCGCCGAGCACAGCTTCGGAGGCGCCGATCGCGACATGATGCTCGTCAAGGTCGGCCACGGCGTCGGCGCCGGCCTGCTGCTCGGCGGCACCCCGCTCTTCGGCAGCCGCTTCGCCGCGGGCGAGATCGGCCACGTCGTCGTCGGCACCGAGGGCGGGCTGCCCTGCGTGTGCGGCAAGACCGGATGCCTCGAGACCTGGCTCGCCGCCCCGAGGCTCGAGGCGGCACTCGCGGCCGCCGCGGCATCCGGAACCCCCGGAGAGACCGAGCCGGCCGGGCAGAGGGTCCTCGCCGAGGCCGCCCGCCACCTCGGCATCGCCCTCGCCCCCGTCGTCGGAGCGCTCAATCTCGCCGAGATCGTGCTGAGCGGTCCGACCCACCTGCTGGATGGCCCGCTCGCCGCGGCGACCATCGAAACACTCCGCAACCGCACGATGGCCGAGTTCCACGGCGATCTGACGCTGCGGATGACAACGCTCGGAGAGGACATCGTCGTGCGCGGCGCTGCCGTGATGGTGCTCTCCGGGCAACTCGGGGTCTCCTGACTCCGCGCACCACGGGGTGTCCAGCAGCTCGCTGACACCATCGCCCTAGGAAAGGAAAACACAATGAGGAAGCTCAGCTTCGCGGCCATCGCCGCCGCTGCTGCGATTACCCTCGCGGGTTGCGCCGGGGGTGGGACCGAGACTCCCGCCGCCGACGAGGGCCCGGCCGATATTCGCGTCTGGCTGGTGGGCACCGATACTCCGCAGGAGGCTCGCGACTACCTGAAGACCACGTTCGAGGC
>JBIQHP010000079.1:0-9876 GCA_044508495.1 Clavibacter sp.
GCTGGTTCCCGGACTACTCGGACGCGGACAACTACCTGTCGCCGTTCTTCCAGACGGACAACTTCCTGAAGAACCACTTCAGCGACCCTGCGATCGACACCTTGATCCAGGCGCAGGCTGTCGAGGGTGACGCGGCGACGCGGAAGGGCCAGATCGAGGACATCCAGGCGAAGGTCGCAGAGCACCTGTCGACCCTGCCGTTCCTCCAGGGCGCGCAGGTCGCGGTCTCGGGCAAGGACGTCAAGGGTGTCGACGAGACGCTCGACGCCTCGTTCAAGTTCCGGTTCAACGTCCTGAGCAAGTAGGGCAGATCAAGGCGGCTACTATCGAAGAGCCGTAACAGGGGGCGGTCCGCGCAATCCGCGGGTCGCCCCCTCCTTCTCTGGTGATGCGCTCACCTGACGCGCGCGCGAAGATTGGCGATGATGACGACTACCGCAACCCCCGAGGCTCCCGCACCCGGGACCGATCCGGGTCAGAAGGCGCAGTCGAGGGGCTCGGGCGGGAACCTCGGACGCTACATCCTGGTGAGGCTCGTCCTCATCATCCCCACGGTGTTCATCCTCGTCTCGATGGTGTTCATCCTCATGCACCTCATCGGCGATCCGATCACGGCGGCACTCGGCGGGCGGCTGAGCGCGGATCAGCTCCAGGAGCGCATCCACGCCGCCGGCTACGACCGGCCCATCTGGATCCAGTACTTCGAGTACCTCGGGCAGATCGCGACGGGCAACTTCGGCTCGACCATCAGCGACAACCGGCCGATCTCCGAGATTCTCCTCACCTACGGCGGCGCGACGCTCGAGCTCGCCTTCTACGCCCTCATCGTCGCCTTCATCGTCGGCATCCCGCTCGGGATGCTCGCCGCCTACCTGCGCGACAAGTGGCCGGACGCGATGCTCCGGGTGCTCGCGATCCTTTTCTACGCGACCCCGGTCTTCTTCGCCGGGCTCCTGCTCAAGCTCGTCTTCTCGGTCTGGCTCAAGGTCCTCCCGGTCAACGGCCGGGCATCGGTCGGCACGGAGCTCAACCTCCAGTTCCTCGACCATCCGACCAACATCTACCTCGTCGACGCCTTCCGCACCGGCAATCCGGCCGACGTCGCGGACGTCCTCACCCACGCGCTCCTCCCCGGGATCGCGCTCGGGCTCCTGACCGCCGGGATCTTCCTGCGGCTCGTGCGCCTCAACGTCATCGGGACGCTCGGCCAGGACTACGTCGACGCGGCGCGCTCCCGCGGCGTCGGGGAGCTGCGGCTCGTGCGCAAGCACGCCTACCGCCCGGCGCTCGTCCCGATCATCACGGTCATCGGCCTGCAGATCGCTCTCCTGCTGGGCGGGGCGGTGCTTACCGAGACGACCTTCGAGTGGAAGGGCCTCGGCTTCATGCTCGTGCAGTACATCAACGCGCGGGACTTCGTCGCCGTGCAGGGCATCGTCGTGCTGCTCGCGGTCATCGTCGCGATCACGAACTTCATCGTCGACGTCATAGCCGCGCTCATCGACCCGAGAGTGAGGTACTGAGATGACCGCGCCCGTCATCGCGAAGCCCGGCATGTGGTCCCGGCTTCCCCTCATCCACCAGCTCCGGCAGAGCGTGGGCTGGCAGCGCGGCATGCTCGTCGCCGGCCTCGTCATCATCGCCGTCTTCCTTCTCACGGCGGCGCTCGCACCGCTCGTCGCACCCTACGGCTTCTCCCAGCTCTCCGACGCGGACGGCCCCTTCGGCGCTCAGCTGCCGCCCAACGCGACTCACCTGCTCGGAACGACGGTCGGCGGCTACGACGTGCTCTCCCGGGTCATCTGGGGCGCGCAGACGGCAGTCCTGGTGATCGTCGTCGCGGTCATCCTCTCGATCTTCGCCGGCGTGCTCCTCGGGCTCGTCTCCGGCTACTTCGGAGGCTGGCTCGACCGCGTGCTCGTCGTGGTGTGCGACGCGATCTACGCCTTCCCGTCGCTCCTGCTCGCGATCGTCATGTCGATCGTGATCTCCGGGGGGAAGTCGAACCTCGTGGGAGGCATCTTCGCCGCGGCGATCTCGATCACGGTCGTCTTCATCCCGCAGTACTTCCGCGTCATCCGTTCGGAGACCGTGCGCATCAAGGCGGAGGCCTTCGTCGAGTCGGCGAAGGTCATCGGGGCGGGCAACGCGCGCGTCATGTTCCGCCACGTGCTGCGCAACTCGACGAGGACGCTTCCGCTCATCCTGACCCTCAACGCCTCCGAGGCGATCCTGACCCTCGCCGGCCTCGGATTCCTGGGCTTCGGCATCGAGCCGACCTCGGCGGCCGAATGGGGCTTCGACCTCAACAAGTCGATCTCGGATGTCGCGGCCGGCATCTGGTGGACGTCGATCTTCCCCGGCACCGCGATCGTGCTCGTCGTGCTCGGCATCACGCTCGTCGGCGAGAGCCTCAACGACCTCGCCGACCCACGGCTGAGGACCCGACATCGCGCGATCGCGAGCTCCGCCGCCCCGGCCGAGGTCGACGAGCTGGAGGAGGCACTGTGAGCAGCCTGGCCAAGGGGGAGGAAGCGCTCCGGATCGACGATCTGGGGGTGACCTTCGCGACCGACGGCGGCGACGTCCGCGCGGTCGACGGTGTGAGCCTGTCGGTTCGCGCCGGCGAGGTGCTCGCGATCGTCGGCGAGAGCGGGAGTGGCAAGACCGTCACGGCGAAGACCATCCTCGGGCTCCTCCCGGAGACGGCGACGACCTCCGGCATGGTGCTCATCGGCCGCGACAACGTCATCGAGGTCTCGCACGCGCGCCTGCGGGAGATCCGCGGCACCGGCGCGGCGATGGTGTTCCAGGAGCCCTCGACGGCGCTCAACCCGGTCTACACGGTGGGCTGGCAGATCGCCGAGGGCCTGCGGGCCCACGGCAGGCTCAGCCGCGCCGAGGCGAGGGCGAAGGCCATCGACATCATGACGCGCGTCGGCATCCCGGACGCCGAGCACCGGGTGGACTACTACCCCCACCAGTTCTCGGGCGGCCAGAAGCAGCGCATCGTCATCGCCATGGCGCTCGTGCTCGACCCGGAGCTCATCGTCGCCGACGAGCCGACGACCGCGCTCGACGTCACGGTGCAGGCCGAGATCCTCGACCTCCTGCGCCGGTGCCGCGACGAGTTCAACGCGGCGGTCGTGCTCATCACCCACAACATGGGCGTCGTCGCGGATCTGGCCGATCGGGTCGCCGTCATGTACCAGGGACGGGTGGTCGAGGAGGCCGACGCGGTGACCCTGTTCCACGACCCCAAGGACGACTACACGAAGCGCCTTCTCGCCGCCGTGCCGTTCATCGGAGCCGGCACCGCACGCACGCGCGAACGTGCCGCGGAGCGCCTCGCGGCGGGGGAGCAGGAGCCTCTCGTCGTCGCGGAGGATCTCGTGATCGAGTACTCCGGCCGGCTCGGCCGGGGCGGGTTCCGCGCCGTCGACGGTGTGAGTTTCCGGATCGGCGCGCGCGAGGTGCTCGGCCTCGTCGGCGAGAGCGGGTCGGGCAAGACGACGATCGGGAGGGCCATCGCCGGGCTCACGAAGGTCACCGGCGGTTCGCTCAGGGTGCTCGGCCAGGAGATGCTCGGCGTGCGCGAGCGGGACTTCCGGCCGCTGCGCCACGACATCGGCTTCGTGTTCCAGGACCCCGCGACGAGCTTCAATCCGCTGCTCACGATCGCCGAGTGCGTCGCCGAACCGCTCATCGTCCACGGGAAGGCGGGCGACTCGGCCGCCGCGCGCCCCCGCGTCGACGAGCTCCTCGAGGCGGTGCAGCTGCCGAAGGGCTACGGGGACCGCTTCCCGCACGAGTTGAGCGGCGGGCAGCGGCAGCGCGCGAGTCTCGCCCGCGCGATCGCCCTTCAGCCGAAGCTCCTCATCGCCGACGAGCCGACGAGCGCGCTCGACGTCTCCGTGCAGGCGCGCGTGCTCGAGCTCTTCGCCGAGATCCAGCGCGAGTTCGGGTTCGCGGCGCTCTTCATCAGCCACGACCTCGCCGTCGTCGACCTGCTCGCCGACCGGATCGCGGTGCTCTACAAGGGCAGGCTCGTCGAGGAGGGCACGGGCGAGGAGGTTCTCGTCGCGCCGAAGCATCCGTACACCCAGAGGCTGCTCGCCTCGCTCCCGGTACCGGACCCGGTGCTGCAGGCCGCGCGCCGCGAGGAGCTGCACCGGCTGCGGGGACTGGAGTCGGCCGATCTCGCGGCCACCGGGACGGACGGTTGACGATGACCGCGCCGGTTCCCGATCCGGTGCCGGCGCAGCCGGTGATCCGGGCGGACGACCTCTCGATCCACTATCGGTCGAAGGATGTCCGCTCCCGGCATCTCGCGGTCGCCGGCGTGAGCTTCGAGGTCGCTTCCGGGGAGATCCTGGGCGTGGTCGGGGAGTCCGGATCCGGCAAGTCGACGCTCGCGGCAACGCTCGCGCTCCAGGCCGACATGGGAGGCCAGGACTCCGGACATCCGGAGATCTGCGGGGGCTCGGTGCGGGTCTTCGGCACCGAGTTGCGGGGGATCGGCCGGCGCCGGCGCGACCGCCTGCAGCTCTCGGTCGGCTACCTCTCCCAGGACGGCGCGGAGCGGCTCGATGCGCGGCTCACGGTCGCCGAGAACGTCGCGGAGCCGATCTACTCGCGTGACCGGCGGTTCAGCTCCCGTGAGGCCGGCATCGCCGTGGCGACGCTCGTCGACGCCGTGCGCCTTCCGCTCGGGCTCATGACCCGATACCCCTTCGAGCTGAGCAGCGGGCAGCGCCAGCGGGTCGCCCTGGCCCGCTCCCTCGTACTCGGCCCCCGTCTGCTCATCGCCGACGAGCCGACCAGGGGAGTCGACGTCTCGGTGCGCGCCGGGGTCCTGGACGTCATCCGGGAGCTCCAGTCGGAGCACGAGTTCTCGGCCGTCATCGTGAGCAGCGACCTCGCCGTCACCTCCTATCTGGCCGAGCGCGTGGTGGTCATGAGCCGTGGAACCGTCGTCGGCCTTGGCCCCATCAATGGGGTACTCGCGGACCCGATTCATCCCTATCTGAAGGCCCTCTCGGCGTCGCGATTCGATACAGTCGGTGCATGACATCGAGTGGGGGCTCGGTTCAGCACCGCGTCGTGCTGGCCTCCCCGGCTGAAAAGCTGCCGCCGGAGCGGCAGCCGAGGCCGGGGCCGATCGCCGTGCTCCCCGAGTCCGACGACTTCTTCGTCAGCGCGATCGAGGAGGCCGGCGGCACCGTGGCGCCCCTCTCGGAGGAGACCCGGGGCGTCGTCTGGCTCTCCTACGCCCGTGCCGCGGAGTTCCCGGAGATCCTCGAACGCCACCCCGGAATCGACTGGGTGCAGCTTCCCTGGGCAGGCGTGGACGCCTTCTCCGACATACTGGACTCCGCCGTCGGGCGCGACCGGCCCGTGTGGACGAGCGCCAAGGGCGCCTATGCCGAGCCCGTCGCGGAGCACGCTCTCGCGCTGACCCTCGCGCTCTTGCGTGAGCTTCCGACGAGGGTCGTCGCCCGCAGCTGGGGGCCCAAGATCGGCCGCTCGCTCTTCGGGCTCAACGTCGTCGTGATCGGGGCGGGCGGCATCGCGATCGAGTTCCTTCGGCTGCTCGAGCCGTTCCGCACCCGGGTGACGGTCGTACGGCGCCGCGCAGAGCCGTTGCCGGGCGCCGAACGGACGGTCACGGCAGAACGGCTCTCCGAGGTGCTCCCGGACGCCGACGTCGTCCTCGTCGCGGCCGCCATGACCGGCGGCACGAGCGGGATCCTCGGCGCCGCCGAGCTCGCGGCCATGAAGCCCACCGCGATCCTGGTGAACGTGGCCCGGGGCGGGCTCGTCGACACGGACGCCCTCGCGGCGGCCCTGGCATCCGGGAGCATCGCCGGCGCCGGGCTCGACGTGACGGATCCCGAACCGCTCCCGGACGGGCATCCGCTGTGGTCCGAGCCGCGTGCGCTCATCACCTCCCATAGTGCCGACACGCCAGAGATGACGACGCCGCTCCTGGCAGCGAGGGTGAAGACTAACGTTCGAGCATTCCTGGACCACTCTCGATTTGATGGGCTAGTAGATCCGGAGGCAGGCTATTGACTCTGATATGGGCTGGTTCGTACACCGAGAACATGGGCGGGTTCTCCCGCGGCATCTCGGCGGTTCGCGTCGCGGAGAAGGGGCTTCAGTTCGTCGGGATCGGCGCCACGGCATCCTCTCCCTCGTTCCTCACCTACTCGACGGTCCCCGGCGTCATCTACGCCGTGGACGAGGCGAACGGCCGGGTCGAGGCGTTCCGCCGCAAGAGCAAGGCCACGACCCTCACCGCCATGGGCGGCCAGCCGACCTCCGGGACCCTGCCGTGTCATCTCGCGGCGACCGCGGAGTGGCTCTACGCCTGCAACTACGGCTCGGGTCAGGTCGACGTGTATCCGCTCGGCGCGGATGGCGGCATCGGCGAGGTGCGCCAGACGCTGACCTCGACCGGCAAAGGCCCCAAGCCCGAGCAGGACGGCTCGCACCCGCACTCGACCCTCGCTTTCGGCGACACGGCGATCGTCGCCGACCTCGGGACCGATCGCGTCAACGTGTACCGCTGGTCGGAGGGCGAGCTGGGGCTCGAGTCCTCGCTCGAGCTGCCCGCCGGGACGGGGCCGCGCGACCTCGCCGTCTCACCCGTCGCGGGCAAGATCTTCCTCATCGGCGAGCTCGGCGGATCGGTCTTCGTCCTCGGCGGCGGCCGCAACGTGCAGGTCGTCAAGGAGGGCGGCTCGGGTGCGGCCCCCGGCGACCATGCGGCGGGCCTCGTCGTGGATGCGACCGGGCGGTTCCTCTATACGGCGCTGCGCGGTTCGAACCGCGTCGTCGCGATCGACGCCAACACGCTCCAGCCGATCGCCGACCTTCCGAGCGGAGGCGACACTCCGAGGGGTCTGTGCATCGTCGGCAATCTGCTGTTCGTGGCCAACCAGGTCTCCGGCACGCTGGCCGCCTTCCAGCTCGATCCGCAGACCGGAGTGCCGACGATGGTCGGAACGCCGCTCTTCATCGACTCGCCGACGTGCCTGCTCCCGGATTTCTCCTGAGCGGGTCCGCGGCGGAACTGCGCTCCGTTCTTTGCTAAAGTGGCTAGCTGAATCGCCATTCCTCGATAGCTCAATTGGCAGAGCAGCCGGCTGTTAACCGGCAGGTTCTTGGTTCGAGTCCAAGTCGGGGAGCTTGACTCGTCTCCGTGCGGGCCGGCTACTCCCGCGGGAGTAGCTCGGGCCTCCTCCTGGCGGATGCCGCCTCGGTCCGGCGCAACTACGATCGACTCATGCCAGAGCCGGGTTCGCAGGGGGAGGGGCCGCACGGTGACGGCGCGAGGAGCCCCCGCGCCCACGGACGCTGGCACGGGCATCCGGATGCCGATCTCGCGCTCCTCGGCCGCTGGCACGGGCCGCCACCCTGGCTGAGCCTCTGGGCTCCGGTCGTCGTCTCGTTCGTGGTCCAGGTCGTCCCGCTGCTCCTGCCGCACCGGTTCGGGCCACCGCTCGCGCCGTTCGTCCGTCCGCGAGAGCTCCTCTTCGCGCTCGTGGTCATGTCGGCCGGGCCGATCGCCCTCGCCTTCGCACGGCGATACCCGGGGCCTGTCGTCGCCGTGACGGCCGTGGCGACCGCGACCGCGATGCTCTTCGGCGGCCAGGACTGGCCGCCCTACCTCGCCCTGGGGTTCGCGATCATCTCGGCCATCGTGCGGGATGCCCGCATGTGGGCCTGGATCTCGGTCGGCGCGGCGTGGCTCACGACGCTCGTCTGGGCACTCGCGACCGGCGTCGCCTGGCATCCGCTGCGCATCGCGGGAGTGACCCTCGGGATCCTCGTCGTCTTCGGCATCGGGGAGGGCGTCCGGGCCCGCCGAGAGGACTTCGCCGAGCTCCGCCGGATGGCGGCCCAGCGACGATCGAACGAGATGCAGGCCGAGCGCATGCGTCTGGCGAGAGAGCTGCACGACGTGCTCGCCCACTCGCTGAGCCAGATCAACGTGCAGGCCGGCGTCGGCCTCCACCTCATGGAGAGCCAGCCGCAGAAGGCCGCCGACGCCCTCGCGAGCATCAAGCTCACGAGCAAGACCGCGCTCGACGAGGTGCGGTCCGTGCTCGGCATCCTGCGGGCCGACGGCGGCCAGGAGGCTCCGCTCGTCCCCGAGCCGGATCTCTCGCGGCTGGCCGGGCTCGCCGCCTCGGTCACCGCGCAGGGGGTCGTGGTCGGGCTCGACGACGCGCTCACCGAGCCGCCGCCGGCGGCGACGCAGCTCGCCATCTACCGCATCGTGCAGGAGTCGCTCACGAACGTCCTGCGCCACGCGAAGGCGACGAGCGCGAGGGTGTCCCTCGTGGAGGAGGGCGGCGAGTACGTCGTGAGCATCCTGGACGACGGCACGGCGCCGGGGCCTGCGGACGGCCAGGGCCGCGGCCTTCTCGGCATGCGCGAGCGCGCAGAGCTGCTCGGAGGCAGCTTCGAGGCCGGCCGCGCGCCGGAAGGCGGGTTCCGCGTCGAGGCCAGGATCCCGATGAGAGAGGTCGCCTCATGACCATCCGCGTGGCGATCGCCGACGACCAGCAGCTCATCCGGGCCGGCTTCCGCTCGCTCCTCGAGGCGGAGCCCGACTTCGCGGTCGTCGGCGAGGCCGGCACGGGAACCGAGGCGGTCGCCCTCGTGACCGGCACGCACCCGGATGTCGTGCTCATGGACATCCGGATGCCCGACGGCGACGGCCTGTGGGCCACGGAGCAGATCGTCGGGGATCCCGCGCTCGCCGGCACCCGCATCGTCGTCGTGACGACGTTCGAGCTCGACGACTACGTCGGCCACGCCATCCGGGCCGGGGCGAGCGGCTTCCTCGTGAAGGACACCGAGCCGGTCGAGCTCATCCGTGCGGTGCGCGTCGTCGCCGCCGGGGACGCGCTCCTCTCGCCCGGGGTCACCCGCCGGCTGCTCGAGCGGATCTCGACCGGGCTCAAGGAGCCCCCGGATGCCGCCGCACTGCAGGTGCTCACCGAGCGCGAACGCGAAGTGCTCTCCCTCGTGGGGCAGGGCCTCACCAATGACGAGATCGGCCGGAGCCTGTTCCTGAGCCCGCTCACGGCGAAGACCCACGTCTCCCGCATCATGTCCAAGCTCGCGGCGCGCGATCGGGTGCAGCTCGTCGTCGTCGCGTATGAGACCGGGCTCGTTCGGGCGGGCTACACGGAGTAGCCCGGCCTCCGACCGTGCGCCGAGCGCAGTAGCCGAAGTGCCTCCCGCCGGCAGATTCCCCCCGCAGCGGATGTCGGCACTCTGGGATGGCGGGCTCGACGGGAGCCCGACCGACAGGAAGGCTCATCATGCTCACCTCACTCGCACTGGCCGGTCCCCTGGCACTGGCGGGCCCGATCGCTCACGGGGCCTTCGGGCTCTGGTGGCTCGGGTTCCTCATTCCGCTGTTCTGGATCCTCGTCTTCGTGCTCATCTTCGGCGTGTTCGGCCGCCGGTGGCGCCGCAGGGCCTGGGAGAACGGGATGGGACACCACCACCCGACCCGCAGCGCCGAGGCGACCCTCGCCGAGCGCTTCGCCCAGGGAGACATCGACGAGAAGGACTACCGCGCCCGGCTCGAAGTGCTGCGCGCGAACAGCCCAGAGCGCTCGTAGCCGAGTACCTCTGCTGAGGGCGATGCCGGGTTCTCCGGTGTCGCCCTCAGCGGGTAGCCTCGTTCTGAGCCACGGGATCGCGGCGACGAGGGGGAGCTGAATGGCGGCGAGGACCAGGGAGGACTCGGCCGCGATCCGGGCCGGGCTCGCGGTCGGGCTCGCAGCCGCGGCCTACGGGGTCTCCTACGGGGCCCTCGCGGTGGCCGCCGGGCTCGACGTCTGGCAGACC
>JBIQHP010000080.1:0-3165 GCA_044508495.1 Clavibacter sp.
GGTAATCTGGTCGGATATCGCCGCAGCGCCAGTGCCGCGGCAGCACCTTGGAGGACACCTTGAGAATCACCTCTCGAAAGACCGTTCTGAGCGGTCTCGCACTCGCCGGCGTCAGCAGCCTGCTGCTCGCCGGATGTGCCGCAGCACCCGAGCCGGGAGACGACACTCCCGCAGCCCCCGACTTCCTGCCCTGCATGGTCTCGGACACCGGCGGCTTCGACGACAACTCGTTCAACGAGATCGGCAAGCAGGGCCTCGACGACGCGGCCGCCGCGCTCGGCGTCAAGGCCAACGCGGTCGAGTCCCAGGCGGAGACGGACTACGCCTCCAACCTGAACAACCTCGTCGACCAGGGCTGCAACATCATCGTGACCGTCGGCTTCCTGCTCGCGGACGCGACGAAGGCCGCCGCCGAGGCGAACCCGGATGTCGACTTCGCGATCATCGACGACAGCTCGATCGACCTGCCGAACGTCAAGCCCATCGTCTTCGACACCGCGCAGGCCGCGTTCCTCGCCGGCTACGCCGCGGCGAGCTACACGAAGACCGGCATCGTCGGAACCTACGGCGGCATCCCGATCCCGCCGGTCACCATCTTCATGGACGGCTTCGTCGACGGCGTGAACTACTACAACGAGGTCAAGGGCACGAACGTCAAGGCCCTCGGCTGGGACGTCGCCGCGCAGGATGGCGCCTTCACCGGCGGCTTCGACGCGAACGACACCGCCAAGAGCACCGCGAAGAACCTCATCGACCAGGGTGTGGACGTGCTGCTCCCGGTCGGCGGTCCGATCTACATCTCGGGCGCCGAGGCGATCAAGGACTCCGGCAAGGACATCGCGCTCATCGGCGTCGACGCCGACGTCACGGAGACCGACCCGAGTGTCGCCAGCATCCTGCTGACCTCGATCATGAAGGGCATGCAGGTCGGTGTCGCGGACGTCGTGAAGTCCACCGCGGACGGCAAGTTCGACAACTCGCCGTTCGTCGGGACGCTCGCCAACGGCGGCGTCAGCATCGCCCCGTTCCACGACTTCGCCTCGAAGGTCGACCCCGGACTGCAGGCTGAGCTGGACGCCCTCACGGCGGACATCGTCAGCGGCAAGGTCAAGGTCGAGTCGCCCTCCTCGCCGAAGTAGGCGGGAACGGCATACGGAGCCGGGGAGGCCAGCAGGGCTGGTCTCCCCGATTCCGTGTAGTCTTCCGGAACGAAGTGCGCAACAGACCGGCAGGGCCGCCGGGTGTAGAGGATTTGATACGCCATGAAGCTCGAACTTCGCGGGATCACGAAACGGTTCGGCACCCTCGTCGCCAACGATCACATCGACCTCGTGGTCGAGGCGGGCGAGATCCACTGCCTGCTCGGTGAGAACGGGGCCGGCAAGTCGACCCTCATGAACGTGCTCTACGGCCTCTACCAGGCCGACGAGGGCGAGGTCCTCCTCGACGGGGAGGTGCAGCACTTCTCCGGCCCCGGCGACGCGATGGCGGCCGGCATCGGGATGGTGCACCAGCACTTCATGCTCATCCCCGTCTTCACGGTCGCCGAGAACGTCATGCTCGGGCACGAGCCCACGAAGCTCGCGGGAACCCTCGACCTGCCCGCCGCGCGGGAGCGGGTGCGCGAGATCTCCACCCGGTTCGGCTTCGACGTCGATCCGGATGCCATGGTCGGCGACCTTCCGGTAGGGGTCCAGCAGCGGGTCGAGATCATCAAGGCGCTCTCGCGCGATGCGCGCGTGCTCGTGTTCGACGAGCCGACCGCCGTGCTCACGCCGCAGGAGACCGACGAGCTCATGGAGATCATGAGGCAGCTCAAGGCCACCGGGACCTCGATCGTCTTCATCACCCACAAGCTTCGCGAGGTGCGCGAGGTGGCCGACAAGATCACCGTCGTTCGCCTCGGCAAGGTCGTCGGTGAGGCCAAGCCCACGGCATCCAACACCGAGCTCGCCTCGATGATGGTCGGTCGCGCGATCGAGCTCACGATCGAGAAGGGCAAGGCGAAGCCGGGAGAGCCGGCGCTCGTCGTCGACGGGCTCTCGGTCATCGACCCCATCGGCCAGCTCGTCGTCAACGACATCAGCTTCGACGTCAAGGCCGGCGAGGTCGTCGCCATCGCCGGAGTCCAGGGCAACGGGCAGACCGAGCTCGTCGAGGCCATCATGGGCCTGCAGCCGAAGGTGCGCGGTGGGATCAGCCTCGACGGGCGGCAGCTCCTCGGACTCTCGGTGCGCGAGATCCTGGACGCCGGCGTGGGGTTCGTCCCGGAGGACCGCAACGAGGATGGACTCGTCTCCGAGTTCACGATCGCGGAGAACCTCATGCTCGACCGCGCGACGGGCGCGCCCTTCGTGCGGCACGGCAGCCTGCAGCTGGGACTTCTCGCGCAGTTCGCGCAGGAGAAGCTCGGCGAGTTCGACATCCGGGCCCAGGGGATCGGCACCCCCGCGGGGAAGCTCTCGGGCGGCAACCAGCAGAAGGTCGTCCTGGCCAGGGAGCTGAGCCGCGAGCTGCACCTGCTCGTCGCCGCCCAGCCGACCCGCGGGCTCGACGTCGGATCGGTCGAGTTCGTCCACACCCGGATCGTCGAGGCGCGCGACTCCGGCGTCCCGGTGCTCGTCGTCTCCACGGAGCTTGACGAGGTCGTCGCGCTCGCCGATCGCATCGTCGTCATGTATCGCGGCGGCATCGTCGGGATCGTCCCCGGCGACACCCCGCGCGACGTGCTTGGACTCATGATGGCGGGCGAGGCCCCGTCGGGAAGCGGCAAGGCAGCATGACACCCGAAACCCCCGAGGCCGCCATGGTCGTCGAAGCCGGCCGGAACGGCACCCTCCCCCCCGAGCCGTCCCGCTGGAACACCGCGATGCGGGAGATCCTCTCCGGGAGCGCCGTCATGTCGGTGCTCGCCGTCGTGCTCGCGATCGTCATCGGCGGCATCCTCATCGCCCTCACCGACTCCCGGGTCGAGAGCGCCGCCGGATACTTCTTCGCCCGCCCGGGCGATCTGCTCAAGGCCGTCTGGGACTCGGTGTCCGGCGCCTACTCCTCGCTCTTCCAGGGCTCGATCTACAACTTCCGCCGGCCGGGGTTCATCAACGGGATCAAGCCGCTCACCGAGACGCTGTCCTTCGCGACACCGCTCATCGCCGCCGGGCTCGG
>JBIQHP010000080.1:3265-9863 GCA_044508495.1 Clavibacter sp.
ACATCCTCGGGCCGCAGTTCAACCTGCACCTCGGGTTCGTCATCGTCATCGGGGCGACCTTCTTCGTGTGGTGGCTGCTCAACCGATCGAGCATGGGCTTCCAGTTCCGGGCCGTCGGGCTCAACCCGCACGCCGCGAAGACCGCCGGCATGAACGTCAACCGGATGTACGTCTACGTCATGCTCTACTCCGGCGCCCTCGTCGGGCTCGCCGGGGTCTTCCAGGTGCTCGGGACGGTGACGACCGGCTTCAGCGCGGGAATCGACGCCGGCATCGGCTTCGACGCGATCACGGTCGCGCTGCTCGGGCGCTCGAAGCCGTGGGGCGTCTTCGCCGCGGGCATCCTGTTCGGCGCGTTCAAGGCCGGCGGGTTCGCGATGCAGGCCTCCCAGGGCATCCCCATCGACATCGTCCTCGTCGTCCAGTCCATGATCGTGCTGTTCATCGCCGCTCCTCCGCTCGTGCGCGCGGTGTTCCGGCTTCCGAAGCCGAACCCGCTCACGCCGGAGAAGCCGGCGAAGTCCCAAGGCAAGAAGGCGGTGGTGACCAAGTGAGCGTCGCGACTACGACACCCTCATCCGCGCCGATCGTGCTCGAGAAGACCGTCGTCAAGAGCTGGAAGGCGCCCATCGCCTTCGGGATCTTCGCCGTCGTCGCGGTCATCGCGTTCGGGATCTTCGGCCGGCCGGGAACCACCCACTTCCGGTTGTCGACCGACGTCGACTTCATCCAGCTCCCGGATTGGCACCTGCCCTCCCAGCTCACCTGCTGGATCCTCGCGGTCGTGCTCCTCGGACTCGCCGCCTACGCGGCATGGAGGGTCAGGGTCGCCGCGAGGGTGCCGCTCTGGCTCACCGTCGTCTTCGCGATCCTGTTCATGCTCGCCTTCCTCACCTGGGCGGCCGCCGGAGCGCTCATCCCGCTCCCCGGCCTCCTCATCGGCGCCGTGAGCCTGAGCGTCCCGCTCATCTTCGGCGCCTTGAGCGGTGTGATCTCGGAGCGCTCGGGCGTCATCAACATCGCCATCGAGGGGCAGCTGCTCGCGGGGGCCTTCGTCTCCGCCGTCGTGGCCTCGGTCACCCGCCAGCCGCTCGCCGGCCTGGCCGCCGCCATGATCGCCGGTGTTCTCGTCTCGTTCGTGCTCGCGGCCTTCGCCATCAAGTACGTCGTGGACCAGATCATCGTCGGCGTCGTGCTCAACGTGCTCGTCGCCGGTCTCACCGGCTTCCTGTTCTCGCAGGTGCTCACCCACAACGAGGCGCTGCTCAACAAGCCGCCGCGCTTCCCCCGCATCGACCTGCCCGTCCTCGGCCAGATCCCGATCATCGGCCCGGTGCTGTTCAACCAGACGATCATCGTCTACATCATGTACCTCACGGTCGCCGCGGTCGCCTACGCGCTCTTCCGCACCCGCTGGGGACTGCGCACGCGGGCGGTCGGGGAGCACCCGCAGGCGGCGGACACCGTCGGCATCAAGGTCAACCTCCGGAGATTCTGGAACGTCTCGCTCGCCGGCGCCATCGCCGGCTTCGGCGGCGCCTACTTCACGCTCGGCTCGGTCGGCTCGTTCACGAAGGAGATGACGGCGGGAGCCGGGTTCATCGCGCTCGCGGCCGTCATCTTCGGGCGATGGGATCCCATCCGCGCCACCCTCGCCGGGCTCCTGTTCGGCTTCGCGACCAATCTGCAGAGCGTGCTCGGGATCATCGGCTCCCCGGTGCCGAGCCAGTTCATGCTCATGCTGCCCTACGTCGTCACGATCTTCGCGGTCGCGGGGCTCGTCGGCCAGTCGCGCGCGCCCGCCGCCGACGGCAAGCCGTACATCAAGTCCTGATGACCGCGGTGGATGCCGCACCGACCCGGCCGGTGCCGGGCGGTCGATCGGTCTCGGGCGGAACCTGGGCGGCGATCGCCGTCGTGCTCGTCGCGCTCAACCTGCGGCCGGTCATCGTCGCCGTCGCGCCGCTCTTCGACACGATCAGCGCCGAGCTCGGGCTGACCTCCTTCCTCGCAGGGCTGCTCGTGACCCTTCCGGTGCTGTGCTTCGGGGCGCTCGGGCCGCTCGCCCCCCTGCTCGCCGGAAGGCTCGGATTCGAGCGCAGCCTCGCTCTCGTGCTCCTCGCGATCATCGCGGGCTCGGCCCTGCGGCTCGTTCCCACCGTTCCGGGCCTGTTCGGCGGGACGCTCCTGATGGGAGCGGGGATCGCGGTCGGCAACATCCTGCTCCCCGGACTCATCAAGCGCGACTTCGCGCATCGGCTCGGTCTCATGTCGGGCCTGTTCTCGATGTGCCTCACCGCCGGAGCGACGCTGGCGGCGGGGGTGACGCTCCCGGTAGCCGAGGCGGCCGGCTGGGACTGGAACGAGGCGCTCGCCGCCTGGGGGCTCTTCGCCATCGTCGGCCTCGCCTGCTGGGTGCCCACCCTGTGGCAGGCCCGGGGCTCTGCCGGCCATCCCCCGGCTCCGGCCATCCGGCTGTCGACCGACCGGGTCGCCTGGTTCGTGACGGCCTTCTTCGGGCTGCAGTCGTTCAACTTCTACGCGACCACCGCCTGGCTCCCGACCATCCTCATCGGTTACGGCCACGACGCCGTGTTCGCCGGTCTCATGCTCTCCCTCGTCAACCTCGCGAGCATCCTGCCCGCGCTCGTCATCCCCCTCGTGCTCGACCGGATGCGCAGCCAGGCGGCCTTCACGGTGTTCGTCTCCCTCGTCTACTTCGTCGCGATCGGCGGGTTCCTCGCGTTCCCGGGGCCGGTCGTCGTCTGGATGGTGCTTCTCGGCCTCGCCCAGGGCGCGGGGCTCGGGCTCGGGCTGACCTTCCTCGTGCTGCGCTCCCCGGATGCCGCCCACACGACGAAGCTCTCCGGAATGGCGCAGAGCTGGGGCTACCTGTTCGCCGCCCTCGGGCCCCTCGTGCTCGGCGCCCTGCGCGATCTCTCCGGCGCCTGGGTCGTGCCGGTGCTGCTGCTGTTCGCGATGCTCGTCCCGCAGGCGGTCACCGCGTATCTCGCCGGCCGGCCCGGCCTCGTCGGGCGCAGCGAGGCTAGATTGGAACGGAGGGAAGGATGACCATGACCGACGTCGACTGGGACGGGCTGCGCGATGTGGCGAACGAGGCCAGGACGCACGCCTACGTCCCCTACTCGAACTTTCCGGTGGGCGCCGCCGCGGTCGTCGACGACGGACGCGTCGTCTCCGGCTGCAACGTGGAGAACGCCTCCTACGGGCTCACGCTGTGCGCGGAGTGCGCCCTCGTCTCGAGCCTGCACATGAGCGGCGGCGGGCGCCTGGTGGCCTTCACCTGCGTCGACGGGCACGGCAACGTGCTCATGCCCTGCGGGCGCTGCCGCCAGCTGCTGTTCGAGCACTCGGCCTCCGGCATGCTGCTCGAGACGGTCTCCGGGGTGAAGACCATCGACGAGGTCATCCCCGACGCCTTCGGCCCGCGCACCCTCGAGGAGTACCGGGCATGAGCACCGAGACAGCCGCCGGCGCGGCGCCGGAGAACAGAATCGAGCCCTTCGACACCGTCGACCTCATCCACGCCAAGCGCGACGGGAAGAAGCTCTCGACCGCACAGGTCTCCTGGCTCATCGACGCCTACACGCGCGGCTACGTCGGCGACGAGCAGATGGCCGCGATGGCGATGGCGATCTTCCTCAACGGCATGGACCGCGAGGAGGTGCGCGACCTCACCCTCGCGATGATCGCCTCGGGCGAGCGGATGAGCTTCGACGGCCTCTCGAAGAAGACCGCCGACAAGCACTCCACCGGCGGTGTCGGCGACAAGATCACGCTCCCGCTCGCCCCGCTCGTCGCCTCCTTCGGCGTCGCGGTCCCGCAGCTCTCGGGCCGCGGCCTCGGCCACACCGGCGGCACGCTCGACAAGCTCGAGAGCATCCCGGGCTGGCAGGCCGACCTGAGCAACGAGGCGATGCGCGCCCAGCTCGAGTCGGTCGGCGCGGTCGTCTGCGCGGCGGGAGCCGGCCTCGCCCCCGCCGACAAGAAGCTCTACGCCCTCCGCGACATCACCGGCACAGTCGAGTCGATCCCGCTCATCGCCTCCTCGATCATGAGCAAGAAGATCGCGGAAGGGACATCCGCCCTCGTGCTCGACGTCAAGTTCGGCTCGGGCGCCTTCATGCAGGACCCTGCGCAGAGCCGCCTGCTCGCGGAGACGATGGTCGCCCTCGGCACGGACGCCGGGGTCGCGACGACGGCGCTCCTCACCAACATGAACGTGCCGCTCGGTTTCGCGATCGGCAACGCCAACGAGGTGCGCGAGTCGGTCGAGGTGCTCGCCGGTGGCGGCCCCGCGGATGTCGTCGAGCTCACTCTCGCTCTCGCGCGCGAGATGCTCGCCTCGGCCGGGCAGCCGGACGCCGACGTCGAGGCCGCCCTGAAGGACGGGCGGGCGATGGACACCTGGCGCGCCATGATCTCCGCCCAGCACGGCGACCCGGATGCCCCGCTGCCGGTCGCGAAGGAGACGCACGTCGTCACGGCGGAGCGGGACGGCATCCTCGTCGAGCAGCAGGCGCTCCCCTTCGGGATCGCCGCCTGGCGGCTCGGCGCGGGGCGTGCGCGCAAGGAGGACCCGGTGCAGCATTCGGCCGGCATCGACCTGCACGCGAAGCCGGGGGACGCCGTGGCGAAGGGCCAGCCGCTCTTCACCCTGAGCGCCGACGAGCCGGCCCGCTTCACGCGCGCTCTCGAGGCGCTCGAGGGCGCCTACCGGATCGGCGACCCCGGAGACGAGATCCTCGACGGCGGGCCGCTCATCGCCGACCGCATCACCGCCTGAGAGCCGACTCGCTGGTCTCGATACGCGCCCTGCGGGCGCTACTCGACCGGCAGAGTCTCCGTTGGTTGAGTAGCCGCGAAGCGGCGTATCGAAACCACCGACCGCGGAACCTGCGTTGGTTGAGTAGCCGCGAAGCGGCGTATCGAAACCAGGCGCCAGCCGCGGGTCGGTCTCGATACGCCCGCCGCGCGGACTACTCGACCAGCGACGAGAAAGTCAGCCGATGCGTTCGAGGGCGTCGACGATGAGGGCCCAGAATCTGGCATGGTCGAGATCGGTGGCCGCGAAGGTGTTGCAGGTCTCCGGGGCCGCGGCGCGGAAGTCGGCCACCGTCATCCCGAGGGTGAGGGTGCCGGTGAGCTCGACATCCAGCGGCACCCGCACGACCTTCATGACCGCAGGATCGATGACGAGGGCGACCGCGCAGGGATCGTGAACGGGCGGATGGTCGAAGCCCTGGGCATCCTGGTAGCTCTCGGCGAAGAATTCGAGCAACTCGAGCACGAAGCGCGCGGGCGCGGTGCCGACCGCCTCGATCGCCGCGACGACGTCGGGAGTCGCGAGCGCCTGATGGGTGACGTCGAGACCCACCATGGTGAGCTTCCACGACTCGTTGAAGACGATGTGCGCGGCCTCGGGGTCGATGACGATGTTGAACTCGGCCGCGGCGCTCCAGTTGCCGACGTGGTATCCGCCGCCCATGAGCACGACCTCCTTGACACGGGCCGCGATGCGCGGCTCCTTGCGCACGGCGAGGGCGATGTTGGTGAGTGCGCCGGTGGGGACGAGCGTGACGGTGCCCGGCTCGTTCTGCATGATCGTGTCGATGATGAGGTCGACCGCGTGCCGCTCGTCCGCGGCGAACGCAGGCTCCGGCAGCGTCGGCCCGTCGAGCCCCGACTCGCCGTGGATGGACTCGGCGACCTCGGCCTCGCGCACGAGGGGCCGGTGCGCTCCCGCCGCGAAGGGCACCCCGGTGATCCCGGCGACGGTCGCGACGGCGAGCGCATTGCGGGTCACCTTCTCGATCGTCTGGTTGCCGTGGACCGTCGTGACCGCGAGGAGCTCGATCTCCGGGCTGCCGTGGGCGAGCAGGAGTGCGATCGCGTCGTCGTGGCCGGGGTCGCAGTCGAGGATGATCTTCTTCGTCATGACGCGAGTCTAGCCACATCTCGCATATATGAAAATCAAATTCATATAGGTAAGTTGCACGATATACTCGCCGCATGACCCAGGACCTGACCGAAGCCCCGACCGACCTCGCCGAACGCGGCCGCCGACGCACCGAGTGGATCCGCTCGCGGATGCCGTTGCTCGCCGCCGTGCGCGCCGGCTTCACCGAGACCCGCCCCTTCGCCGGGCGCCGGATCGGGATGTCTCTCCACCTCGAGCCGAAGACCGCCGTGCTGCTCGAGACGCTCGCCGCAGGCGGCGCCGAGATCGTCGCGACCGGCAACCACGGCTCCACCCAGGACGACGTCGTCGCCTTCCTGCGTGAGACCGGCATGACCGTCTTCGGTCGTCGCGCCGACACTCCGGACGACCACGCCGACAACATCGCCGGCGTGCTCGACGCGCGGCCCGACATCCTGCTCGACAACGGAGCCGACCTCGCCGCCGGCGTCGTGGAGCGCGGGATGTCCTCGAGCGTCCTCGGCGGAACCGAGGAGACCACCTCCGGCGCCCTCCGCCTGCGCGGCGAGCTCGCCGGCCGCATCCCGTTCCCCGTCGTCGTGATCAACGACAGCATCCTCAAGGCCATCGGCGAGAACCGGCACGCGGTCGGCCAGT
>JBIQHP010000081.1:0-9834 GCA_044508495.1 Clavibacter sp.
TAGCGAGGAGCACTACCTGTATCCCGGTCGCTCGGGTAAACGCCTCGATGACGGCGTCTACCTCCTGTGCGTCGTCATCGGTGTACCACGTCAGGGTGCCCTCTGTCGCGGTCACACTGTCACTTGCGCCCGGGGCGATCGGCGAGCATGCCGCTATGGCGATAGCCAACGTGACAGCTAGGGAGGACAGAATCCACCTGCGAATTGCGATCACGTTGGCCCTCCCGAGGTCTAGCGAGTGAGCACTCAGCCTATCGGCTGCAGTCCGAGGTGCTCGCGCAGGGTCGTGCCCGTGTATTCCGTGCGAAAGAGACCACGGCGCTGGAGCTCGGGGACAAGCTCATCGCGAATCAACTGAAGGGTGAAGGGGTTGATTGACGCTCCGAGCACGAACCCATCACAGGCGCCCGTAGTGAACCATTCCTCCAATGCGTCGGCAACCTGCATCGCCGTCCCAATGAAGGCGGCGTTGCCTACCGAAGGAACAACACGTTCGTAGAGCTGTCTGATCGAGAGGCGCTCTGCTTTCGCAACGGCATCAAGCTGTCCCCGGATTGAATTGCCGCCAACTACAGTGGCGCTCAGGTCAGGCATCGGACCGTCGATCGCGTAGCCGGAAAGGTCCTCTGAAACTGTCTTGGACAGAAAGTCGACGCCGATCTCAGGCGTGATGAGGGCATTCAGCTCCCCGTACAGTGAAGCAGCCTCGTCCTGAGTCCGACCGAGGTAGATCGCAACCGAGTTGATGATCTTCAGCTGGGAAGGTTCACCACGAAGTTCACCGCGACGGCGCCTTAGGTCTGCCGCGAATTCACGGGCAGCCTCCATGTCCGTCGCCGCCGCGAAGACACAGTCGGCGTGACGCACTGCTAGCCTGCGGCCACCCTCGGATTGACCTGCGTGGAAGAGAACGGGTCGACCTTGCGGGGCTCTTGCCACGTTCAGTGGGCCCCTCACGGAGAGGAACTGTCCGCTGAAGTTCGGTATCCGTACCTTGGAAGAATCGAGGTACTGGCCCGTATCTTTGCGTTCCACGAACGTGTCGGCGTCCCAACTGTCCCAGAGCGCAAGGCACGCCTCGACGAACTCTTCAGCCCTCGCGTACCTGTCCTCACGATCGGGGTGCCGATCGATCCCGAAGCTCCTGGAGTCACCAGGATTCGATCCGGTGACCACGTTCCACGCGGCCCGCCCATTAGAGATGTGGTCGAGCGACGCGTAGCGTCGCGCCACGGCCCATGGAGTCTCGTAGGTCGTCGATGCCGTGCTCACTAAGCCGACGCGCTGTGTGTGTTGAGAGACCGCAGCCATGAGAGTCACGGGATCGAAGACAGCGGGACGCGCTGACGGAGTATTGGCCTCGAAAAGTGCCACTTTGTCCATGTTGCGCACGGCATTGCCATCCGCGATGAATAGCGCGTCCAACTTCGCCTGCTCGGCTATTCGCGCGACCTCTATGAGCACGTCCAAGCGCATCGTTGTGCGCTCCCACGCCAGCGGATGGCGCCAGCCGGCGACGTGATAGCTATTGCCCGTCAGCCAGGTGAGCAGATGCATCTCGCGACGTCGTGGCATGGTCGGAGTCTACTTCCCATAATGTATCGACTGCCGGCCAGGGAGCTCGTTTGCGGACGACGGTAGATTCTATCGACGACACGAGAGCGGAGCGCAAAATGATGTCTGAGCCTGCCACGGGCAAACTCCATGTGCCGAACCGTGTTCGGGACGTGCTTCGGAGAGGCGACGTCGCCACGCTTCTCTCTGTACGACTGGCCCGCACGCCGGAAGTCGCCTTACTCGCCCGCGGTGCAGGCTTCGACGGAGTCTTTGTCGATCTCGAGCACAGCACGATCAGCATGGATGCTGTTTCCGCGATCAGCGTGACGGCTCTTGCAGCGGGGATAACACCGCTCGTCCATATAAGTTCTGCGCACTCGGAGAGCATCGGCCCGTGCCTTGACGGTGGCGCGCTAGGCATCATCGTGCCGCATGTGGACTCGGCAGAGGAAGCCCGAGAAGCCGTCCGAGCGGCTCGCTATGCGCCGCGCGGCGAGCGCGGAGTCTCCTCCGCGCTCCCCTTTTTCGACTACCGATTCGTACCTACCGACATTGCCACTGCAATGGTTGACGACGCCACGCTAGTGGTGGCGATGATCGAGTCCCAGACTGCCCTCAACCGGGCTGATGAGATAGCCGCGGTTGACGGGCTCGACGTACTGATGATTGGTGCAAACGATCTCACGGCGGATCTGGGCGTACCTGGTGACTATGGCAGTGGTCTGGCTCAGGCGGCATTCCGACGCGTGACCGAGGCAGCTGAGTCGGCTGGTCGCTTCGCGGGGGTGGGCGGAATCCCGGCCGAGAGCGAGAGCCTGCGCGATGTCATCCAGGCGGGCGCGCGCTTCGTCTCCGCCGGCGTCGATCTTCGGCACCTAGGTCGCGCTATCGCCGCCTGGAACGATCGAGTCCGATTAGGAACTTGATCTGGCGCAGGGTGGGTGACTGACACGGCGGGCCGGTCAGGGCCAGCGCGGGGCACTCCGACGCGTGTGGCCCGCCCATAGCAAGACCCTTGCAGGCTTCGTGCAAAGAATCCCCTCCCAGCCCCGCTCGCCGTGCATCCCTTCCACTGCTCATAGCAGAGATCGACCATGACGACGCACGAGGACAGGTCCACCGCCCCTCACTCAGCTCGTCTAGCCTCGCGCGTGGCTCCCAGTCCTGTGCGGGAAACGATTCTCGATAGCGCAGTTGTCGCCGCGCTCCAAGAGAGCGATCCTCGCACCCGAAGACACTCTCATGCCGGAGCAGAAGGCCCCGAGGCAACAATTACATGCCAAAGACTCGACTTCACCGAAGATCGCTGCGCTGGTACATCAACATCTGATCAGCATCGATCCTTCAAATGGGTACCTTCGCGCAATCTACCCGCGAATTCAAACGGATGAGATCCCCGCGAATACAGGGAGATGGTGCCCCTGGAGGGACTCGAACCCCCAACCGTTTCCTTAGGACGGAACTGCTCTTCCATTGAGCTACAGAGGCTGGCGTCACGAGTTTAGCGGAGCGAGCATCCGCCGGCTTCGCACGCGTCAGCGCAGGTGCCGCGCGAAGAGCTGGGAGGCCAGTTCGATCGCGCGGTCGATGACGCGCTGGTCGCCGTCCGGATCGAGCTCGAACGCGCGCTGCATGAGCGCGGCGGACATCGTGACCGCGATGTCGACGTCCAGACGCAGCTCGGGGGTGACGACCAGCCCGCCGCGTTCGGCGAGCGCATCGAGCATCGTGTCGGTGATCGACGCCGTCGCGGAATGCTCCCCCAGATAGTTCTCGAGCACGTGCCCGAAGCGAAGCGAACGGAATCCCGGCTCGGAGCGCGCGAACCGCACGTAGCTCTGCATCAGATGCTCGAGGAACGCACGACCGGTCCGTCCGTCGACCTGATCGAGAGCGGATGCCCAGAAGCGCTGCCGATTGCGCGCGGCGAGCGCCCGCAGCAGCGACTCGACATCCGGGAAGTACCGATACAACCCGCCGACCGAGGTGCCGGCACGGTGCGCGATCTCGGTCGTGGTCGCTGCGGCCGGACCGTGCTCGTCGAGCAACGCCGCAGCAGCATCGAGGATGGTGTCGACCCGCTGACGACCGCGCTTCTGCCGCGGTGCGATGCGCAGATCGGACACGGACACCTAACGAGACTACTCCAGGCCTCGCGATAGCGAAAAGCTTTCGCTATTCTGTCGGAATGCGACACGTGACCCGTCGACGCCGTGCTGCACACCTCGCCGCCCTCGCCGTGGCGGCGGTCGTCGTCGCCACGATCCCGCCGATCCTCCTGGATGCCGGCCCGGCAGACGCGGTCGTCGTCTCCAGCGGTGACAGGGTCGAGCTCCGCCCAGGAGCCGGCCTGAGCTTCGAGGGAACCGACATCGCCGTGCCCGGCCTCGTCGACGCCCTCTTCGCCGCCGACGGAGCCACACTCCTCACGCTGGCAGCCGGACCCTCGGGCTCCCGGCTCGGCGGATTCGCGCTCCCGTACCTCACGCCGCTCCCCGCACCTCTCGCCGACCTCGAGGGCGCACCCGTCGCCCTCGCCGTCGCTCCCGACCAGCTGAACGTCGTGGTCGCGACCGCTGCGCCGGACGCTCTCACCATCGTCGACGTCGAGACCGGGGCGGTGCGTCAGACCCTGCCCCTCAGCGTCACGCCCTCTGCCTTCGTCATCGCGCCCAACGGCGCCCGCGCCTACATCCTGAGCAAGACCGAGCGCGTCATCGACATCGTCGACCTCGCGACGGGCGACGAGATCACTCAGCTGGACGCCGGGGACAATCCGGTCGATCTCACGATCGACCGGAGCAGCTCGTACCTCTGGGTGAGCGACGACGCCGACGCCCCCGTCGTGCATCGCTGGGTGCTGGCCACCCTCGCTCACACGGACATGGCGCTGTGGGGCGCGGAGGCCGCCGGCGACCTCGCCATCGCGCCGGCGCACGACATACTGCTGGCCCTCGACCCGGTGACCGCCACGTTCTACGCCGCCAGCACGATCGCGACGGTCTTCCAGAAGAGCTACGAAGGGCTCCTGGGCACCGGGCTCGCCGGAACCAGGCTCGTCGTGGGCGCCGACCAGACCACGCTCGACGTGCTCGCGCCATCCGGATGGGTGCGCCACGACCTCCTCGACGACGACATGCCCCCCATCGCCTTCGGCGGTCTCCGAGCGGACACGACGGACCTCATCGTCGCTCCCTCGGTTCCCCCGAAGCTCGCCCGTCCCGGAATCGACGCCAGCTACGACCCGAGCAACAACTACGACCTCTCCGTCGCACCCGGGGTACCTGCCGGCACGTCCTACCTCTGGCAGATCGAGGGCGAGGCGCCCATCACGACGACCGAGCCGAGGCTCAGCTATCACTTCACGACGGCCGGGTACATCCCCATCACCGTGACGGCGCAGCGGGCGGCCACCCCCGGAGGGATCCAGTACAACGGCCGCTCCTTCTACAGCATCGAGGGCGCCGGAGAGTCCACGACCGCGGGCGTCTTCATCCAGCCCATCACCACGATCGACTTCCGCACCTACGTCGCGAGCGAGCAGGTCGAGTACTGGACGCTCCCCGACGACACCTACTCGGTCTGGATCAAGGCCGCCGGCGCCCCGGGCAGGAACGGAGCGGATGCCGTGGGCCACACCGACGACCCGGACACCTCCCAGGGGAGCGCAGGCAGCTCGGGCGGCGCCAGCCTGGAGGTGACGACGACCTTCGACGTGGGCGGGAACCACTTCGTGCAGCCGGGCGACACCATCGGGATAGTGTCGGACGGCTCGGAGGGCAACCTGCTCGCCGGCTCCGGAGGCGATGGGGACACCACCGGCGGCAGGGGCGGCAACGGCGGCAACGGCTCCGGCGTCTTCCTCGCCACCGGGGCGACCACTCAGCCATGGCTCGTCGTCGCGCCCGGCGGAGGAGGCGGTGGCGGAGGAGGCGGCTTCATCTCGATCAAGAGCCGCGAGACCTACGGCGGCGCCGGTGCGCTCGACCCCGCCGACACCGCGGGGCACTCGGCGCAGATGTCCGGGAGCGGCGACGCCGGCAGCTCACCCGGCCGATGCGCCCCCATCGGCGAGGAGGCCAACGCCGGCCCCTACACCGCGGATCCGGCGCAGAACGGAGGCGGCGGAGCCAAGGGCGCCGCCACGACGAGCGCGGGAGGGGCCGGCGGTGGCGGAGGCGGATGCTTCGGGGGCACCGGCGGAACGCAGGCCCTCTACCAGGCCGGCCCCGGAGGCGGCGGAGGCACCGCATACTCGCGGTACCCCATCGCCCACACAGCTGCCTGGTCGCAGGCCGCGTACGTGACGGTCACGATCACCCGGTACGCCGGGGCGCCCCAAGGGGCGCAGTTCACCAACCCCACTCACCAGCGCGTGCTCGTCGGCGATGAGAGCTGTATCACGCTCACCCTCTCGGGAGGGCAGATCGGACCGGTCGCCATCAGCGGAGTCGACTGGCTCACTCTCACCCAGCACAACGAGTACTACTACACCGCGTGCGGCACACCGGGGCCCGACGACCTCGGGACCGCGACGCTCCACGCCGAGGCGACCGAATGGAGTGGTACGACGACGGATGTCACGATCGACATCGTCGATCCCGCCATCGCCGCAACGGATGCCGAAGTACCGGCGGGCTCGTCCGTCTCGATCCCGGTGACCCTCTCGGACTTCTCGCAGCCGGAGTTGACGGCATCCGGTCTGCCCCCGGGCCTCGCCTACGTCCGCACCTCCCTCGACGGGACGACCGGCGCGATCGTGGGGACGGTTCCCTACGGCAACGACGGCACCTGGCCGGTCGCCCTCACGGTCGACGACACGTCGCCGACCGGCGGATCCGGAACGAAGACCCGGAACATCACACTCACCGTGGTCTCCCACCCCGACCTCGCCCTCGCGATCGGCGGGGGCTCCACGGGGCAGGCGGGCTCGCCCCTCACGCTCGATGCGACGGTGTCCAACACCGGCTCGGACCCGAGCACCGGCACGGTCTCGGTGGACCTCGACCTTCCTGCGGGACTCGGCGCGACCTCCCTCGGCGGGAGCGGCTGGACCTGCATGCTCGCGACCGGCGCGTGCACGCATCCGGGGGGCCTCGCGGTCGCGTCGGGACTGCCGCCCGTCACGATCTCGGCCACGCCGGTCTCCGTGGGCACCTATACGGTGCACGGGACCGTCAGCGCAGCAGTCGACGACGACCTGACGAACAACGCGGCCGAGTTCACCGTGGTCGTCGTGCCGGTTCCCGAGTCGCCGACGACGGGCGGTTCGGGCGGCGACGGCACACCGGGCGACACGAGCGACGACGGATCCGCGGGCACGGACCTCCCGGGCGCCGGCACCCAGGGCACGGGGGCCCAGGGCACAGGGACATCGGGCTCCTCGGAGGGAAACGGGTCGCAGTCCGGAACCGGCGGCTCCAGCGGCTCCGGCGATCCCGGCGGCTCCGATCAGGGCGAGGCTGCATCGACTTCCGCGCCGGCCGCCTTCCCCTGGTGGGGCTGGCTCATCGTCGTCCTCGTCCTGCTCGGCGGGCTCCTCGGCGCCATCGTGGCGAGACGGCGGATGACCGCGCGCTGAGCGCCCGCGGAGGCCTAGGCTGCGACGGGCGCCAGGAACTCGTCCCACTCGGGCATGGCGCGCTCGATGCCGCGCACGAGCCAGGCCGTGCCGTGCGGCGGCTGCGGGCGGACGCGCAGGGTCCAGCGCATCTCCGAGGGCGTGCGATCGCCCTTCTCGTTGTTGCAGCGCAGGCAGCAGGCGACGAGGTTCTCCCAGGAGTCCTTGCCCCCCCGCGACCGCGGAAGCACGTGGTCGATCGTCGACGCCGACCCGCCGCAGTACCCGCAGCGCTGGTTGTCGCGCCGCAGCACCCCACGCCGGCTCACCGGGATCGCGCGGCCGCTCGGGATCCGGACGTACCTGGTCAGCAGGATGACCGACGGCCGGTCGTAAGCGCCGAACGCCGTGAAGACCGGATGCTCGTCATCCGAGGCGACGATCGTCGCCTTCTCGTTCATGACGAGCACCATGGCCCGCTTGAACGACACGACGGCGAGGGGCTCGAAGCCCGCGTTGAGAACCAGGGTGCGCATGTTCATCCTTCCGAAGGGTCCTGGACGGCTTCCAGGAATTCGATCTGCCCTGCGGCCCTGCGCGAGGGAGTGAGCGGAACAAAAAAGCACTGCCGCGAAACGGCAGTGCTCAGGCGTTCAGGGCGCGCGGACATGCGTACCCCGTGCTCAGCCGTATGAAGAAGAGGGCGCGCTCATCCACGGTTTGGACGGTGCGACCGCTGGTCATCAGGCTCTCCCGAGCTTCTCTGCGGAACTGCAAGGACTCTCTAGGTTAACGCAGAAAGCGGATGCGGGGCGGCACAGGCACGCCGAGCGGGGTCTCGACAAGCTCGACCGGAGAAGTATCGCTCGACCGGAGAAGGAGTTCAGCCGGCGAAGCGGGAGGTGCCCACGTAGATGTGCTGCGCGACCTCGGTCGGCAGCTCGAGGCCCTCCCCGTCGCCCTCGACCTTCGCGAGCACGTAGTCGCCCGAGGAGGTGAAGCTCCCCTGCGCGCCGGGCACGAGCCCGGCCTTCTTCAACTGCTCGAGCAGCTCCGGCTCGTACTGCACCGGCTCCCCCAGGCGCCGGATCGTGCCCTTCACCGGGCCGACCGCACCGAGCACGAGGTTCACGAGATTGACGACGCCATCCGAGAATTTGTTCGACGGCGCATTGTCGCCGAGGCCGTCGAGACCAGGGATGGGGTTGCCGTAAGGGGAGTGGGTCGGATGCTCGAGCAGCTCCACGAGGCGCCTCTCGACCTGCTCGCTCATGACGTGCTCCCAGCGGCAAGCCTCCTCGTGCACGAGCTCCCAGTCGAGGCCGATGACGTCCGAGAGCAGCCTCTCCGCGAGCCGGTGCTTGCGCATGACGTTGACCGCCTTGCTGCGGCCCTCGTCCGTGAGCCTGAGGTGCCGGTCGTCCTCGACGACGACGAGCCCGTCGCGCTCCATCCGGCCGACGGTCTGCGAGACGGTCGGACCCGAGTGCCCGAGGCGCTCGCTGATGCGCGCGCGCAGCGGGATGATGTTCTCTTCCTCGAGCTCGTAGATCGTGCGGAGGTACATCTCGGTCGTGTCGATCAGATCGGTCATCCGAGCCTCCTTCCGCAACAATTCGTCACAGGCAAGCCTAACCTGTCCGCCTCTTCGGGCCCGCGCCTGGAGGCTGCCCGGGGCCGCCCTAGGATGACAGCATGCCGGAGTTGAAGATTCCCTCCACCCTGCTGCCCGCCGACGGCCGATTCGGCTGCGGCCCGTCCAAGGTCCGCGCAGAGCAGGTAGCCTACCTCGCCGGCGCGGGCGCTGCGCTCCTCGGCACCTCGCACCGCCAGGCACCGGTCAAGGATCTCGTCGGCCGGGTGCGATCCGGTCTCGCCGACCTGTTCCGGCTCCCCGAGGGATACGAGGTCCTCCTCGGCGACGGCGGCTCGACCGCGTTCTGGGACACCGCCGCCTTCTCGCTCATCGAGCGCCGAAGCCAGAACCTCGTCTTCGGCGAGTTCGGCGGCAAGTTCGCCGCCGCCGCCGCCGCGCCCTGGCTCGAGGCCCCGGATGTCCGCACGGCCGAGCCGGGGAGCCGCAGCGAGGTCTCCCCCGCATCCGGTGTCGACACCTACGCCTGGCCGCACAACGAGACCTCGACCGGGGTCATGGCGCCCGTCGCGCGTGTCGACGGGGACCCAGGCGCGCTCACGGTCGTCGACGCGACGAGCGCCGCCGGCGGCGTCGACTTCGACGCGAGCCAGGCCGACGTGTACTACTTCGCCCCGCAGAAGAACTTCGCCTCCGACGGCGGCCTGTGGTTCGCGCTGTTCTCCCCCGCCGCGATCGAGCGCGTCGAGCGGATCGCCGCGAGCGACCGCTACATCCCCGAGTTCCTGAGTCTGAAGAACGCGGTCGACAACTCGCGCCTCGACCAGACCCTCAACACCCCCGCCATCGCGACGCTCCTGCTGCTCGAGAACCAGCTCGACTGGATCAACGGCAGCGGCGGCCTCGCCTGGGCGGATGCCCGCACGCGCGAATCGTCCGGCATCCTCTACGAGTGGGCCGAGCGGGTCGAGTACGCGACGCCCTTCGTCGTCGACCCGGCCCATCGTTCGCAGGTAGTCGTCACGATCGACTTCGACCCCTCCGTCGACGCCGCGGCGGTCGCCAAGGCTCTGCGCGCCAATGGCGTCGTCGACACCGAGCCCTACCGCAAGCTCGGACGCAA
>JBIQHP010000082.1:0-9745 GCA_044508495.1 Clavibacter sp.
TCGAGGAACGCGCCGATGTCGTCGTCGGTCGTGTACACCGAGGTGCTGGCGCGGGTCGAGGCCGGCAGGCCGAGCCTGCGATGCAGCGGCTGGGCGCAGTGATGGCCGGCCCGCACGGCGATGCCCGCGTCGTCGAGGTACTGGCTCACGTCGTGCGGATGCACCCCGTCGACCGCGAAGCTGGCGAGCCCGATCCGGGGGCTTCCCGGGCCAGGCCCGAGCAGCCGGATGCCGGGCAGCCGGGCGAGGCCCTCGGCGAGCGCCTGGCCCAGCTCGGCATCGCGCGCGTGGACGCGGTCCATGCCGATGCCGTCCAGGTAGTCGGCCGCCGCGGCGAGCCCGATCGCCTGTGCGACCGGCTGGGTGCCGGCCTCGAACCGCGCCGGCGCGGGAAGGTACTCCGCCGCCTCCATGGTGACCGTCGTGATCATCGACCCGCCGGTGAGGAACGGCGGCAGGGCGTCGAGGAGCTCCCGGCGCCCGTACAGCACGCCGATCCCGAGCGGTCCCAGCATCTTGTGACCGCTGAACGCCGCGAAGTCGACGTCGAGCCCCTTGACGTCGAGTCGCCGGTGCGGGACCGACTGGCAGGCGTCGAGCAGCACGAGGGCTCCCGCCTTCCGGGCCAGGGCGACGAGCTCCTCGACCGGGGCGATCGATCCGAGGACGTTGGAGACGTGGGAGAAGGCCAGCACCCTGGTCCGCCTGCCGATCGCGGAGGCGGCGTCGGGCATCCGGAGCGCGCCGTCGTCGTCGACGCCGATGTGGCGCAGGGTCGCCCCCGTGCGCGCGGCGAGCTCCTGCCAGGGGATCAGGTTCGCGTGATGCTCGAGCTCGGTCACGACGATCTCGTCGCCTTCGCCGATGCGCAGGCGATCGGCCGCGGCGCCCCCGCGCCCCGCGCTCGCGTTGGACAGGGCGTAGGCGACGAGGTTGATCGACTCCGTGGCGTTGCGGGTCCAGACCACCTCGTCCTCGCCTGCGCCGATGAAGCGGGCGATGCGCTCCCTGGCGCCCTCGAACAGCTCGGTCGCCTCGGCGGCGAGCGCGTGGGAGGCGCGGTGGACGGCCGCGTTCCGGGTCTCGTAGAACGCGCGCTCGGCGTCGAGCACGACCGACGGCTTCTGGGAGGTGGCTGCGGAGTCCAGATAGCGGAGCGGATGCTCGCCCTCCCGCCGGCGGAGGGCGGGGAAGTCCTCCCTGATGCTCTCGATCTCGGCGCCGGTCGGCGTCGGTCCAGGCACCGCGTTCATGGGCACGGCGTTCATTCCTCCTGCCCGGTCCCGGCGGAGCCCGTCCCGGTCGACTCGCCGGAGGGGAGTGCGCCGATGGCCTCCTCCAGGGCGACCCAGGCGAGCATCGCGCAGTCGATGCGCCGCGGATAGCGGGACACCCCGCTGAGCGCGACCGCGTCGCCGAGGAGCTCGGGCGAGCCCTCGTCGGCTCCACGGGACCGGAGCATGCCGCGGAGGGCCGAGATCCGCTCGAGCGCCTGGCCCGGGCCGAGGCCGTGGACGAGGTCGCTCAGCATGGACGCCGAGGCCTGCGAGATGGCGCAGCCCGCACCCTCCCAGCTCAGGGACTCCAGGACCGAGCCGGCGAGGTGCACGCGAAGCACGATCTCGTCGCCGCAGCTGCGGTTCGACCGGCCGGCCTCAGCGGAGAAGCCCTCTCTCAGCCCGTGGCCGTGCCGCTGCCGGGAGTGATCGAGCAGAAGCTCCCGGTAGAGGAGGTCGAAGTCGCCGGTCGCCACCTCTTCACTCTAGGCCGTGGTCAGCTCGGCTTCTCGGCGTGCGGGCGCGCGTAGTACCACCAGGCCAGGGCGGTGCAGAAGGCGCACCACAGGGCGCAGATGACGAAGAACAGGAAGGGGGCCATGACCGAGAGAGCCATGCCGACGAGGAACGGTCCGAAGGCCCCGATCGCGGCCGTCCAGCCGATGGCGCCTCCCGCCTGTCGCGGCGGGAAGATCATCGGCATCTGCTTGAAGGTCCCGGCATTGGCGAACCCGGAGAAGAAGAAGATCATGAGCATGCCGGCGAGGAACCCGCCGAACTCGCTCGCGGAGCCCGGATTCAGGAAGAACAGGGTCACGACGGTTCCCGCGGTCATCCCCACGCCCCCGAGGAAGGTGAAGACCGCACCGCCCCACCGGTCGCAGAGGGGGCCGGTCCCCGCGCGGACGAGAGCGCCCAGCATCGGGCCGATCCAGGCCCAGGTGAGCGGATTCGGGGCATCCGGGAACGATCCGTAGACGTTGAGGATGATGAGCCCGGTCTGCGCGGCGAGCCCGCTGAAAGCCCCGAAGGACATGAGGTAGATCGCCGTCATGATCCAGGTGTGCTTGAGGCGGAAGATGTCCAACTGCTGCCGGAAGTTCGCCGTGATCGGCACGCGACGCATCACCAGGATCGCCAGGGCGACGGCGAGAAGGACCCAGGGGATGAGAACGAGCCCGCCGTTGTGCAGCCAGACCAGTTTGCCTTCGGAGTCGCTCTGCGGGGTGAGTATCGCCGTGCCGAACAGGCCGAAGCCGACCACCCACGGAAGGAGCAGCTGCATGAGCCCGATGCCGAGATTGCCGATCCCGGCCTGGATGCCGAGTGCTGTGCCTGCGAGCCTCTTGGGGAAGAGGTAGCTCGTCGACGCCATGAGCCCCGAGAAGCTGCCGCCGCCGACCCCTGCTGCGAGCGAGAGGGACAGGAGCACCCAGAACGGGGTCGTGGTGTCCCGTGCGGCAAGCGTCCAGCCGACGAGTGGGAGCACGAGGAGCGATCCGCTGAACGCCACCAGGATGCGGCTCCCCATGATGGGCGGGAGGAACATGAACACGAGACGCAGTGCGCCGCCGGCGAGGCCGGGGGCCGCCACGAGCCAGTAGAGCTGTTCCTTCGTGAGCAGGTCCACGCCGTCGGCTCTGATGTCGTTGAGCCGAGGTGCGATCGCACTCACCAGATACCAGGTCGCGAAGGCGAGGACCATCGTGTAGGTCGTGACCCACAGCGAGCGCCACGCCAGCTTCTTGTCCCAGGTGGACTCGTTCTCCGGGTCCCAGTTCGAGAGGTCGGGCTTGAGTTCGCTGCCGGCCTGTGCCGTCATCCGTGGTCCTTCCGGCTCATGGTCGTCTTCTGGTGCTCCCTCGGCTGCGGCCGCACGCTGCGCTCCCAGCCGCGGCGCGGCGTCCGCGCACCGAGGTGGGCGTCGCGGGACCGGTACACGACGTAGGGCCGGAACAGGTACCAGATCGGCACGGACAGCACATGGACGAGACGGGTGTACGGCCAGATCAGGAACAGGCCGGTCGAGCAGAGCACGTGCAGCTGGAAGGCCAGCGGAACCCCCGCCATGAGGGAGACATCCGGCTGGAACAGGATGAGGCTGCGGATCCACGGCGAGACCGACCCGCGGTAGTCGTAGCCGGCCCCGAGCACCTGGAACTGCAGCACGGCGATCGTGCCGAGCGCGATCGAGCCGGCGAGGAAGATGTACATCACGACGTCCATGGGCGTCGTGACGCGTGTCACGCGGCGCACGGTGCCGCGGCGGGAGAGCAGGATGACGAGCCCGGCGATCGTGGTGGCGGCCGCCAGCGTCCCCAGCCAGGTCGCGCCGAGGTGGTAGAGGTGCTCGGTGATCCCGAAGAACTCGAGCCACTCTCGCGGCACGAGCAGCCCGACGACGTGCCCGGCGATGACGGCGAGCATCCCGTAGTGGAACAGCGGCGAGCCCCACCGCAGGAGCCTGCTCTCGTAGGTCTGGGAGGAGCGCGAGGTCCAGCCGTACTGGTCGTAGCGGTAGCGCAGGATGTGCCCGACGACGAAGCTCGCCGCGGCGACATAGGGGAAGGCGACCCAGAGCAGGACGTCGAGGCCGTTCATACCCGCACTCCTTCGCTCGCGGCGCCGGAGGGGGTGAAGGGCGCCAGGTTCCCGAGGAACGTCAGGCCGACCAGCTCGGCGGGCGGTCCGTCGTTGACGAGGCTGCGATAGCGCTCCCGGGTCGCATCGTCGATCTCCGGAAGGGAGCGGCACACCGCGGTCACGACGTGCGCGTAGGGGCTCCCGAAGGTCTCGAGAGCCGCGCGGAGCACCTCGATGCCGTCCCGGTGAGCGGCGAGCAGCTCGCCGGCGATGGGCGAGTCGCTGCGCGCCGAGAACTCGAGCACCATGGGGAGGTAGTCGGGGAGCTCCTCGGCATCCGGCTCCCAGCCCGCCGCGCGGTAGGCCTCGACGAACCGCACGAGCGCCATCCCGCGATTGCGGGTGTCGCCGGCGGCGTAGTAGCTGAGGTAGGGACAGCACTTGCGCTTGAGGTCGAAGATCGAGGTGAAGTGGGCCTCGAGCTCCTGCTGCCCCATGCCCGCGGCCGCGTCGAGGAAGGCCAGGAGGTCGGTGCGGACCGGCTCGGGGAGCTCCCAGACGGCGACGCGGACGGTCGCGAACCGCGCGCGACGCTCCGCGCTCGGATAGTCGAGCAGAAGGGAGGCCGCCATGTGGGCGACGGCGCGCTCGCCGGGATCGAGCGTCACGGGGTCCAGGAACGCGGATGCCGCGAGGGTCGCGGCGGAGGCCGGGGTCATGCCGTGCTCCCTGCCTCGGCCGGGGGCGGGAACATCCCGTTGGTGATGCCCTTCCCGCTCCAGTTGAGGAGATTGAGCCGGCCCGGTGTCGAGGGCTCCGAGGGGTCGGTGAGGTTCTTGAGGGCGTGGAAGCTCTCCACCGTCGCTCCGATGGGCGTTCCCGGGGTGCGCACCGGCCCGGCACCGCCCATCCCGGGCTTGCCCTCGCCCTCGAGCGAGCAGGCGAAGTCCTCGAGGTCTCGCGCCGACTCGACGTGCGCCTTCGGGATCACGTAGCGGTCCTCGTACTTGGCTATCGCCAGGAGCCGGTACATCGCCTCGATCTCCTCGCCGCTCATCCCGACGGCGCGGGCGATGCTCTCGTCCACCTCGTTGCCGAGGTTGACGTCGCGCATGTGCGAGCGCATCGCGGCGAGCTTCTTGAGCGACTTCTCGATCGGTGCGGGGTCGCCGGCGGTGAAGAGGCCGGCGAGGTACTCGACCGGGATGCGCAGCTTGTCGATCGCGGCGAACAGGTTGCGAACGTCCTCGCCGTCGTTCCCGCTGTTGGCGACGACGTCGACGACCGGCGAGAGCGGCGGGATGTACCAGACCATGGGCATCGTACGGTACTCCGGGTGCAGGGGCAGGGCGACCTGGTACTCGCTGATGAGCTTGTAGATCGGGCTCTTCTGCGCGGCCTCGATCCAGTCGTCGGCCATGCCGCCCGCCTTCGCGGCGGCGATGACCTCGGGGTCGAAGGGGTCGAGCAGCACCGAGCGCTGGGCATCCAGGAGCTCGTGCTCGTCCTCGACGGCGGCAGCCTCGAGCACGCGGTCGGCGTCATAGAGCATGAGTCCGAGGTAGCGCAGGCGCCCGACGCAGGTCTCCGAGCAGATCGTGGGCTTGCCCTGCTCGATGAGCGGGTAGCACAGGGTGCACTTCTCGGCCTTGTTGGTCTTGTGGTTGAAGTAGACCTTCTTGTACGGGCAGGCCGAGACGCACATCCGCCAGCCGCGGCAGTCGTCCTGGTCGACGAGCACGATGCCGTCCTCCTCGCGCTTGTACATGGCGCCGGAGGGGCAGGCCGAGACGCACGAGGGGTTGAGGCAGTGCTCGCAGATCCGCGGGAGGTAGAACATGAAGGTCTGCTCGAACTCCATGCGCACGTGATCGCTCATGTGGGCGAGGATCGGGTCGTCGGCCGCGGTCTCCTGGGAGCCTCCGAGGTCGTCGTCCCAGTTGCCCGACCAGGAGATGTCCAGGTTCTTGCCGGTGAGGAGCGACTTGGGCCTGGCCACCGGTCCGGCTTTCGTCTGCGGTGCCGTCGTGAGCATGTCGTAGTCGTAGGTCCACGGCTCGTAGTAGTCGTCGATCGTCGGGAGGTCGGGGTTCGCGAAGATCGTCGCGAGCTTCTTCAGCCGGCCGCCGGACTTGAGCCTCAACCGGCCGCGCCGATTGCGCACCCAGCCGCCGTTCCACCTCTCCTGGTCCTCGTACCGCCTCGGGTAGCCGAGTCCGGGCCTCGTCTCCACGTTGTTGAACCAGACGTACTCCATGCCGTCCCGGTTGGTCCACACCTGCTTGCAGGTGACCGAGCAGGTGTGGCATCCGATGCACTTGTCGAGGTTCATCACCATCGACATCTGGGCCATGACGCGCATCAGTACTCCACCTCCTGGCTGCGGCGACGGATCACGGTGACCTCGTCGCGCTGGTTCCCGGTCGGGCCGAGATAGTTGAACGCGAACGACAGCTGTGCGTAGCCGCCGATCAGATGACTGGGTTTCAGGAGGATGCGCGTGAGCGAGTTGTTGGTGCCCCCTCGCATCCCCGAGGTCTCGGCGAGGGGGACGTTGATCGTGCGGTCCTTGGCGTGGTACATGTACACCGTGCCCTCCGGCATCCGGTGCGAGACGATTGCACGGGCGACGACGACGCCGTTGCGGTTGTAGGCCTCGATCCACTCGTTGTCGCGCGCTCCGATCTTGTCGGCGTCCTGCGGAGACATCCAGATGGTCGGCCCGCCGCGGGAGAGGTTGAGCATCATGAGGTTGTCCTGGTACTCGGAGTGGATCGACCACTTCGAGTGCGGGGTCAGGTACCGCACGGCGACCTCGGCCCGGCCGGCGGAGCCCGGAGCCCCGGTCGGCGCCGTCGACCCGACGATCGAGTCGTTGAAGAGCCGATGCATGTCGAGCGGCGGACGGTAGACCGGCAGTGCCTCGCCGAGCTCGAGCATCCAGTCGTGGTCGAGGTAGAAGTGCTGGCGGCCGGTCAGGGTGTGCCAGGGCTTGAGGTGCTCGACGTTGATCGTGAAGGCGCTGTACCGGCGTCCGCCGTGCTCGCTGCCCGACCACTCCGGGGAGGTGAGGACGGGAACCGGGGCTCCGGAGACGTCCTTGAAGGTGAACCGCCTGCCCTCGTTGTCGCTCGCGAGGTGGGCGAGCTCCTGCCCGGTCCTCTTCTCGAGGGCGCGGAAGCCCTGTGTGCCGAGGCGCCCGTTCGTCGTGCCGGAGAGCGCGAGCACCATCTCGCAGGCGCGGACGTCGGTGTCGAGCTTCGGGCGCCCCCCCGCCGGGCCGTCCTCGACGAGCCCGTTGCGCCGGCCGAGATCGGCCACCTCCTCCTCGGGCGAGTACAGCACGCCCTTCGTGACCATGCCGAGCTTCGTCGTGAGCGGCCCGAGCGCGGCCATCCGCGCGGCGAAGGCCGGGTAGTCCCGTTCGACGACGGCGAGCTTCGGCATCGTGACCCCGGGGACGAGCTTCGGGTTCCGGGCGACCACGCCGTGCGGGGTCGCCATCGCGTCGGCGGTGTCGTGCAGGAGCGGCGAGGCGACGAGGTCCCTCCGCACGCCGAGGTGCTCGACAGAGAGCTCCGAGATCTTCCTCGCGAGCAGGTGGAAGATGTCGAAGTCGGTCTTCGCCTGCCAGGGCGGGGAGATCGCCGGGTTGAAGGTGTGGATGAACGGATGCATGTCCGTCGTCGAGAGGTCGTGCTTCTCGTACCAGGTGGCCGGCGGGAGCACGACGTCGCTGAAGGTCGTCGTCGAGGTCATGCGGAAGTCGCTCGTGACCATGAGGTCGAGCTTCCCCTCGGGCGCCTCGTCGTGCCACTCGATCGAGGCCGGGCGCCGGTCCGGACCCGACTCCTGCCCGCGGATGGCCGAGTCGGTTCCGAGCAGGTGCTTGAGGAAGTACTCGTTCCCCTTGCCCGAGGAGCCGATGATGTTCGCCCGCCAGACGTTGAGCACGCGCGGGAAGTTCTCCGGCGAGTCCGGATCCTCGCAGGCGTAGCGCAGTTTCCCGCTCTCCAACTGATCGACGACGTACTTCGCCGGCTCGACTCCGGCGGCCTCCGCCTCGTCGACGAGGTCGAGCGGGTTGCGGTCGAAGGTCGGGTAGCTCGGCATCCAGCCGCGCTTGGCCGACTCGACGAGGCAGTCGGCGGTCGTGCGGTTCGCGAAGAGGCCGGTCGCCTGGGCGCTCGCGAGCGTGTCGGCCGGCAGCCCGTCGTAACGCCACTGGTCGGTCGCGAGATACCAGTAGGCGGTGCCGATCATCTGGCGCGGCGGGCGCACCCAGTCGAGCCCGAACGCGTACTGCGCCCATCCGGTGACCGGGCGCACCTTCTCCTGGCCGACGTAGTGTGCCCATCCGCCCCCATTCTTGCCCTGGCAGCCGGTCATCGTCGTGAGGGCGAGGAAGGAGCGGTAGATGGTGTCCGAGTGGAACCAGTGGTTGGTGCCCGCCCCCATGAGGATCATCGAACGCCCGCCGGAGTCCTCGGCGTTCTGCGCGAACTCCCGCCCGATGCGTTCGGCCGTGGCGGCCGGGACCGATGTGAGGGCCTCCTGCCAGGCCGGGGTTCCGGGAGAGGAGGCGTCGTCGTAGCCGGTCGGCCACTGGCCGGGCAGCCCTTCGCGGCCGACGCCGTACTGGGCGAGCAGCAGGTCGAACACCGTCGTGACGAGCCGGCCGGCCACCTCGCGCACGGGGACGCCGCGGCGGACGGTGCCCGCTCCGCCCGCGTGCTCGTGGGCCTCATCCGGCTCCAGGTCGAATCGCGGCAGGTCGACCTCGACCGCGCGCCCCTCGTGATCCGGGGCGTCGGCGACCGACAGGAGCGGGTCGACGTCGCCGAGGTCGAGATTCCAGAGCCCCAGGTCGCCCTCCGAGAACCGGTGGCCGAGCGACCCGTTCGGAACGACGGGAACGCCCTTCTGATCGAGGAGCACGGGCTTGAAGGCCGCGTTCTCGACCTTCGCCGCCTTGCCCGCGAGGGCGTCGGCCATGAGGAACTTGCCGGGCACCCAGGCGTCGCCGCGCTGCGTGAGCTCGATGAGGTAGCTCGAGTCGCTGAAGCGCTTGAGGTAGTCGACGAAGCGCGGCGTGCGCCGCTCGACCAGGAACTCCCTGAGCACGACGTGGCCCATGGCGAGGGCGAGCGCCCCGTCGGTGCCCGGATGCGGCGCGAGCCACTCGTCGGCGAACTTGGTGTTGTCGGCGTAGTCGGGGGAGACGACGACGACTTTCTGGCCCCGGTAGCGCGCCTCGACCATGAAGTGCGCGTCGGGGGTGCGGGTCACCGGCACGTTCGAGCCCCACATGACGAGGTAGGAGGAGTTCCACCAGTCGGCCGACTCGGGCACGTCCGTCTGGTCTCCGAACACCTGGGGCGAGGCGACGGGCAGGTCGGCGTACCAGTCGTAGAAGGATAGCATCGTGCCGCCGAGCATCGTCACGAACCTCGAGCCGACGCCGTGCGAGACGATCGACATCGCCGGGATCGGCGAGAAGCCGGCGATCCGGTCCGGCCCGTACTTCTTGATCGTGTGCACGTGCGCCGCCGCGACGATCTCGGATGCCTCGTCCCAGCTCGCGCGGACGAGCCCGCCCTTGCCGCGCGCCCGCTTGTAGGCGCGCGCCGTCTCGGGGTCGCCGGTGACCTCCGCCCAGGCCAGGACCGGGTCGCCGGTGCGCGCCTTCGCCGCCCGGTAGGCCTCGAGCAGAACGCCCCGCACGTAGGGGTAGCGCACCCGGGTCGGCGAGTAGGTGTACCAGCTGAAGGCCGCACCGCGCGGGCAGCCCCGCGGCTCGTACTCCGGCGAGTCCGGCCCGACGAGCGGGTAGTCGGTCTGCTGCGTCTCCCAGGTGATGATGCCGTCCTTGACGTACACCTTCC
>JBIQHP010000083.1:0-9700 GCA_044508495.1 Clavibacter sp.
GGAACGGAGGCTCCCGAGCTCACCCCGACCGTCGCCACGCCCTCGAGCCAGGACTGCTCGATCTCGCTCGCGTAGTCGATCCGGTGCGCGGCTCGCGCCCCGTTCTCTCGCGCCACCTCGACGAGTCGCACCGAGTTCGACGAGTTGGCCGAGCCCACGACGATGACGATCTCGGCGGATGCGGCGACCTTCTTGATCGCGACCTGCCTGTTCTGCGTCGCGTAGCAGATGTCGTCGGACGGCGGGTCGCCCAGCCGGGGGAAGCGTTCGCGAAGGCGCCGGACCGTCTCCATGGTCTCGTCGACGCTCAGAGTCGTCTGACTGAGCCAGACGAGATTCTCGGGGTCGCGCACCTCGACGGTGTCCGCGTCCTCCGGCCCGGTCACGAGGATCACGCGATCCGGTGCATGACCCATCGTCCCCTCGACCTCCTCATGGCCGGCGTGGCCGATGAGCAGGATCTCCGCGCCGCCGCGGGAGAATCGCTCGGCCTCCCGGTGCACCTTCGTCACGAGCGGGCAGGTCGCGTCGATCGCGAGCAGGTCGCGATCGGCAGCCCGTCTCACGACGGCGGGACTGACCCCGTGGGCGGAGAAGATGACGCGCGAGCCCTGAGGCACCTCGTCGAGATCGTCGACGAAGATCGCGCCCCTCGCCTCGAGCGTCGAGACGACGTGGCGGTTGTGCACGATCTGCTTGCGGACGTAGATCGGAGAGCCGTAGTTCTCGAGCGCTCTCTCGACGGCGACGACGGCACGGTCGACCCCTGCGCAATAGCCGCGGGGCGCAGCGAGCAGCACTTTCTTGCGCCCGGCGACCGGCACGTCCCTGAGCCGGCCGCGCAGGACGGGCGGCCGGGTGGCCGCGGCGACCGGCCAGGCGGCCCCATTCGAGATCGTCACGCTCACAGTCTACGAGCGGCGTATCCGGACGACCGGTGGAGGACTGACGCCGTCATCCCGTAGCCTGTTGCCTGAGTGACGGGAGCCCCATGGCCGAAACACTGATCAGCGTCGACGTGGAGACGGCGGGTCCGCATCCGAGCGGCTACTCTCTGTTGTCGATCGGGGCCTGCCTCGCCGACGACCCGGCCCAGGGGTTCTACGTCGAGCTCAAACCCGTCAACGAGGCGATCACGACCGAGGCGCTCTCGATCGGCGGCCTCACGCTCGAGCATCTGACCGAGAGCGGGGTCGATCCCGCCGAGGCGATGACCCGCTTCGAGGACTGGGTCGCCGGGGTCGTCCAGGAGGGCGACGTCCCGGTGTTCCTGGGCTTCAACGCCGCCTTCGACTGGATGTTCGTGTGCGACTACTTCCAGCGGTACCTCGGCCGGAACCCCTTCGGCCACACGGCGATCGACATCAAGTCGTACTACCTCGGCCTGGCCGGCGGCTCCTGGGCCGAGACGAGCCTGCGCTTCCTCTCCCCCCGCTACCTGGACGGACGGCCGCTCTCGCACAACGCCCTGGGCGACGCCCGGGATCAGGCCGCACTCTTCGCCGCGATCGCGGCCGACGCGCAAACCCGGCGGATCCCGCCGACGACGAAACGGAGAAAGTCATGACCACCACGCCATCCGCCGACAACACCGCCGACGTCAAGCGCCTGGTCGAGTCCGCGAAGCGACTGGGTTTCGAGATCAAGGAGGAGGACACCCTCCGCTGGATGAACTCGATCGCCCAGGAGGCCGCGGGCGGCGATCTCGTCGTCGACACCGCGAGCGGCGCCTTCGGCCACCGGGTCGCGATGCTCGACTTCAGCCCGCGGGATCTCGAGCGCTTCCGGCGTTTCGGCAAGATCGTCGAGGTCACCGGCCCCGCACCCGAGGTCGAGAGCGCCCTGGCGATCTCGGGCTCCGCGGCGCAGTCCAAGATCCAGTCCTTTCCCGGTGACTGCGACTACTTCCAGCGCCTCAACATCAAGGCGCCCACGCGCGAGGCGGCCTGCGCCATGATGGCGCGACTCATGCGGGAGAAGGTGCTCACGACCCGTCAGGGGGACACCTACCAGTTCCTCGAGGCCAAGCTCGGCAGCTACCCCGTCGACGGCACCCATGCCGGGAAGTCGGTGCGCAAGGGCAGCCCGATCAGCTGGACCTTCGACGAGATCGAGGCCGGCGAACTGCGTGTCGACGGCCCGGATGGCGAGCTCGTCCTGCGCTGGGACGAGGTCGCCCTCGATCCCGGATGGTGCAAGCTCGACTGGGTCGTGAGCGATCCCGAGCGCCGGCAGCTCTCCAACGCGAGCAACGTCATCGATGTCACCTGGGAGGCGCCGGACGGCGAGATCGTCTCGCTCGACGGCTATCTCGACGCGTTCTTCCAGGAGGTCTACCTCGACGCAGAGGATGTGCCGACGTTCGCCAAGGTCGCGAAGTTCGTCTCCGACGACGCCCTCGACAACTACGTCGAGCAGCTCGAGCGGGAGGTGCGCAAGTACCTCACCGACCACCTCAACTACGGCAAGGCCGCCAAGCGGATGTACAACGTCTTCCGGCTCTCCGGGAAGCACCTCGAGGCCGCCTACGTACGCGAGCTCTTCGACGAGCCGACGACGATCCTCTACCAGGTGTGGTCGCTCATCTCGACCCTCGAGAATGCGACCCAGCCGGGTTCGTCGATCCCGATCGACGCCGTGCAAGCCCAGGCCGACTCGCTCATCCTCGACGTCATCAAGGCCCTCGAGGGCGAGGAGGAGACCGAGATCGTCAAGGCCCTGCTCCAGCTCAGGCAGTCGCTCGAGCTCCAGGACACCGGCGAGAAGCGCATCGCCGAGGTCGAGGCGGCGCAGACCCGCGTCATCAACGTCATCAACACCTTCTTCCACGACAAGCTCACCGGCATGCCGACGATCAACAGCTACATCGAGGAGATCCAGCGCGCCGGAGCATGAGGCGATGGCCATTTCCGGTCATCGCCGTGACGCCGGCACCGACCGTCGTCCCGGCGGTCGGAAGCATCCCGTAGCCTAACCTCCATGACCGATGCGCCTTCGACCAGCGAGAGCCCGTGGCCGGTCGCGATCCTCGCCGACAAGCTCAAGGGCTGGATCGACCGCCTCGGCACGGCATGGGTCGAGGGCGAGATCACCCAGTGGGGCGCCTCGGGCGGCAACGTCTACGGCAAGCTCAAGGACCTCGAGGCCGACGCGACGGTCGGGTTCACGATCTGGTCGTCGGTGCGCTCGAAGCTCCCGGACGACCTCAAGCAGGGCGACCGCGTCGTCGCGCTGCTCAAGCCCAACTACTGGGTCAAGGGCGGGACGCTCTCGATGCAGGTCTTCGAGATGCGGCACGTCGGCATCGGCGACCTCCTCGAACGGCTCGAGAAGCTGCGGCAGAAGCTCGGCGCCGAGGGGCTCTTCGACGCCGACCGCAGGAAGGCGCTGCCCTTCCTCCCGCACTGCGTCGGGCTCGTGACGGGCAAGGACTCCGACGCCGAGAAGGACGTGCTGCGCAACGCCCAGCTGCGCTGGCCCTCGGTGTCCTTCCGGGTCGTGCACGCGGCGGTGCAGGGCGATCGCGCGGTCGGCGAGGTCGTCACCGCCCTCCGCACGCTCGACGCCGATCCGGAGGTGGACGTCATCATCGTCGCGCGCGGCGGCGGCGACTTCCAGAACCTGCTCGTGTTCAGCGACGAGACGCTCGTGCGCGCCGCCGCCGAATGCTCGACACCGCTCGTGAGCGCCATCGGCCACGAGAACGACCGGCCACTGCTCGACGACGTCGCAGACCTGCGCGCCTCGACGCCCACGGATGCGGCGAAGCGGGTCGTCCCGGATGTCGCGGAGGAGCTCAGCCGAGTGCAGCAGGCGCGCTCGCGGATCGCCGTGCGCATGACCGGGCTCCTGACGACCGAGATCGACCGGATCGGCCAGTTGCGCACCCGGCCCGCCCTCGCGAGTCCGGCCTGGATCGTCGACGTACGCTCCGAGGAGCTCACGCGTCAGGTCGCGAGGGGTGCGGAGCTCGTCGACCGGCTCCTCGAGCGCGCCGGCACCTCGGTCGCCGAGCTCACCGGCCGGCTGCGCGCCCTCTCGCCGCAGCGCACGCTGGACCGCGGTTACGCGATCGCCCAGCTGCCGGGCGGCGCCGTGCTGCGTCGGGCCGCGGATGCCGTGGCCGGCACTCCCCTCCTCCTCACCCTCGCCGACGGCACGCTCGGCACCACGGTGGACGCCGCCGCGCCGGCCGGCCGCGAGGGTCGATAGGCTGGGATCGTGGCTACCGCATCCGAGAAGACCGCAGTCGATGTCGCCGGGCTGAGCTACGAGCAGGCCCGCGACGAGCTCGTCAAGGTCGTGAACGAGCTCGAGCAGGGCTCGTCGACCCTCGAGGAGTCGCTCGCCCTGTGGGAGCGTGGCGAGGCGCTCGCTCAGCGTTGCGAGGAGTGGCTCATCGGCGCGAAGGCCAGACTCGACGCCGCGCGCGGCACTGCGCAGTCCGGCACCGCGCAGTCCGGCACCGCGGCTCCGTCGGCATGACACCGCGGGCATGAGGGCGCAGGCATGATGGCGCAGAAGCAGCCGCCCGTGGTCGCGGAGCTCGGTCGTCCGGAGACCCCGGAGGAGACCGCCGCTCGCAGAGCCGAGACCTCCCGTCGCCACCGCGAGGGCCAGACGCTGCTCAACCTCGGCCTCGCGCTCGTCGCCTCGCTCGTGGTCGTGCTCGTCACCGTCCTCGTCGTCGTGCGCCCCGACCCCCCGGCGCGCGAGCCCGTCGACTACCGCGGGATCGCCGCCGAGGCCGGTGCCGTCACCGGCCTCGCCGCTCCGGCGCTCCCCGAGGGCTGGAGCGCGAACGCGGCGACCTTCACGGCGTCGCCGGCCGACGACGTCGCCGCCTGGTACGTCGGCTTCGTCACTCCGAAGGGGCAGTTCGTCGCCGTGCGCCAGGGCATCGACGCGAACCCCACCTGGCTGTCGAACCAGCTCTCCGGCCGGGCGGCGACCGGCACGTCCGTCGTCGACGGCGTCACCTGGCAGGTCTACGACCATCGCACCGCCAAGGACGTGGGCAACCTGGCCTACGCCATGACCACGACGGGCGCGGCGGACGCCTCCGGGGTCGCGAGCAGCTTCGTGCTGTTCGGGACGGCGGCGGCCGACGAGTTCGAGATCCTGGCCGAAGCGCTCGCTCCGACCATCACTATCGGCCGGTGATCGGCCCCAGCACGAAGAGGATGCCACGATGACGACGCCCACGACGACACCGGCGAAGGCCTGGCGCGAGATGGTACGGGGCAATGGGCGATTCATCGCCGGCGAGCCACGGCATCCGCGCCAGGACGTCGAACGGAGGGGCGAACTCCTCGGCACGCAGACCCCGCACGCCGCGCTGTTCGGCTGCAGCGACTCGCGGCTCGCCGCGGAGATCATCTTCGACAAGGGCCTCGGCGATCTCTTCGTCGTGCGCAACGCCGGCCAGATCAACTCCGACTCGGTCATCGGCTCCCTCGAGTACGCGGTCGAGATCCTCGGGGTTCCGCTCATCGTCGTGCTCGGCCATGACGAGTGCGGGGCGGTGAGCGCGGCGATCGACTGCCAGGGGCCGGATGCGCCGCCGATCCCGCCCCACATCCGAAGCCTCATCGACCCCATCACGGATGCCGTCCGGCGCGTGCGCGAACGCCACCCCGGCGACGACCCGCTCGACCCGACCGAGGTCGGCCGCGAGCACCTCCGCGACACCGTCGCCGGGCTCGTCGCCGGCTCCGAGCTCATGAGCGAGGCCATCGCGGCGGGTACGCTGGCTATCGTCGGTGCGAACTACCGACTCCTCGAAGGACTCGCCGTGCCCGACGTCATCGTCGGCGATGTGCAGTCCGCCTGACCACCACCGCATGAAGGATGTCACGACCGTGAGCACGCAAGGCGAATTCCGCATCGAGCACGACACCATGGGCGAGGTGCGGGTCCCCGCGACCGCGCTCTATGCGGCGCAGACCCAGCGCGCCGTCGAGAACTTCCCGATCTCGGGGGCCGGCCTCGAGCCGGCGCAGATCGTCGCCCTCGCCCGCATCAAGCGCGCGGCGGCGATCGTCAACGGCGAGCTCGGCATCCTCGACCGGAAGATCGCTGACGCCATCGCCGATGCGGCGGACACGATCATCGACGGCGACCACCACGACCAGTTCCCCATCGACGTCTACCAGACCGGGAGCGGCACCTCGTCGAACATGAACATGAACGAGGTGCTCGCCTCGCTCGCGACGACGGCGCTCGGCGCCCCCGTGCATCCGAACGACCACGTCAACGCCTCGCAGTCCTCCAACGACGTCTTCCCGACCTCGGTGCACGTCGCCGTGACCGGCGCACTGCTCGCCGACCTCATCCCGGCGCTCGAGCACCTCGCCGGCTCGCTCGAGGCCAGGGCGAAGGAGTGGGCGAGCGTCGTCAAGTCCGGCCGCACCCACCTCATGGACGCGACGCCCGTCACCCTCGGCCAGGAGTTCGGCGGCTACGCGCGGCAGGTGCGACTCGGGGTCGAGCGCGTGCGGGCGACCATCGGCCGCGTCGCGGAGGTGCCCCTCGGGGGCACGGCCGTGGGAACCGGGATCAACACGCCGTCCGGTTTCCCGCAGCGGGTCATCGCGGTCCTCGCGAAGGAGTCCGGCCTGCCGATCACCGAGGCGGAGGACCACTTCGAGGCGCAGGGCGCGCGTGACGGGCTCGTCGAGGCCTCCGGAGCCCTGAGGGTGATCGCGGTGAGCCTCACCAAGATCTGCAACGACCTGCGCTGGATGGGCTCGGGACCGAACACCGGCCTCGCGGAGATCCATATCCCCGATCTCCAGCCCGGGTCCTCGATCATGCCGGGCAAGGTCAACCCGGTCATCCCCGAGGCTGTGCTCATGGTGTGCGCGCGGGTCGTCGGCAACGACGCGACGATCGCCTGGGCGGGGGCGAGCGGCTCCTTCGAGCTCAACGTCGCGATCCCGGTCATGGGCACGGCGCTGCTCGAGTCGATCCGGCTCCTGACCAACTCGAGCATCCTGCTCGCGGACAAGGTCGTCGACGGGCTCGAGGCGAATGTCGAACGCGCGCGAGCGCTCGCCGAGTCCTCTCCCTCGATCGTCACACCGCTCAACCGGGTGATCGGCTATGAGGCGGCGGCGAAGGTCGCCAAGAACGCGGTGGCCAGGGGCATCACGGTGCGCGAGTCCGTCGTCGAGCTCGGCTTCGTGGAACGCGGCGAGATCACCGAGGAGCAGCTCGACGCACTGCTCGACGTGCTCGGCATGACCCACCCGGGCTGAAGCCTCCGGCCTCGGCGTTCAGTCGACGAGGAGCGGGACCGAGAGGATGGCGTCGCCCTCGAGCGTGAGCACCGCGCGATCGCCGAGGGACGCGTTCAGCGGGATGGGTATGAGGACGGAGACGTTGAGGGCGCTCGCACGGGTGTTGCAGTCGGCGAGGTTCTCGGCGTTCGACCCGTCGGGCGGGTTCGCCTGGCCGTAGAAGACCCCCACGCGCACCGACTTCGCGTCCTCGCGGACGACCACCGCGTGCGGGAAGCACCTCGCATCGCCCGCGACCCTCACGACGAGTCCCGCCGTGTCGAGGGCGACGAGACCGGTCGCCGGTTCGGTGCCGAGATAGCCGTTCTCGGGCGTCGCGGACTCGAGCCCGAAGACGCCGAGGCCGAAGAGGTAGGGCGGCTGTCTCGTCTGGCCGTTGACGGCCTGGTAGCCGAGGATCGGCTGTGCGACGAGGCCGGCCGGCGCCGTCTCGACCGGGTGGACGACCCGGTTGACGACGAGGGGGTCGGGCGACCCCCACATCCGCTCCACCGCCGTCGGCGGGGTCGGAGGGGGAGGCTGGCTGTCGATCCAGGAGCGGTGGGCCAGCAGCCCGCTCACGAGCATGGTCGCGAGTCCGAGGGCGGCGACGAGGCGGTACAGGGTGTAGGCCGAACCGGTCGGCTCGTGGGCGTGCGGATCGCGGTAGCTCCAGCTCACGAGCGCGCGCCACTGGCTTCGCGGCGCGAGCAGGCCCCAGAAGAAGACGACCCCCAGGCTCACCAGAACGACGAGCAGAAGGATTGTCACCACTCGACCTTAACAGGTATCGGTCAGGCCACTTCGTTGCCCTCGAGGAGCTCGGTGACCAGCGCGGCGATGTCGGAACGCTCCGAACGTGTGAGCGTCACGTGGCCGAAGAGGTCATAGCCCTTGAGCGTCTCGATGACCGAGGCGACCCCGTCGTGACGGCCGACCCGAAGGTTGTCCCGCTGGGCGACATCGTGGGTGAGCACGACCCGGGAGTTCTGCCCGATCCGGCTGAGGACCGTGAGGAGCACGTTCCGCTCGAGGGACTGCGCCTCGTCGACGATCACGAAGGCGTCGTGCAGGGACCGACCGCGGATGTGGGTGAGCGGCAGCACCTCGAGGAGGCCCCTCTCGACGACCTCGTCGAGCACGTTCTGCGACACGACGGAGCCGAGGGTGTCGAAGACGGCCTGGGCCCAGGGGTTCATCTTCTCTGCGGCGTCGCCCGGCAGGTAGCCGAGCTCCTGGCCGCCGACCGCGTAAAGGGGGCGGAAGACCATGATCTTGCGGTGCTGCTGGCGCTCGAGCACGGCCTCGAGCCCCGCGCACAGCGCGAGCGCCGACTTCCCGGTTCCCGCGCGGCCGCCGAGCGAGACGATCCCGAGCTCCGGATCGAGGAGCAGGTCGATCGCGAGACGCTGCTCCGCGGAGCGGCCGTGCAGGCCGAAGATGTCGCGATCGCCCCGCACGAGACGCAAGGTGCCAGGGGCGGTGACGCGGCCGAGCGCCGAACCGCGCTCCGAGTGGATGACGAGGCCCGTGTTGACCGGAACGTCGGCGACGAGAGCGGTGCTGAGGCTCTCCTCGTCGTAGAGTCTCGACATCTCCTTCGAGCCGAGGTCGATCTCGGCCATCCCGGTCCAGCCCGAATCGACCGCGAGCTCCGCGCGATACTCCTCCGCGGCAAGGCCCACCGAGGCCGCCTTGACGCGCAGCGGCAGGTCCTTCGAGACGACCGTGACGTCCAGGCCGTCGCCGGCGAGGTTGAGCGCGACGGCGAGGATGCGGGAGTCGTTGTCGCCGAGCTGCAGGCCGGAGGGCAGGACGGCCGTGCTCGTGTGGTTGAGCTCGACGCGAAGGCTGCCACCCGATCCGACCGCGACGGGGAAGTCGAGCCTCTCGTGCTTGACCCTCAGATCGTCGAGGTTGCGCAGTGCCTGGCGGGCGAAGTAGCCGATCTCCGGGTCGTTGCGCTTCGACTCCAGCTCGCTGATGACGACGACCGGGAGGACGACGGCGTGCTCGGCGAACCGGAAGATCGCCTTGGGATCGGAGAGGAGCACCGAGGTGTCGAGCACGTAGGTCTTCTCAGCCTGCCGGATCACCTCCCCGCTCTCCATCGACTGCCTGGTCTTCTGCTGGGGGGTCCGAGTCGTGGCCACTGACTGCTCCATCCCCGAACGCGGAGCGTTCCGGATCATGCCCGCTGCAGCCATACCGGTCTCGAAAGCGAACTTGCATGGCCGCTTCGGTCAGGCGCCGTGCCTGATGTCTCGACGCTACGTGTAAGCGTGTGCGGAACCCATGACGACACGCCCGGGGCCGTGATCGGGCGCGCCCCGTCTTCGCGGGGTGCGCGGCTCAGAGGGTCGTGGCCGAGGCGAAGGACTGGAAGGCGGCGCGCAGCATGCCGAGGGTCTCCTCGGTCG
>JBIQHP010000084.1:0-9255 GCA_044508495.1 Clavibacter sp.
TCCGGAGCGCTCGACTCCGCAGCCTGGCGACGCGCCGCGATGGGGTTGATGCTGCGCTCCATGAGATCGTGCAGCGCACCCTGCACGAGGTCGGCGTTCGGCACGTCCTTGAGCACGACCGGATGGTCGAGCCCGGTGTTGATCTGCACGTCGCCGCTGCCGAACATGCTCTGCAGGGCGTTCTTGCGCACCGTGATGTCGTAGCCGCGGCTGTGCAGGAGCTCTTGCCGCACCCTCACGAAGAAGCCGCGCCGCAGGACGATCCTGCGCGTCGTGATCGTGTACCTCCGGCCGAGCCAGCTCAGGAGCGGCAGGAGCCAGAGCAGCAGGATGACGAGCACCCCGGTGACGAGCACGGCGACGTTCTGCCAGCCTTCGGCGAGGTTGCCGTAGAAGTAGAAGATCGCGCCCGCCGCGCCGACGAGCGCGATGGACGGCCAGAACAGGGCACGCGCATGGGGTCGCAGGCCGGCGACGAGGTGCTCGGTCTCCTGTGCGGCGCCCGCCTGACCCGGATTGGACATGACTCATTCATACCGCAGATGCGTGACGTCGCCGGCGGCGACAGCCTCGAGCGGCCCATCCGCCGCCCCGATACGCAGCCGTCCCCCGTCATCGAGCTCGACCGCGGTTCCCACCCTCGCCGATCCGTCGGGCAGCGACACGCGCACCCGCTCACCGAGGGTGCCGCAGACCGCGCTCACGGCGCTCCGGATGCCGCTCCCCCGCGCATCCGCGCCCGACCCGATGAACGCGCCCCACGTCGCCCGGAGCTCGCCGAGGTAGCCTGCGAGCGCGAGGTCGGCGAGCTCCTGCGCATTCGTCGTCGCACCGTTCAGAAGGAGCGAGGTCGCGGTCGGCACCGGCAGGGCCTCGGCGGGGATCGTGAGGTTGAGGCCGGCGCCGACGACGACATCCGTGCCGCCGGGAAGCAGCGTGCTGAGCACGCCGGAGACCTTGCGGCCGTCGACGAGCACGTCGTTGGGCCACTTGAGAGCGACCTCGTAGCCGGTCACGAGCCCGCGGACCGCCCGTGTCATCGCGAGGCCCGCGATGAGCGGGATCCAGCCGTAGTGTTCCGGCTCGACCCGGGAGCCGTCGGCGAGCACGGGCTTCAGGAGCACCGATACGGCGAGCGCCTGCCCGGGCGGCGTGACCCACGTGCGGTCGAGCCGGCCGCGGCCCGCCGTCTGATTCGTCGTCACGACGACGGTGAACTCCGGCAGCTCCCCCGTCGCGGCGCGCGCAACGAGCTCATCGTTGGTCGAGCCCGTCTCGTCGAGCACGATGAGGTGCTCGGTGACGGCGTGCGAGAGGGGAAATTCCATGGTGAAAGGCTACGGCGCTCGTCACCTCGTGGACGACCGCCTCCTCCAACCGGTACCCTGTGAGCCATCGGCAGTGTCGCACCAGGCCGAACATCCCCGTTTCCCAACTGAGGAGCCATTGAGTGAGCGCCACCACGGATACACCGACAGCAAGCGCGTTGAGCATCGAGACCAACGCGCTCAACCCCATCGACGAGAGCGAGCGCAAAGGCACCCCCCGCACGCTGTTCTGGCCATGGTTCGCCGCGAACGTCTCGATCTTCGCCGTCAGCTACGGTTCCTTCCTGCTCGGCTTCGGGGTCTCGTTCTGGCAGGCCACCATCATCGCAATCGTCGGCATCGTGGTCTCGTTCCTGTTCTGCGGATTCATCTCCCTCGCCGGCAAGAGGGGCTCCGCACCGACTCTGACGCTGAGCCGCGCCGCCTTCGGAGTGCAGGGGAACAAGCTGCCCTCCATCATCGCGTGGATCATCACGGTCGGGTGGGAGACCGTCCTGGCGACGCTCGCCGTCCTCGCCACGACGACGGTGCTCGGGACGCTCGGCATCGACACCGGGCTGCCGACGACGATCATCGCCCTGGTCGTGGTGGTCGGCCTCATCATCGGCGGCGGGATCTTCGGCTTCACCCTCATCATGAGGATGCAGACCGTCATCACGATCGTCACCGGACTGCTCACCGTGATCTACATCGCTCTCGTGTTCGACCACATCGACTTCGCCGCGGTCGCCGCGATTCCCGATGGCGGCATCGAGCACATCATCGGCGGTTTCGTGTTCATGATGACCGGATTCGGTCTCGGCTGGGTCCAGGCTGCCGCCGACTACTCTCGCTACCTGCCGCGCACGGCGTCGAGCCGGGGCGTCGTCGGCTGGACGACCTTCGGCTCCGCGCTCGCGCCGATCATCCTCGTGGTGTTCGGTCTGCTGCTCGCCGGGTCCTCGCCCGCGCTCAGCGAGGCGATCGGCAACGACCCGATCGGTGCGCTCGCCGAGATCCTGCCGGTGTGGTTCCTCATCCCGTTCGCGATCGTCGCCGTGCTCGGACTCATCGGAGGCGCGGTGCTCGACATCTACTCCTCCGGACTCGCGCTGCTGAGCATCGGCCTCCGCGTACCACGCTGGGTCGCCGCGTTCATCGACGGCATCATCATGATCATCGGGACCGTGTACATGGTCTTCTTCGCGGGTGACTTCATCGGTCCGTTCCAGGCCTTCCTCATCACCCTCGGCGTGCCGATCGCCGTGTGGTGCGGAATCTTCCTGGCCGACATGGCGCTGCGCAGGAGGGACTACTCCGACGCCGACCTGTTCGACTCCAAGGGCCGGTATGGAGCGGCCAACTGGACGTCTATCCTCACCCTCATCGTCGGGACCGTCCTCGGCTGGGGGCTCGTCTTCATCTCGTGGGGTCCGGAGTGGGTCCAGTGGCAGGGATATCTGCTCGACGTCCTCGGGCTCGGAGGCCGTGAGGGCGCCTGGGCGGGTGCGAACCTCGGAGTGCTCGTCGCCCTCGTGGTCGGCTTCCTGGGGGTCTTCCTGTTCAGCCGCAGCCACGTCCGGCGCCAGGAGGAGGTACCCGCGAAGGTCGCCGACTGATGTCCGAAGCCGTTCGGCCGGCCACGGGGGACTCCTCGTGGCTGGCCGTCATCGACATGCAGGTCATCTTCGGCGACCCGGCGAGCGGATGGCGCACTCCCGGTTTCGACGACGTGACGCCCGCCATCCAGCGGCTCGTGGCCGCGTTCGGCGAGCGCGTCGTCTACACCAGGTTCATCGCCCCGGAGAAGCCGGAAGGAGCCTGGATCCCGTACTACGATCTGTGGCCGTTCGCGCTCGATGCCGGGCACCTCAACGACATGGCGCCGGCGTTCCCGACCGGCGACCATGCCGTGATCGATGCGCCCACCTTCGGCAAATGGGGGCTTGAGCTCGAGCACGCCATCGGCGGCAGTCGTGAGCTCGTGCTCGCGGGGGTCTCCACCGATTGCTGTGTGCTGTCGACCGCGCTCCCTGCGGCGGATGCCGGCGTGCACGTTCGCGTCGCCGCCGACGCCTGCGCGGGAATGAGCGACGAGGACCACCAGCGCGCACTCGACACCATGGCGCTCTACGGTCCCCTCATCGAGATCACGACCGTCGATGAGGTCATCGGGGCATTGGACTGACGGGGGTGCCCCAGCGCCGTGACTGACCGCCTCGATCGCGCGCGCGCGGCCCTCTACGGTCTCGCGATCGGGGACGCTCTGGGCATGCCGACCCAGCTGCTCTCCCCCGAGGAGATCGCGCGACGGTTCGATGGCCTGTCCGGCTTCGAGCCGGCCGCCGCGGATCACCCGATCGCCGCGGGGATGCCCGCCGGCTCCATCACCGACGACACCGAGCAGGCGCTCCTGCTCGCGGAGGCCGTCATCGCCGGGGCCGGGCACGTCGACGCAGAATCCTTCGCCCGTGCTCTCGTCGCATGGGAGGACGACATGCGCGCGCGTGGCTCTCTGGACCTCCTCGGTCCCTCGACCAAAGCGGCGGTCGATGCCGTCATGGCCGGGAAGCCCGTCTCGGAGGCCGGTCGTCGTGGCGCGACGAACGGAGCCGCGATGCGTGTCGCTCCGATCGGGATCGTGGCCGAGGCGGATGACCTTTCCGCGCTCGTGGACCTCGTGGTCGAGGCGAGCGCGGTCACCCACAACACCGGCCTCGCGATCTCCGGCGCGAGCGCCGTCGCGGCCGCCGTGAGCGCCGGCGTCGATGGCGCAGGGCTCGACACGGCGATCGGTTCGGGAATCGCGGCGGCCCGGCTCGGTGAGACCCGCGGGAACTGGGTGGCCGGCGCGAGCGTGCCGCAGCGCATCGAGTTCGCCGTCTCGCTCGCCGATCCGTCCCGGCCCCAGGAGTCGCTCCGGCGCATCCGGGAGCTCGTCGGGACGAGCCTCGCGACGCAGGAGTCCGTACCCGCCGCGTTCGGCATCCTCTCGATCTTCCCCGACGACGTCTGGAGCGCCTGCCTCGCCGCCGCAGCCCAGGGCGGCGACAGCGACACGATCGCAGCGATGGCCGGTGCCATCGGGGGAGCCTGCCACGGCATGAAGGGGCTCCCAGCGGATGCCGTGGAACTCGTCCGCACGGTCAACCGGCTGGACCTCGATGGCCTCGCGAGCCGGCTGATCGAGCTGCGTGGACGGACCTCATGAGCCCGAGGCTGATCTGCGTCGGCGACATCGTGATCGACGTGACGGTGACCGTGTCGGAGCTCCCCTCGCGCGGCGGCGACATCCTCGCCGACTCCGGGGCGATGCTCGCCGGCGGGGGCGGTTTCAATGTCATGGTCGCGGCCAGCAGGCTCGGTGTCTCCTCGATCTACGGCGGTATGCACGGCACCGGCCCCTTCGGGGATCTCGCGCGCGCGGCGATGCTCCGGGAGGGAGTCGAGGTCCTGCTCGAGCCCGACCTGGACGCCGACACCGGCTGGGATGTCGCGATCACCGACGCCGGAAGCGAGCGAACCTTCATCACGGTCGTCGGTGCCGAGGCGCGCCTCACCGCCGAGAGGATCGCGCGCGTGGCAGCCGACCCCGGGGACGCGGTCTACGTCTCGGGCTACGGCCTGCTCGGCGAGCCCAATCGGTCGGCGATCACCGGCTGGTTGAGCGAGCTGCCGTCGGGGGTGATGGTCGTGACCGACCCGGGACCGCTCGTCGCGGACATCCCGGCCCCGGCGCTCGAAGCTGTGCTCGCCCGCACCACCTGGTGGAGCTGCAATCGTGAGGAGGCGATCGCGGCCACCGGGGAGGCCGACCCCGCCGAGGCGGCGCGCAGGCTCGCCTCCGCGGGAGGCGGCGTCGTCGTCCGGCTCGGCGCGGATGGCTGTCTCGTCCTGACCCCGGGAGGAACCCCCCTGCCGGTTGCCGGCTTCTCCGTCGACCCGGTCGACAGCAACGGCGCCGGCGACGCTCACGTCGGCGCCTTCATCGCCGGCCTTCTGGACGGTCTCGATCCCGCCGCCGCTGCCCGGAGAGCCAATGCCGCGGCGGCATTCGCCGTCACCCGACCCGGACCCGCGACGGGTCCGACCAGCCAGGAGCTTGGGGGCTTCCTGTCTGCGCGAACGGTAAAGTGACTCCCGTGACCGACGAGACGACCGATCCGGACCTGTACACGACGGCGGGCAAGCTCGCCGACCTCAAGCGCCGCTACCACGAGGCTGTGACCGCGAGCGGCGAGTCCGCGATCGAGAAGCAGCACAAGCGCGGCAAGAAGACCGCGCGCGAGCGTATCGAGCAACTGCTCGACCACGGCTCCTTCGTCGAGCTCGACGAGTTCGTGCGGCACCGCACCCACGCCTTCGGCATGGAGAAGTCGCGCCCCTACGGCGACGCCGTCGTGACCGGCACCGGCACGATCCACGGCCGCCAGGTCGCCGTCTACGCGCAGGACTTCACGATCTTCGGCGGCAGCCTCGGCGAGGTCGCGGGTGAGAAGATCATCAAGGTCATGGAACTCGCCATGAAGACCGGCGTGCCGATCATCGGGATGCTCGACTCGGGCGGCGCGCGCATCCAGGAGGGCGTCGTCGCGCTCGGCAAGTACGGCGAGATCTTCCGGCTCAACACCATGGCCTCCGGGGTCATCCCGCAGATCTCGATCATCATGGGGCCGGCCGCGGGCGGCGCCGTCTACTCCCCCGCCCTCACCGACTTCGTCATCATGGTCGACAAGACGAGCCAGATGTTCGTGACCGGGCCCGACGTCATCAAGACCGTCACGGGCGAGGACGTCGGCATGGAGGAGCTCGGCGGCGCGCTCACCCACAACAAGGTCTCCGGCGTCGCGCACTACCTCGCGAGCGACGAGGATGACGCCCTCGACTACGCGCGCACCCTGCTGAGCTTCCTCCCCGACAACAATCTCGCCGACCTCCCCCTCTACGAGAGCGACGTCGAGCTCGAGATCACCGACGAGGACCGCAGACTCAACACCCTCATCCCGGACTCCCCCAACCAGCCCTACGACGTCAAGACCGTGATCGAGCACATCGTCGACGGCGGCGACTTCCTCGAGACCCAGCCGCTCTTCGCCCCCAACATCGTCGTCGGCTTCGGCCGGGTCGAGGGGCGCTCGGTCGGCATCATCGCCAACCAGCCGAACGCCATGGCCGGCACGCTCAACATCGAGGCCGGCGAGAAGGCCAGCCGCTTCGTGCGCTTCTGCGACGCGTTCTCGATCCCGATCCTCACCCTCGTGGACGTGCCCGGCTACCTCCCGGGTACCGACCAGGAGTGGACCGGCGTCATCCGGCGCGGTGCGAAGCTGCTCTACGCCTATGCCGAGGCGACGGTCCCCCTCGTCACGGTCATCACGCGCAAGGCCTACGGCGGCGCCTACATCGTCATGGGCTCCAAGCAGCTCGGCGCCGACCTCAACTACGCCTGGCCGACCGCGGAGATCGCGGTCATGGGCGGCCAGGGCGCCGTCAACATCCTCTACCGCGGCGAGATCAAGGCGGCCGAGGAAGCGGGCGAGGATGTCGCCGCGGTCCGCACGAAGCTCGCCAACGAGTACACCTACAACGTCGCGAGCCCCTTCCTCGCGGCGGAGCGCGGCGAGCTCGACGGGGTCATCGAGCCCGCCGCGACGCGCGTCGCGGTCATCAAGGCCCTGCGGGCGCTGCGGACGAAGCGGGCGAGCATGCCGCCGAAGAAGCACGGGAACATCCCGCTGTGATCGATGCGGACGAGATTCAGGTCGTCTCCGGCAATCCCACGCCGGAGGAGCTCGCCGCGGTCGTCGCCGTCCTCGAGGGGGTGACCCAGGAGCTCGAGGGCACGAGGGCCAGGGCAGCGGCGAAGGCGGCGAGCGCGTGGCGATTGAGCCAGCGTCCGATCCGTACCCCGATCCTTCGCGGAGTCACGACGTGGCGCAGTTTCTCCTGAGTCGCCCCCGTTTTGGGGGTACAGTGCTGTTCCCCTCCATGAGCCTCGTGGCCTTGCTACGGAATCCGCCGCCGAATCCTCGAAAATCGCTCGGATCGATCGTGAGACTCCGGCCCGACGCGTGATATCGGAGTTTTGTACCCCGCTCTGTCACCCAGCGCCACGCGTGTTTTTCAATATACTGGCAAATTTCCTTGCTCTCCAGCCGAATATTGTCCCCCGAGGGTCCCCCAAAATGACGACTTTGGGATATCGTATGAGCACCCCACAATAGATAGTGCTAGGTGTTCCTCTTTCGAGAGCTACACCACCAATCATTAGCCGACTAGGGTAAGCGGGTTAATGACTTGGGGGCGAGTCAGGGCGATATTCGGGTTATCGCCCTGACTCGAGAATCGGTGAAGGGCCGGAAGTCTTCTTCCGGCCCTTCGCTCTTTGTCGCCCGCTGCCCTCTCAGGGCGTCGAAGTCCTGGGAATCTCGAGCCACAGGTCGACCTGGTCCTCGTCGTCGTCGGCATGCCCCAGGGCACTCGCGTCACCGCCGTCCACCGAGTTGAGCCCGACGACCGTGATCGCGACATCCGAGCCCTCGGGGACGGTGCGCGCGATGATGCGGTCCGTGTCCGAACCCCTGAGAGCATCTGCCAGGCTGTTGAGCACGCGATCGAGATCGGCATCCGACAGCTCGTCGATCCCGCCCTCGTCGAGCAGCGTCACGATCGCTCCGCGCCGGCGAGCGCGCATGACCTGCTCCCGCACGCGATCGTTGAGGAGCTTCCTGCCCCGAATCTCGTCCCGGATGGCGCCCTCGAGATAGACGCACTCCTGTCGCTGGGCGTCGGAGAGGTCCCCGTTTGTCGCGACGATCTGCCGCAGCATCGGCAGGGCCATCCGATTGGTCTGCCGCAGGCGGAACTGGCGCTCGAAGAGATGGGCCTCCTGAGCCGCCTGCCACTCCGCCGCCTCGCGCTCGGCCACCGCGTACTGCTGAGCGTCCCTGCTGATCTTCGCGAGTGAGCGGGACAGCACGTGCGAGACCGCGACCCACACGATGCTGCCGACCACGCCGAGCGTCGCGAGCGCCCCGATGCCGGCCCACAGTGCCGTCTGCACGGCGAGCGAGGCGACTCCGACCCAGGCGAGGAAGTGGCGCCTTCGTGTCGAGGTGATGACCATGAGCGTTCCGATCGCCGCCGGGTACCAGGTCGAGTAGTCGGAGCCGACGGAGCCGTGCACGTCGAGCTGCGCCGTGACGAGGAGGGGAAGCGCGATGCTCACGGCGACGTTGGCGATCGCCATCCACAGTGGCATCCTCGCCTCCTTCGACGGCCAGAGGCTCAGGGTCGTCGCGGCGGCGTAGAGGACCATCGCGATGACGAAGGGAACCTTGTCCCTTGGCACGTCGATCGAGTAGACCGCGAGCAGCAGGTGGTAGCCGGAGAACACCGCCGCGAGCGCGACGATGATGTACCGCGGGATCGAGATCACGGCTCGGGCTCCTCTTCCCCGGCATCCGGATCCGGCCAGCGGATCGTGATGACGGTTCCCTCACCCGGCCGCGACACGACGCCGGCGCGACCGCCCGCATTCGCCACGCGTTCGATGATCGAGACGCGCAGGCCCAGTCGCTCGGTCGGAACCTGCTCGACATCGAACCCGACACCGGTGTCGCCGATCTCGATCTCGATCCCGTCCGCGCCCTCTCCGGTGATGCGGAGCCAGCGTTCCAGCGAGGAGGTCGGCCCGGCATGCTGCAGGCTGTTGACCATGGCCTGCACGGAGGCGGAGTAGAGTGCCTCGGCCGCCTGCACGGCGATGCTGCCGACGCCGATCCCGAGCACGCGTGAGGTGAAGGGCGCCGACAGGGTCTCCGCCGCGCCCATGATGCGATCGGCGAGCTGATTGAGGCCCACGAGCGACTCGTCGTCGGGGGAAGACGCCTCCGCCTCCTTGAGATGGCCGATCGCGTTGCTCGCCATGGTCGCCGAGAGCTCCATG
>JBIQHP010000085.1:0-9101 GCA_044508495.1 Clavibacter sp.
GTGTGTGCGACCTCGCGGCACAACTTAGGCTTGTGGCCATGACCGACACGACCGCTCTCAACTCCGGCATCGCGACCGACGAACTCGACCCCGGCATCCGGCCCCAGGACGACCTCTTCCGGCACGTCAACGGCAAGTGGATCGACCGCACCGAGATCCCCTCCGACAAGGCGCGGTACGGTTCCTTCTATCTGCTCGCCGAGGAGGCGGAGAAGGCGGTGCGGGACATCATCGTCGAGGCGCAGGATGCCGACCCCGGTACCGAGGAGCGCAAGTTCGGCGACCTCTACGCGAGCTTCATGGACGAGGCGCGGGCCGAGGAGCTCGGCGCGACCCCCCTCGCTCCCATGCTCGCGACGATCGACGGGATCGACTCGATCGACGGCGTGCTCGCGGGACTCGGCCGGCTCGAGCGCACCGGCATCACCGGCTTCGCCCAGCTCTTCGTCGACAACGATCCGGGCGACCCCGAGCGCTACCTCGTCTTCGTCGAGCAGGGCGGACTCGGCCTCCCCGACGAGTCCTACTACCGCGAGGAGAAGTTCGCCGAGATCCGCCACGCCTATCTCGCCTTCCTCGAGCGGATGCTCGTGCTCGCCGGCCTCGACGACGCGGGCGAGCGCGCCCGCCGCGTGTTCGCGCTCGAGACCGACATCGCCACCCGCCACTGGGACAACGTCGCGAGCCGCGACAGCGAGAAGACCTACAACCTTCGGGTCTGGTCGGAGCTCGCCGGCCCGAATACCGCCGGCCCGGACCTCACCGGCTGGCTCGCCGCACTCGACCCCCCGAAGGGCGCGTTCGACGAGGTCGTCGTCCGCCAGCCGAGCTTCCTCGAGGGACTCGGCGACCTGCTCGCCGCCGAGCGGCTCGAGGACTGGACGGACTGGATGCGGTGGCAGGTCATCCGCTCCTCCGCCGCGTACCTGTCGAGTGATTTCGTGAACGCCAACTTCGACTTCTACGGGAAGACCCTCACCGGGACGCCGGAGCTGCGCGCGAGATGGAAGCGCGGGGTCTCCTTCGTCGAGGGCATGATGGGCGAGGCGGTTGGGCGCACCTACGTCGACCGTCACTTCCCTCCCGCGGCGAAGACCGCGATGGACGAGCTCGTCGCGAACCTCATCGAGGCCTATCGGCAGAGCATCGGCGGGCTCGCCTGGATGACGGAGGAGACGAGGAAGCGCGCCCTCGACAAGCTCGGCAAGTTCACGCCCAAGATCGGCTATCCGGTCAAGTGGCGGGACTACTCGAAGCTCGAGACGAGCGCGGACGACCTCGTGGGCAACCTCCGGGCCGGCAGCGAGTTCGAGTTCCAGCGCGAGCTCGGCAAGATCGGCAAGCCGCTTGACCGCGACGAGTGGTTCATGACCCCGCAGACCATCAACGCCTACTACAACCCCGGCTTCAACGAGATCGTGTTCCCCGCGGCGATCCTGCAGTACCCCTTCTTCGACGAGAACCGGGACGCGGCGGCGAACTACGGCGCGATCGGCGCCGTCATCGGCCACGAGATCGGCCACGGCTTCGACGACCAGGGCTCGAAGTACGACGGCGACGGCCGCCTCACCGACTGGTGGACCGCCGACGACCGCGCCGCCTTCGAGAGGCTCACCGGCTCGCTCATCGAGCAGTACAACGCACTCGCGCCGCGGCAGGTGCCGGAGCACCATGTCAACGGCGCCCTCACGATCGGCGAGAACATCGGCGACCTCGGCGGGCTCGGCATCGCCTGGAAGGCGTACCTCATATCGTTGGCGGGCCAGGAGCCTCCGGTCGTGGACGGTATGTCGGGCGCCGAGCGGTTCTTCCTCTCCTGGGCGCAGGCCTGGCAGCTCAAGGCGCGCGACGAGGAGGTCATCCGCCTCATGGCGATCGACCCGCACTCCCCGAACGAGTTCCGCTGCAACCAGATAGTTCGCAATCTCGACGGATTCTATGAGACCTTTGGAGTGACCGAAGCGGATGCGCTTTGGCTCGACCCTGAAGAACGCGTGACCATTTGGTAGCACCCACTCGAGACGCAGTGAGACGCGAACGGGTCCGCGCACCGAGAGCGGCCCGTCATCGCGGAGCCGGCGGAGCAGAGAACTTCACCGGCAGCTTCACCGCGCTCGGGCAGCTCGCCTACGACGGCGCGCACGTCTCGGCGAGCGTCGTCGACCTCACGAGCGGGCACGTGCTGTGCGCGATCGACGACCGCATCGTGCTGCCCACGGCGAGCGTCGGCAAGATCCTGCTGCTCATCGAGGTCTCGGCGCGACTGACCGCGCGGGAGTTCTCGGGCTACGGCATCCTCGACAAGTCGCCGAGGGATCTCGTGAGCGACTCGGGGCTCTGGCAGCACCTCCAGGCGCCCTCCCTCCCGGTCGCGGATCTCGGAGCGCTCGTGGGGGCGACGAGCGACAACCTCGCGACCAACGTGCTCCTGCGCCAGGTCGGACTGGATGCCGTGCGCACGCGAACCGAGTCGCTCGGGCTCGCGCGCACCGCCCTCCTCGACCTCGTGCGCGACACCCGGGGACCGGATGACGCCCCGCAGCTCTCGGTGGGCTCGACGGCGGAGCTCAGCTGGCTCTTCGGCGCGCTGTATCGTGGGCAGGTCGTCGACCAGGTGACGAGCCAGCGCGTCATGGGCTGGCTCTCCCTCAACACCGACCTCTCGATGGTGGCGAGCGCCTTCGGGCTCGACCCGCTGTCCCACCGCACGATGGACCACGGCATCCAGCTCGTGAACAAGACGGGGTCGGATGTCGGGGTCCGCAGCGAGGCCGGCATCCTCAAGGGATCGCGGACCGCGGTGTCGTATGCCGTGACGGTGCAGTTCCGTGACGACTCCCTCGCGCGCAGACTCAGGGCCCTGGACGCCATGCGCACGGTCGGCTACGACCTCCTCGAGTACGTCGACTGACCGGATATCACCCGCGATCACCACTTGTCGACCCCCCCGTTCGAGTGCTAGGTTGAGCCTCGCACCCGAGTACTGCGGACCCGAAGACGCAGCGCTAACCCCCGACGGGTGCCAGAGAAGGTGATAACCCCAACCTTTGACGGTCGTCCCCCGCGACCTCAGCGCTGAGCCGCGTGCTCCCCGACTTACCCCGATCCGATGCCGTCTGCTATGGCATCCGACTCCCCGTCGTCGAGTTCGCCGAGCACGGCCGACGATGCAACAACACCCGAAAGCGTCACCGCTTGTTGTAAAGGAGTCCCCCATTGCGTTCCAAGATCCTGGCCGCGCTGAGCGCGCTGGCCATAGCGCTCGGGATGGTCGCGTTCACGACCACCACCGCCAGCGCGCATCACAACACCATCACGGCGACCGTCAGCTGTAACGCCAACTATCAGTGGGTCGTCACCTGGTCGGTCACCAACTCGGAGAACGACAAGTCCGAGACGATCATCTACTCGAGCAACACGGATGTCGTGCCCGCCAACACGACGACCCTCGACCCCGGCCAGACCAGGACGTTCCAGCAGATCGTGAGCGCCAAGACGAACCTCACGCTCACGCTGACCGGCGAGTGGACCAACGGCGTCAAGTCGCAGAACAGCGGCACGCTCTCGAAGCACGAGTTCAAGAACGACTGCACGCCGCCGACGCCTCAGGACGCTCTCGCCTCGGCCACGCCGACCCCCGCGAGCTGCAGCTCGGCGGGCGGTGTCACATTCACCATCCAGAACGCGAGGTGGGAGAACGACACCGACCTGACCGACGGCTCGCGCAAGGCCATCGCCGACGACGGGCACCTGTTCCCCAACGGCCAGAAGACCATCATGGTGCCTTACCAGATCCCGCCCAAGCTCACGGGTGATCAGTGCAAGCCGAAGTGCATCACCGCCGTCTGGTCCATGCCCACCTGGATCAACAGCACGACCCCGACCTGGTCGCAGACCCTCTACACGAGCTTCGCGGCACCCTGTGGCGACCTCACCTGGACGCCTCCGGACGGATGCGGCCTCCAGTTCCAGATCGACAGCTACTACGACGACGACACGACCAAGGCGCTTCTGAAGGGCGGCAAGCTCGACGGACACAACAATCCGAAGGAGTCGCTCGTTCCGGGAGGCTGGGGCAAGGCCTACAAGCTCGTCAAGTCGGCCACCAACTGCACCTCGGCACCGGCTGCCTCGGTCATCGATCCGACCTGTGACACTGCCGGACTGCTCAGCCTGACCGGTGAGCACGTCACCTTCACGGTCGTGCAGGATGAGGGCCCGAAGGGGACCTTCTCGGGTATCGCACCGGGCATCTACACGGTGTACAACACGTGGGGCGACTTGAGCAGCGGTCCCTACTACGGACCGGTGACCGTCACCGCCCAGCTCGACTCGGGGTACTCCCTGCCCGGGGTCGGCACGCTCGTCCCGCTGACCGCGAACACCGCAGCGCCCTCCTCCGTCAGGCTCGCGCCGGCGGGGAGCCTCGGACCCTGGCCGCTCATGGTCGCGGCGCCAACGATCTGCCCGACGGTCGTGACGGTCGTGCCCGAGGTCACCTTCACGGACAAGTGCGGGGTCGCCAAGGACGCGATCGTCGGCGGCGACGACACGTCGGAGATCGACTACTCGATCTCCGACGACCGGGACGCGAACGGCGACGGCCTCGTGACGGTGACCGCGACGGCCAAGACCGGCTACGTCTTCGAGGACGGCGCCTACACCGGCCCGTGGAGTCATACCTTCACGAGCACTCCGTGCACGAAGGTCCAGCCCATCGAGCCCGGTGCGGTCGACCCGACGTGCCCGGAGGAACCGGATGCCCAGAGCGGCTACATCCTGCTCGACCTGAAGCCAGGCCTCCACTACTTCATCGACGGTCAGCCGACCTCGACGGCGAAGAACGATCGGGATCCCGGGCTCTACACGATCTCGGTGACGGTGGACGAAGGCTACGAGCTCGTCGGTCCTGCCTCCTGGCCTCTGAGGGTCTATGAGCCGGTCTGCCCGCCGACGCTTGCTCTGGTGAGCACGACGGCGAGCAGTTCGAACATCACCTGCAAGGCGCCGGGGAGCTTCACGCTCGCCGCCACGCCCGAGGTCCAGTGGTTCGTGAACGGTTCGACCACGGCGACCCCCGCCGGGACCTACCCGAGGTCCACGCCCGGAGTGGTCAACGTCGAGGCGAAGCTCATCGACCCGGTCAACGACGGCTGGGAGGACGATGCCCAGACCACCTGGACCTTCACCTTCAGGAACCCCGTCGACTGCCTGCCGACGCTCGCGTTCACCGGGTCGAACGGCGGTAACCTCGGGCTCCTGCTCTCCGGAGGCCTCCTGCTGTTCGGCGGGACGATCATCGCGTTCGAGAGGCGGTTCCGCAGCGAAGTCGGATAGGCATCCGGGTCGCTCCTAGAGTTCAGGTGTCCCGTTCTCCCGCTTCGGGTGGGGAGGCGGGGCACCTGATCCTTGTGCGGGCAGGCGGTTGTCTGGGAACTCGCTGACCGAGCGGCAGCCCGGCGGCGCTACGCTTGATCGAGGAACCGGCCTGAGTGGTGACGAGGCCGGCGAAGCGAACGGAGACGCGATGCGAGGCAAACTGGTCCTGCTGGTCGGTATCGGAATCGGCTACGTCCTCGGCGCCCGCGCGGGTCGCGAACGCTATGAGGAGATCAAGCGGGCCGTCCGCGGGTTCTGGAACGATCCGCGCGTGCAGCACCAGGTGCAGAACGTCGAGGACTTCGCGAAGGACAAGGCCCCGGAGGTCGTCGACTTCCTCGGCGAGACCGCGAAGAAGGCCGTGCAGCGCAAGCCGGCGACGAGCAGGTCCGCGAGCGCGTCGACGACGCGGAAGACCCCCGCATCCTCGAACACAGCGAAGAAGAAGTGACGTCGGTCTCGGCGGAGGGGCAGATCCAGTGACCGATCCGACGCGCGGGCGCGAGCAGAAGCGCTCGCTGTTCGCCCTCATCGGGAGCCTTCCCGGGCTCGTCGTCGACCTCGTCAAGAGCGAGCTCGACCAGTTGAAGCGGGAGCTCCTGCGTAAGCTCAAGCATGCCGGGATCGGCGTCGGGCTGCTGCTGGCGGCCGCCGTCTTCGCGTTCTTCGCGGCGGGGGTCCTCACCGCGGCCGCGATCCTCGGTCTTGCCGTCGTGCTACCCGGCTGGCTCGCCGCGCTCATCGTCGCCGCCTTCCTGCTCGTCATCGTGGGCGTGCTCGTCGCGCTCGGCGTGCGTGAGCTCAAGAAGGGGAACCCGGAGCCGACCGAGACGATCTCGAGCGTCAAGAGGGACATCCGGGTCATCAAGGGAACCGCGAGACGGGAGGGACGGTGAGCATGGCATCGGCGTCGAGAAGCGCCCAGGCGAGGGCGGAGCTCCAGGCGACGCTCGACGCGATCGAGGACCGTCTGAACGTCCCGAAGCGGCTCGGCGAGCTCGGGACGAGGGCGAAGGCGTCCTGGGACGTGAATCCCCTTCCCTGGCTCATCGGAGCCGCGGCGGCCGCGATCGTGGTCGGCGGGCTCATCGCCTGGGCGGTCGCCGCAGACGACTAGCCGGTCTACCCCCGCTTTTGGTTCTCGTCCGACCGCGCGGGAGGATAGACGGCATGAGTTCCGCTTCCCCGGGCGATGTATGACACCGCAGGGCTCCTCGAAACCACTTGCCGGCTGGCGGGTACTGGTTCCCCGCGGAGGCGAGTGGGGTAACGGGATCGCGGCGACCCTGCGCCGGAGCGGGGCCGCCCCGGTCATCGCTCCCATGATCAACTTCGCCAGCACCGAGAACGCGGATGCGCTGGCCACGGCATTCGATCGACTCCAGTCCGGCGCCTTCGACTGGCTCGTCGTGACGAGCGCGACGACGGTGGATGTCCTCATGAGCCATCAGGTGCGGGTCCCGGAGCGGACGCGGATCGTCGCCGTCGGGGAGACGACGGGGTCGGCGCTCGCGCTCGCCGGCTACCGGGTCGACTTCATCCCGGAGCGGGACAATTCCGCGCGAGGGCTCATGAAGGACTGGCCGGCGCTGTCCGCATCCGGACGCGTCCTCATCCCGCAGTCGAACGTTCCCGAGGCGAGTCTCGTGAGCGGCATGGCCGCCCTGGAGGTGGATGCCGAGTTCGTCACGGCGTACCGGACGGTCGGCGTACCGGTCTCCGGCGAGGTCGTCGAGGATGTCGCCTCCGGTCGCATCGGCGGGATCCTCATCACCTCGGGGAGCGTGGCCCGGCAGATAAGAGAGCAACTGGCCCCCCTGCCGCAGTCCACTGTCGTCGTCGCCATCGGCCCGCGCACCGCCTTCGACTCGCGGAAGGCCGGCATCTCCGTCGACGCCATCGCGGAGAGTCGCACGGCCGACGCCCTCGTCGAGGCGTTCATCGAGCACGTGCGCAACCGTCCGGGCGGCGGGTCCGCTCCGCGCGAGGCCCGCCGGGTCAGATGACCGTGAGCGGTGCGTGCAGCGCGACGGCCCAGAGCAGGAACACGACGGCCAGCAGCGGAGCCACACCCTGGATGAGCGCGGCGCGCCACAGACGGCGGCTCGAGACCACGAGCACGAGGCTCGCGAGCACCATCGAGGAGAGGGTCACGAGCAGGACCCACTTTCCGCCCATCGCATTCCCGTAGGAGAGCAGGAAGATCCCGAGGCCCGTGCCGAGTGCGAGGAAGAGGTTGTAGAAGCCCTGGTTGAAGGCCATCGGCTCCACGACATCCGCGTCGGACTGGGAGGAGAGCCCGAATCGGCGCCACGTCGCCGGCTTCGGCCAGAGCACGCTCTCCATGACGAAGATGAGCACATGGACGATCGCGGCGAGAGCGGCGAAGACCATGGTGAGGACCTGCAGAGTTGCAATCATGAGCGCTAGTGTTGCACGGTACGCGCACCGACGCCATCGACGCGCGCCATCGACGGGCGGGAGATGCCGAAGATGCCCACGAACCTCACGACGGCATGTTGCATCGCGGGAGGGGGCCCGGCCGGCGTCATGCTCGGGCTCCTCCTCGCCCGGGCGGGAGTCGACACGGTCGTGCTCGAGAAGCACGAGGACTTCTTCCGCGACTTCCGGGGCGACACGATCCATCCGTCGACGATCGACCTCATCGACCAGCTCGGCCTGCGAGAGCGGTTCGATGCGATCCCCCAGAGCGAGATCCACACCCTCGACGTCGTGGTCAACGGCAATAGGCTGACCCCCGTCGACTTCTCCAGGCTTCATCGCACGAATGAGTACATCGCGCTCATGCCGCAGTGGGACTTCCTCTCGCTTCTCGCCGAGGAGGGGGCGAGGTATCCGGGGTTCCATCTCATGATGGGTGCCGAGGCGACCGGGATCCGGCGCAGCGGCGATCGCGTGCACGGGGTGACCGCGACGACGAAGGAGGGGCTCGTCGAGGTCGAGGCGCTGCTCACCGTCGCGGCGGACGGAAGGGACTCCGTCATCCGGGAGTCGGCCGGCCTCGTGCCGGAGGACTACGGGGTCGCCATCGACGTGCTGTGGTTCCGCCTGCCCCGAACGACGGTCAATCCGCCCGACACGCTCGCCTACGTCGACGCCGAGTCGATGATCATCACGATCCCTCGCCACGACTACTACCAGAGCGGGATGCTCATCCCGAAGGGCGGGTACCCCGCCGTGCAGGAGGCGGGGATCGAGCAGTTCCGCGCGCGAATCGTGCGCGCGGCGCCGTTCCTCTCCGAGGTCGTCGACGCCGTCGAGTCCTGGGACCAGGTCAAGCTCCTGACCGTCCAGGTCGATCGCCTCGATAAGTGGTGGCTCGACGGACTGCTGTGCATCGGGGATGCCGCGCACGCGATGTCTCCCGCGTTCGGCGTCGGGGTGAACTACGCGATCCAGGATGCGGTGGCGACGGCGAACCTGCTCGTCGACGACCTGCGGGCCGGGTCCGTCCCCGTCGCAGACCTCGCAAGGGTGCAGAAGCGGCGGCTCCCGCCGGTCGCACGGATGCAGCCCATCCAGCTGAGACTGCACGACGTCATCGCGAAGCCCGGCGGGGGCGCCTTCCTGACGAATCCGATGCGGTGGTGGCAGCGCGCGATCGCGGCCGTGCTCCTGCCGATCCTGCGGCAGCTGAGCGCACGGATCGTCGGGCGGGGCTTCAGGCCGGAGGTCATCGGGCCGCAGCTCGACCCGTGCCG
>JBIQHP010000086.1:0-9100 GCA_044508495.1 Clavibacter sp.
CCTCCGCCTGCTCGCTCCAGCCGCGCTCGATCGTGATCTCGCGAAGATCGTCGGCGGCTCGGCCGTCCGCCCGTGCTGGCGTGCTGGCGACATCTGGCATGTCAGGTGCTCTCCTCTGCTGTTGGCGCTGCGCCGGTCTCGACCAGCTGCACCGCGGACACCTCCGGGCCGAGGAACCTCCTGGCCAGGGTCGTGAACTCCGTCTTGCTGTCGCCGGTCGCCTCGAAGCGGTAGCTCGGCGGCGTCGCCGCATCCCTCAGGAGTGCGTGCTCGACGAGCGTGCGATACACGTCGTTCGCGGTCTCCTCTGCGCTCGACACGAGCGTCACCTCGCGGCCCATGACGAACTGGATGGCCGCCGACATGAGCGGGTAGTGCGTGCAGCCGAGCACGAGGGTGTCGATGCCGGCCGCCTTGAGCGGGGCGAGGTAGTCCTCGGCGACGCGGAACAGCTCGGGGCTCGAGGTCACGCCGGCCTCGACGAACTCGACGAAGCGGGGGCAGGCTCGGGTGAACAGCTCAAGGTCGGATGCCGCGGCGAAGGCATCCTCGTAGGCCTTCGACTTGATCGTGCCCGCGGTGCCGATCACGCCCACCCGGTTGTTGCGGGTCTGACGCGCCGCGGCCCGCGCGGCCGGCTGGATGACCTCGACGACGGGGATGCCGTAGCCGTCCGTGAAGCGCTCACGCGCGTCCCGCAGCATGGCCGCGCTGGCCGTGTTGCAGGCGATCACCAGGAGCTTGACGCCCTGGGCGACGAGGTCGTCCATGACCGCCAGGGCATACTCGCGTACCTCGGCGATGGGCTTCGGACCGTAGGGCGAGTGCGCCGTGTCGCCGACGTAGACGATCGACTCGTTCGGCAGCTGGTCGATGATCGCGCGCGCCACCGTGAGCCCGCCGACGCCGGAGTCGAAGATGCCAATCGGTGCGTCGGTCACGACTCAAGAGTCTACCGAGCATCCGCCGTGGCCACCGTTGTGCAGGACATCCGCCCGCGACGGCGCACATCTCGTGGCATCCCCGGCGGACGAAGCGCGGATGTCCTGCACAACGGGGGAAAGAGAAAGGGCGAGGGCGGATGCGGGCGGGCCGGTAGGCTCTCGATGTGACCAGCGCACTCCTCACCGACCGCTACGAGCTCACGATGGTCGACGCGGCCAGGAAGGCCGGAACAGCGGAGCGCCGGTCCGTCTTCGAGGTCTTCGCCCGGCACCTGCCGAACGGCCGCCGGTACGGCGTCGTCGCCGGCACGGGCCGCTTCCTCGAGCAGCTCGCCGAGTTCCGGTTCGGGGACGCCGAGCTCGCCTGGCTGCGCGAGAACGAGGTCGTCGACGCGGACACCCTCGACTGGCTCGCCGACTACCGCTTCCGCGGCAACGTGTGGGGCTACCGGGAGGGCGAGGTCTACTTCCCGGGCTCCCCCATCCTCGTCGTGGAGGGCAGCTTCGCCGAGGCGGTCGTGCTCGAGACGCTGGCCCTCAGCATCCTCAACTACGACTCGGCGGTCGCGAGCGCGGCCAGCCGCATGGTCACCGCCGCGGATGGCCGGCCGCTCGCCGAGATGGGCTCCCGCAGGGCCACTGAGCGTGGCGCCGTGGCCGCCGCCCGCGCCGCCTTCATCGCCGGCTTCAGCGCCACGAGCAACCTCGAGGCCGGGCGCACCTGGGGCATCCCGACGATGGGCACTGCGGCGCACTCCTTCACTCTCTTGCACGACTCCGAGGAAGACGCCTTCCGCGCCCAGGTCGCGGCGCTCGGGCCGGGCACGACGCTGCTCGTCGACACCTACGACGTGACCGCGGCGGTCGACCTCGCCGTGCGCGTCGCCGGCACCTCGCTCGGCGCCGTGCGCATCGACAGCGGCGACCTGCCCGGGCAGGCCCTGGCCGTGCGCAAGCAGCTCGACGCCCTCGGAGCCAAGGGCACCAAGATCACCGTCACGAGCGACCTCGACGAGTACGCCATCGCCGCGCTGCGGGTCGCCCCGGTCGACTCCTACGGGGTCGGAACCTCCGTCGTCACCGGCTCCGGCTCGCCGACCGCCGGCATGGTCTACAAGCTCGTCGCCCGCGTGGGCGACGACGGCGAGTGGGTCTCGGTCGCCAAGAAGTCGGCGGCGAAGCTCTCGGTCGGCGGGAGGAAGTTCCCGGTGCGCAGTCTCGTCGACGGGCGGGCAGTATCCGAGGTCCTGCACGTCGAGGACGATCCGGATGCCCCGACCGCGCGGGCGGATGCCGGCCGCGCCCTGCTCGTCCCCCTCGTGACCGACGGCGTGGCCGACCCGCGCTACCTCGGAACCGCGGGAACCGCGCTCGCGCGCGACCATCGCGCCGCCGCCGTCGCCGAGCTGCCCGCGGACGCCTTCCGCCTCGCGCGCGGCGAACCGGTCATCCCGACGGTCTACGAGTAAGCCGGCTATTTCCTCAGCTTCTCGTAGATCTCCTTGCAGGTCGGGCAGACCGGGAACTTCTCCGGATCGCGACCGGGGGTCCAGAGCTTGCCGCAGAGCGCCCGCACGGGCTTGCCGGTGAGCGCCGACTCGACGATCTTGTCCTTCGGCACGTAGTGCGAGAAGCGCTCGTGGTCGCCCTCCTCGAGCTGCTCCTGGCCCAGCAGCTCCTCGAGCTCGCGGTCGAGGGTCGAGGTGCCGCCGCCGCTATGGTCGGTGTCCGCGGGGGTCATGGATCAAGATTACCGCGCGTCAGTACCGCGCCGTGAAGGCGAGCAGCTCCGGCCCGCGCCGCTCGAAGACCCGGCCGCCGAGAAGGATGCCGCCCCCCAGCGCCGCGACCCCGGTCGCGATCCCGACGAGGAGGGTCGCGACGTGCCAGCCGCCGCCGTGCTGCAGCCCGAGCACCGCGAGCCACACCGTCGGTGCGGCGATCGCGAGCACGGCGAAGAGCGAGAGCGCCTGCACCCAGGATGCCCCGGTCGCGCTCGACTGCGGCTGCGCGAAGGGGCTGTCGCCGGGGTGCACGGCCGGGTACGGGAACCCCGCCGAGATGACGCTCGAGAGCCCGAGGCCGACGAGCAGGATGCACAGGCCGACCCCGAGGATCGAGGGGACGACATCCGCCGACCCGAACCCCCAGGCGGTCAGCGGCGTGCCGGCGATGATGACGAGGAGGCCGAGCGCGAGCGGCGGAACGACGCGGCCGAGGCGATCCGCCCAGCCCGCCGTGTTGGAGGCGACGTGCAGCCAGACCGCGGTGTTGTCGAAGGCGACGTCGTTGTGCACGGTGCTCCAGGCCAGGAAGAAGCACATGACCGGCACGGGGAGCAGCACGAGGTAGTGCAGCGGGACGCCGGCGACCGTGAGCGCCCCGACCATCACGGCGGGCACGATGGGCACGATGACGAGCGCCGACCGGTACCGCGCGTCGCGGCCCCAGTAGCTGAGGCTCCGCGCCGCGATCGCGCCGGCCGGGTTGCCGGGCATCCGCGAGAACCAGCCGAGCCCGGTGTAGGCGCGGATGCGGGAGACCCGTTCGGGCGTCACGAGCATGATGCCGACGATGGCGCGCCAGGCGACGGCGAGCACGAGTACGAAGACGAGGGCGATGGCGAGCGATCCGGATGCCGCCCCCAGGTCGCCCGCTGCGGCATCCGCCGGTGCGGCCCACACGGCACCGAGCGGGGTCACGGCGAGCACCCCGGCGATCGAGTGGAGAACCTCGAGGCCGCGCTTCTGCCAGTCGACCGTGACCATCATCGCGATGATGGGCGAGAGCGCGCTCAGCACGACGAGGGCGATGAGCCCGGTCGCCTCGCGAGCCCGGCGGGTCGCGAGCAGGAGCGTCGCGACGCTCGTCGTCACGCGCGATCCGAGGATGCAGATCACGACGAGGAGCACCGCGGAGGCGAGGGCGAACAGCACGGGCGCCGGCCCTCGACTCCACGTGACGACCTGGGCGATCGCGACGATCGCGATCACGAGCGCGGGCACGCCGACGAAGGCGGCCGCCGCGAGACCGAGCGCGAGCCGCGTGCTCGGGATCCCGAACAGGGCGAACTTGCGGGGGTCGATCGTATCGTCCGCGCCGAAGACGAGGGGGACGAGCAGGAAGCCGAGCACGATGAGCGACCCCGCGACGACGACGACGCTGCGCGCGAGCTCGACCTCGGCGAGTCGCAAGGCCACGAGGCCGACGATCGCGACGAACGCCGCCCCGAGCCCGTAGAGCAGGCCGACGACCATGCCGAAGACCTGCCAGGGGCTGCGCCGGAACAGGTTGCCGAGCAGCCGCAGCTTCAGTCCGAGAAAGTGTGCAACCACTCCAGGCCCTCCACGACGTTGAGGCCGCCGGCGAGCTCGACGAACCTCTCCTCGAGTGTGCCGCTCCCCCGCACCTCGGCGACGGTTCCGGATGCGAGCACCGAGCCGTCGACGATGATCGCGACCGCGTCGCACATGCGCTCGATGAGGTCCATGCTGTGACTGGAGAGCACGACCGTGCCACCGGCCGCGACGTACTTCCTGAGCACCTCGATGATGCTCGCCGCCGAGACCGGGTCGACGGACTCGAAGGGCTCGTCGAGCACGAGCATCCGCGGAGAGTGGAGCATCGCCGCGGCGAGCGCGAGCTTCTTGGTCATCCCGGCCGAGTAGTCGGCGACCAGGCGGGTGAGGGCGTCGTCGAGGCCGAAGGTGGTCGAGAGCTGCGCCATCCGCTCGTGCACGGTCGCCGGGGGGAGGCCGCGCAGCACGCCCGCGTAGTAGAGGAGCTGGGTTCCGGTGAGCCGGTCGAAGAGGCGCAGGCGATCCGGGAGCACGCCCATCTGGCGCTTGGCGGCGGCCGGGTCGCGCCAGACGTCGGCGCCGTGCACCGTGATGGTGCCGGCGTCCGGGCGCAGCAGGCCGGTGACCATGGAGAGCGTCGTCGTCTTGCCGGCGCCGTTCGGGCCGACGATGCCGAAGATCGTGCCCGACTCGACGGTGAGGTCGATCCCGGCGACGGCGACCGTGTCGCCATAGTGCTTCACGAGCCCTTCGATGCGCAGCACCTGCTCGCGTTCGCCGGATGCGCGGGGCGCCCGGCCCTCCGGAACGGCGGCCTCGGATTCCGCCTGCTCCCGCCGCCGCGCGGCCTGGAGCTCGCGCCTCTCCTTCGCGTTGTCAGCCTCGAGTTCCGCTATGCGCTCGTCGAATTTGGCGAGAATACTGTCGGCTGTCTCCACGGAGTCCACCGTACCAACCGGATGACCGCCGGAACCCCGCTTGCGACACATCATCACGAAATGGCCACAACGGCGGCGTTCCCAGCCTGTAGGGGTGGTGCGCCGGATAAAATCGTGCAAGCACAACGAAGTGTCGAAACTCTTGTCGCGTCCTGAACATCGGATGACCGGTTGATGACATCACCGGCGCGACGCAACGACACTCTAGGAGCACCATGAGCACGCAGATCGTCATCCTGGCGGCCGGAATGGGCAGCCGTCTCGGTCGCTCATTGCCGAAGCCGCTCACCGAGCTGGGCGACGGCCGCACCATCATGCAGCAGCAGTTCGACAACATCCACCACGCCTTCGGCTCGAACGCCAAGGTCACGATCGTCGTCGGCTACAAGCTCGAGCACGTCATCGAGGCCTTCCCCCAGGCCTCCTTCGTCTACAACGAGCAGTACGACCAGACGAACACCTCCAAGAGCCTCCTGCGCGCGCTGCGGGCATCCGCCCCCGGTGGCGTGCTGTGGATGAACGGCGACGTCGTCTTCGACCCCGAGGCCCTCGAGCGTGCGGCGCAGCTCGTGGCGCGCGACCAGTCCTTCGTGTCGGTCAACACCGCGAAGGTCTCGGATGAGGAGGTCAAGTACACGACGGATGCGCAGGGCTACATCCGCGACCTCTCCAAGACCGTCGAGGGCGGGCTCGGCGAGGCCGTGGGCATCAACTTCGTCTCGCGCGACGGCAAGGCGGCGCTCGTGCGCCAGCTCGCACGCGTCAACGACCAGGACTACTTCGAGCGGGGTGTCGAGCTCGCGATCGAGGAGGACGGCCTGCGCGTCGAGCCCCTGGACATCTCGGACCTGTACGCGGTCGAGGTCGACTTCGCCGAGGACCTGGAGCGCGCGAACCTCTTCGTGTAGGGCTGGGGCAATAGCATAGGGGCGTGTCCGCCACCGTAACGCAGCGACCGGCCTGGTCCCCGGTCGCCCGCTACCGGCATTCGCTGTGGCTGCTGACCGTGCGCGACCTTCGCGTGCGCTACTCGACCTCGGTGCTCGGCTATTTCTGGTCGATCCTCGACCCCCTCGTCATGGCGGCGATCTACTGGTTCGTCTTCACCCAGGTCTTTGACCGTACCGTCGGCGAGCAGCCGTACATCGTCTTCCTGCTCTCGGCGCTCCTGCCGTGGATGTGGTTCAACGGGGCGATCGGCGACTGCACCCGGGCGTTCCTGCGCGAGGCGCGTCTCATCCGGTCGACGAAGATCCCGCGCACGATCTGGGTCAACCGGCTCGTGCTCTCCAAGGGGATCGAGTTCCTGGCGAGCATTCCCGTCCTGGCCCTCTTCGCCATCCTCTTCCCCGCCCCCCTGCACTGGGAGGCGGTGTTCTTCCCCCTCGCGATCCTCATCCAGTTCGTGCTCACGATGGGTCTCGGCCTCATCATCGCCCCGCTCGTGGTCTTCTTCCGGGACCTCGAGCGGGCGATCAAGCTCGTCCTGCGTTTCCTGTTCTACGCGAGTCCGATCATCTACGGCCTCCCCGATCTGCGCGATCTGGGCCTCGAGCGGATCGCCGCGTTCAACCCGCTCGCCGGCATCTTCTCGCTGTACCGGGGCGCGTTCTTCCCCGACCAGCTCGACTGGTTCGCGATCGCGGTGAGCGCCGGCATGAGCCTCCTGATCCTGGGGCTCGGGGTGCTCGTCTTCCGTCGCACCGAGCGCTCCGTGCTGAAGGAGATCTGATGGCGGGCGCTTCTCCGGTCGAGCCGGCCCCTTCTCCGGTCGAGCCTGCCGAGAGACCCTCCGTGATCGAGGTCGAGGATGTGGGCATCCGCTTCCGCCGCAACCGTCGCTCGCGGCGCAATTTCAAGGATCTCTTCGCGGGGCGCAACCGCCGCATCCGGCCAAGCGAGTTCTGGGCGCTGCGCAACGTCACCTTCTCGGTCGCGCAGGGCGAGGCGATCGGGGTCGTCGGGCGCAACGGCCAGGGCAAGTCGACGCTCCTCAAGCTCGTCACGGGCGTGCTGCTGCCGGATGAGGGCACGGTGCGCGTGCACGCCGGCGTCGCGCCGCTCATCGAGATCACCGGCGGGTTCGTCGAGGATCTCACGGTGCGCGACAACGTGCACCTCATGTCCGGCCTGCACGGGATGAAGCGGGATGAGATCGCCGCGCGGTTCGACGAGATCGTCGACTTCGCGGAGATCGGCGACTTTCTCGACACCCCGTACAAGCACCTCTCGAGCGGCATGAAGGTGCGGCTCGCGTTCTCGGTGATCTCGCGGCTCGAGGAGCCGATCCTGCTGGTCGACGAGGTGCTCGCCGTGGGCGACAAGGCGTTCCGGGAGAAGTGCTACCGCCGCATCGAGGAGCTTCTCGCCGGCGGGCGGACCCTGTTCTTCGTCTCGCACAACGAGCGCGACCTCAAGCGGTTCTGCGAGCGTGGTCTGTACCTCGATGGCGGTGCGCTCGTGCTGGATGCCCCGATCGCCGAGGTGCTCGACCGCTACAACGCCGACTACGGGCTCGTCACGCAGTAGCTGTCGGCTTTGTCCGGTTGGGCCTGCCGAAATCCGGGTCAGAGCGACAGGTGGAGCCGAAGGGCGTCATCCACACGAGCCATGAGTTCATTGGTAAGCCGGGCGATCGGCCGGACGAGCCTTTCAGTGCTGATCGAGCGAACCTGTTCCGTCTGGGCTTTGGAGTGCGTTGGTAGCCCGGACAGCTCCCGTGGCAGAAGTGCCTGGAACGGATAGACGGAGCGGACATTGCTCGTGAGTGGTACGACGGTGACGACTCCCCTGCCGCGGCGATTCGCCGAGTCGTTCGCAGCGTTGTTGCTCACGATGATGACAGGACGAACTTTCCCCTGCTCGGAGCCGACGGATGGATCGAGTGAAGCCAGGTAGACCTGACCGCGCTCGATCACGAGTCGCTCGCGAGCCCGTCGGAGGCGGTGGACTCCCAGAGCACATCGTCTCCCGACTGTTCCCACTCGTCCCACGCCTCCGCGTAGGAGTCGGTGATCGCGGCCTGGCGGAGCACCGTCACCGCCGCCTTCATCGCGGCGGAACGCGACGGGTACCGTCCGGCGCGTGTCTCCTCGTCGAGGAACTCGATGTCGTCCTGGGGCAGGCTAACACTGACCTTCATAGGTTGATGCTACCAGAGTAGTAAGCAGGTAGTACAATCTCGATTGCTCGGTCCTCTGCTCCACAGTTCTTGCCCAACGCGGCATTCCACCGTTCGCCCAGCTCGCGTCGGACGCTCTTCATAGCGTGCAGACATGGCCCGATTCCTCGATGAGCGCCCGGTCGTCGCCTACGCGGTGCCGCTGCGGGTCGATCGGTCGCGGGCACCACGCTACGAGCTCGCGAACGTCGGTGACGAGCCGCTTCGCGCGATCACGCTGACGCTCCTGGGCTCAGGGCTCATGCTCCCGGGAGCGCCGCGAGGCCTGCTGCCCGGGCAGTCGCTCAGCTTCACCCTGCGAGCCGATAACCCCGCCCGCAACACGATCGTCGTGGTCCGGTGGTTCCGACCCTCGGGCGAGCAGTACCTCTGGCGGGTGAGCTTCTAGCCGCTGCGCCTGGTGCGCTCCCGGATGAGGTCCGCCGCCGTGAGTTGATGAGTACGCTTCGGCAGGTGCGCGAGACCGAGCCCGGTCACGAGCTCGGAAGGGTCGATGTCGAGTACGCCGGCCATCCGCACGATCGTCGTGAGACTCGGGTTCGCTTGGCCGCGCTCGATCTTGCCCCAGTTGGTCCAGTGCATGCCGGCGAGGTCGGCCATGTCCTCCTGGCTGAGGCCGAGCTCGGTGCGGTGATGCCGAACGCGCTCGCCCAGCATGCGGGCAGCGACGGAGTGCGGTTCGGCCATGACTCATGACTACCGACCTCGGGCGATAGTATCCACAGTGTCTGTACCTGA
>JBIQHP010000087.1:0-2684 GCA_044508495.1 Clavibacter sp.
TGCCGCGCAGGAGGTTGAGCCCCGCGAGGGAGGCCGCGAACCGGTTGACCGGGCGCCCGAGCACGAGAGACGCGCTCCCGTCGTCGGCGACGCGGCCCTCCTCGAGGATCACGACCCGGTCGGCGAGCACGACGGCGTCGACGACGTCATGCGTCACGAGGACCGTGGTCGTCCCGGTGCTCGTCAGCCGCTCGCGCAGGAGGGTCCGGATGTGGGACGCCGACTCGACGTCGAGCGAGGCCATCGGCTCGTCGAGCAGCAGCACCTCGGGCTCCGCCGCGAGAGCCCGCGCGATCGCGGCGCGCTGCTGCTGGCCACCGGAGAGCTCGGCCGGCCGGCGACGCTCGAAACCGGAGAGGCCCACGGCCTCCAGCCAGTCCCGTGCCCTGCTCCTGGCCCGGCTCCGGCCGACGCCCCGGGCGCGGGCGCCGAAGGCGACGTTCTGCAGGGCCGTCAGATGCGGGAACAGCAGCGGATCCTGACCGAGCAGGCCGACCCCGCGGAGGTGCGCCGGGACCGCGATCCCGCCGCCCACATCCGTCAGTGGCCGGTCGTTCACCGAGATCGTGCCGGAGGCCACCGGCAGGAGGCCTGCGATCGCGCCCAGCAGCGTCGACTTGCCCGATCCGTTGGCGCCCAGCAGCGCGACGACCTCGCCGTCGCCCACGTCGAGCGCCGCGTCGAGCACGAAGCCGCCACGACGGACGACGACGTTCGACTCGAGCACCATCTCAGCGCTCCGGCCCGGCGCGCCAACTGCGCAGGAAGAGCAGGATGACGACCGCGACGACGACGAGCAGGAGCGAGAGGGCGACCGCGGACTCCTGAGTGACCCCCGCGCCGTTGAAGGCGGTGTAGATCGCGAGCGGCATCGTCCGGGTGATCCCCGCCGCGTTGCCGGCGAACAGGGCGGTCGCCCCGAACTCGCCGAGGGCCCGCGCGAAGCACAGCACGATGCCGGAGACGAGCCCAGGCAGCACGAGGGGGAGCGTGATCCGGCTGAACACCCTCCACCGGCCGGCGCCGAGCGTCGCCGCGACGGCCTCGAACCGGGTCCCCGCGGTGCGCAGGGCCCCCTCGACCGAGATCACCAGGAAGGGCAGCGCGACGAAGGACTGCGCGATGACGACGGCGGCGGTCGTGAACGGGATCCGGATGCCGAAGGCCAGGTCGAGCGCGCTGCCCACGAGCCCGTTGCGCCCGAGCAGGTAGAGCAGCGCGATGCCGCCGACGAGGGGCGGCATGACGAGCGGGAGCGTCGTGAACGCGCGCAGCACGCCGGCGACCCGGTCGCCCGACCTGGCGATCACGAGGGCGAGCGGCACCCCGACGAGGGTGCAGAGAACCGTCGCCGCGGTCGCCGTCTGCAGCGAGAGGACGAGGGCGGAGACCGCCTCGGCCGAGGTGATCGCGGCCGGCACCCTGGGCCAGTCCGCCCTCACCAGGAGCCCGAGGATCGGCAGGGTCAGCAAGGTGAAGCCGAGGGCGGCCGGGAGGTAGAGCACCCGCGGGATTCCCGCGGGGCGCACGGCCGGCAGCCTCGACGTCACGGTGCGGTGAAGCCGTACTTCGCCAGGACGGCCTGTCCGCGCGCGGAGAGGACGAAGTCCACGAACGCCTTGGCCACCCCCGGATTCGCGGACGCCTTGAGCGCCGCGATCGGGTAGGAGTTCGCCGCGCGGTCGGCGCCGGCGATGTCGACGCCCTGGACGCCACCGGCCGAGGCGGCGACATCCGTCACGTAGACGAGTCCGGCATCCGCCTCCCTGGCCTGCACCTTGGTGAGCACCGCCTTGACGTTCTGCTCCTCGCTGACCGGGATCACGGCGACCCCGTCGAGGTCGAGGATCTTGTGGGATGCGGTGCCGCAGGGGACCTCCGGCGCGCACAGCACGACCTGCACCCCCGGCTTCGCGAGGTCCGCGAGCCCGGCGATCCCGAGCGGATTGGCCGGCTGGACCGCGATCTGCAGGACGTTGACCGCGAAGACGGTCGGCGCGCCCTCGACGAGGTCGGCGACCTTCGCCATGTTGGCCTCGTCCGCCGAGGCGAAGACGTCGACCGGGGCGCCCTCGTTGATCTGGGTGGCGAGCGTCGAGGATCCGTCGAAGGAGATCGGCGTGATGGTGACGCCCGGGTTGTCGGATCCGAACGCCTCGGCCAGCTCGGTGAACGAGGCGGTGAGGGAGGCGGCCGCGAAGATGGTGAGGCTTCCGCTGAGCGCCGGTGTCGTGTCGCTCGGCGAGGGGTCCACTGCCGGAGCGGCCGGACTGCAGGCGGCCAGCACGAGTGCGGCGGATGCCAGGGCGGCGGTGAGAAGGACGGAGCGCCGGTGACGGCGGGGACGGTCCACAAGGTGCTGCATGACTACGACTCCTGAGGTGTCTCGACGATGACCATGGTGGCTTTGACGACGGCGATGGCGAGCGAGCCGGTCTCCAGCCCCAGCTCGCGAACCGCCTCGGTCGACATGAGCGAGACGATCCGGTGCGGCCCGCACTGGAGCTCGACCTGGGACATGACGGTGTCGCTCGTGATGGCGGTGACGAGGCCGACCATGCGATTGCGGGCGCTGCTGCCGATCCCGGAGGGGTCCTCGGGGGCGACCGCGGTCTCCTGGGCGCGACGGGCCAGCTCGGTGCCGGCGATGACCTGGCGGCCCGCCTCGTCCTGCGCGACCGCCA
>JBIQHP010000087.1:2784-8907 GCA_044508495.1 Clavibacter sp.
CGAGCTCCGGTCCGCCGTCGACGTGCCCGGCTTCGACAACTCGGCCATGGACGGCTACGCGCTCCGCCGGGCGGATGCCGGCTCCGCCTCCCCCGAGACCCCCGTCGCCCTCCGGGTCGTCGCCGACCTTCCCGCGGGCTCCGCCGAGGACCCGCGGCTCGGCCCCGGCGATGCCGCGCGGATCATGACCGGCGCCCCGATGCCCGGCGACGCCGACTGCGTCGTGCCGGTCGAGGACACCGACGGGGGCACGACGACGGTGCTCATCCACCGAGCCCCGGAGCCGGCGGCGCACATCCGCCGCGCCGGAACCGACGTGCGAGCCGGCGAGGCGGTGCTGCCGGCCGGACGGATGCTCGGCGCCCGCGATCTCGCGGCGGCGGCCGCGGCCGGCGCGAGCAGCCTGCTCGTGCATCCGGCGCCCAGGGTCGGCGTGCTGTCGACGGGCTCCGAGCTCCGGCCCCCCGGCGAGCCGCTCGGACGCGGGCAGATCCACGACTCGAACTCGGTGCTGCTCGCGGCGGCGGTCGCCGAATGCGGTGGCGTCCCCGTGCAGCTCGGCTCGGTCCCGGATGACGAGGACGCCCTCCTGGCCCTCCTCGAGCGGGCCGCGCCGTCGGTCGACGCCCTCGTGACCTCCGGCGGGGTGAGCGTCGGCGCCTACGACGTCGTCAAGGCCGTTCTCGCGCCCCGCGGCGTGTGGTTCGGTCCGGTGCGCATGCAGCCGGGGAAGCCGCAGGGCTTCGGGTTCTGGCCCGGCCCCGATGCTCCGTCCGACACGGCCGTATCGTCCGGCACGCCGATCTTCGCGCTGCCCGGCAACCCGGTGAGCGTCTTCGTCTCCTTCGAGGCGTTCGTGCGGCCGGCCCTGCTCGCCCTCCAGGGCAGGAGCGAGTTGCGCCGCGAGGCGCTGCGGGGCGTCGCCGCCGAGGACTGGCGGAGCCCGAGGGGTCGCGCGCAGTACATGCCGGCCATCGCGGAACGGCATCCGGACGGCACGCTCCGGGTGCGTCCCGCGAGCAGCGGCGGCTCCGGCTCGTACCTCGTCGCGAGCCTCGCCGGGGCGAACGCCCTCGCCGTCGTGCCCGAGGCGGTCACCGAGGTCCATGCCGGGGACCTCCTGGATGTCACACTGGTCCCATGAGCGATGCGACGGCCCCCGAGCGGCCCTTCACCCACCTCGACTCCGCCGGCCAGGCCCGCATGGTCGACGTGACGGCCAAGACTCCGACGACCCGCGAGGCCACGGCGGCCGGCTTCGTGCGCTGCGCGCCGGCCGTCGTCGAGGCGTTGCGCTCGGGAGCGGCGCCCAAGGGCGACGTGCTCGCGGTCGCACGCATCGCCGGCATCCAGGCGGCCAAGCGCACGCCCGAGCTGCTCCCGCTCGCCCACGTCATCGGGGTGCACGGGGCGAGCGTCGATCTCGAGGTCGAGGATGCGGGGGTGCGGATCGCGGCGACCGTGCGCACGGCCGACCGCACCGGGGTCGAGATGGAGGCGATGACCGCCGTGTCGGTCGCCGCGCTCGCGATCGTCGACATGGTCAAGGGCATGGACAAGTCGGTGCGGATCGAGGACGTACGACTGCTCGCGAAGTCCGGCGGACGCTCCGGCGACTGGCGACGGCCCGAAGACCTGTGACGGCACCACGACCGGGGGCGTCGCCGCGACCTGTGACGGCACCCCGACCGGCGCGGCGCACCCTGACCATCCGGAGCGAACGCGGGCAGTCTCAGTGATCTCCACCGTCGAGCTGGTCGAGAACATGTGGCACGAGCGGCAGCAGGACCTCCAGCCCCTCCTCGACCGCCTTCGCCGAGCCGGGGAGGTTGACCACGAGCACGCTCGGCGGGTCGCCGGCGACCCCCGCGAGGCCACGGCCGAGCAGGGCCGTTCTCGTGCTCCTGGCGCCCTCGCGACGCAGTTCCTCGGCGATCCCGGGAAGCTCGCGGACGAGCAGCGGGCGCGTTCCCTCCGGCGTGAGGTCGCGGGGACCGATCCCGGTCCCTCCGCTCGTGACGACGAGCCGCGCACCCGCGTCGATGGCCGCGCGGATGGCCGCCGTCACGCTTTCGGCGCCATCCGGAACGAGGCTCGTCTCGACGAGGTAGCCGCGTGCGCGCAGCAGCTCGGCGGCGCGAGGACCTGAGGCGTCGGCGCGCTCGCCGCGAGCGCTCCGGTCGGACACCGTGATGACGTGCGCCGGCGCGACGATGCCCGGATCGTGCTCGTCATGGGCCATGCCCTCTACCGTAGGCCAGGTTCCGTGCACGATGAGCGCGTCGCGCGACGCGCTCGCGCATCCGTGTGCCCAGCGACGCACATTCCTTGCCTTAGCCACAATATATTGTGATCTGTTTCCGTGACTATAACTACATGTAGTGTTTAGGGCGTAGGTTCTTTCTACGCCGTGACAGGGTCGCGGCGCTCACGGGAAGGAACCTCCGATGTCGCTGCTGACCGCCACCACCACGCCGATCCTCTCGGCATCTCCCGCCACGGTCGACGTGGCGGCCACGATCGGCGAGTACCTCGACCGCTCGGACTGGCGGATCAACGCCAACGCGAACCAGGGCTACTCGCTCGGCGGCCTCATCCTCAACACCGCGGGCAAGGTCATCGCGAACTACTGGCTCTCCGAGGTCTACCCCGCCGCGATCGGGCGGGCGCATCGCGAAGGCGACCTCCACCTCCACGACCTCGACATGCTCGCCGGATACTGCGCGGGCTGGTCGCTGCGGGTCCTGCTCGAGGAGGGGCTCAACGGGGTGCCCGGGAAGGTCGACTCGCGCCCGCCGCGGCACTTCTCCTCCGCCGTCGGGCAGATCGTGAACTTCCTCGGCACGATGCAGAACGAGTGGGCCGGAGCGCAGGCCTTCAGCTCCTTCGACACCTACATGGCGCCCTTCGTCCGGATCGACGAGCTCAGCTACGAGCAGCTCCGGCAGTCGATGCAGGAGCTCGTCTACAACCTCAACGTGCCCTCCCGCTGGGGCACCCAGACGCCGTTCACGAACCTCACCTTCGACTGGGTGTGCCCGGAGGACCTTCGCGAGCAGGTGCCGGTGATCGGCGGCGTCGCCCAGGACTTCAGCTACGGCGAGCTCGGCGAGGAGATGGCGCTCATCAACCGCGCCTACATCGACGTCATGACGGCCGGGGATGCGAGCGGCCGGGTGTTCACCTTCCCGATCCCGACCTACAACATCACCGAGGACTTCGACTGGGAGTCCGAGAACGCCGAGCTCCTCTTCGCCATGACGGCGAAGTACGGCACGCCCTACTTCCAGAACTTCATCAACTCCGAGCTCAAGCCGAACCAGATCCGCTCGATGTGCTGCCGCCTCCAGCTCGACCTGCGCGAGCTGCTCAAGCGCGGCAACGGGCTGTTCGGGTCGGCGGAGCAGACCGGATCGCTCGGCGTCGTGACGATCAACTGCGCGAGGCTCGGCTACCTGAACCCCCGGGACGAGTACGGCCTCCTCGCCGACCTGGACCGCCTGCTCGAGCTCGCGAGGGACTCGCTCGAGCTCAAGCGCGAGGTCATCGACCGCCTCATCCGCGAGGGGCTCTTCCCCTACACCAGGCGCTACCTCGGCGGTGGCCTGCGCAACCACTTCTCGACGATCGGCGTCAACGGGCTCAACGAGATGATCCGCAACCTCACCGGCGACGAGCACGACATCACGTCGACCGAAGGGCATGCCATAGCGGTCCGCCTGCTCGACCACGTGCGCGCCCGCATGGTCGAGTTCCAGGAGGCCACCGGTCACCTCTACAACCTCGAGGCCTCGCCCGCCGAGGGGACGACCTACCGCTTCGCGAAGGAGGATCGCAAGCGCTACCCGGACATCCTGCAGGCCGGAACCGACCGCAACCCCTACTACACCAACTCCTCGCAGTTGCCGGTTGGCTTCACGGACGACCCCTTCGAGGCGCTCGACCGGCAGGACGAGCTCCAGACGAAGTACACCGGCGGCACGGTGCTCCACCTGTACATGTCGGAGCGGCTCTCGAACGCGGAGGCCTGCCGCGAGCTCGTCCGGCGATCGCTCTCGACTCATCGCCTCCCCTACCTCACGGTGACCCCGACGTTCTCGATCTGCCCGGAGCACGGCTACCTCGCAGGCGAGCATCCGGTGTGTCCGACCTGCGGCGGCGAGTGCGAGGTCTGGACCAGGGTCATGGGGTACTTCCGCCCGGTGAGCTCGTTCAACATCGGCAAGAAGGGCGAGCACGCCGAGCGCACCCACTTCGTCGAGGCGGCGATGGCGAGGGAGCGCTGAGCCGATGGACCACGCCCGCGCGGACGATCTGCAGATCGCCGGGATCTCCCGCCTCTCGACCTGCGACTGGCCGGGAAAGCTCGTGGCCACGGTCTTCCTGCAGGGCTGCCCGCTGTCCTGCGGCTACTGCCACAATCCGGGCATCCTCGACCCGCGCACCCCGGGCGTCGTCCCCTGGCGGGAGGTCGTCGAGCTGCTCGGGCGACGCCACGGCCTGCTCGACGGCGTCGTCTTCTCCGGCGGTGAGCCGACCCGTCAGCCGGCGCTCATCGACGCCATGCGCCGGGTCCGCGCGCTCGGCTTCGGGGTCGGGCTGCACACGGCAGGACCCTACCCGAGGCGATTCGCGGATGCCGTCCCGCTGTGCGACTGGATCGGGCTCGACATCAAGGCGCCCGACCGGCTCTACGGCACGGTGACCGGGGTGCCCTCGGCCGCGACGAAGGCGTTCGCCTGCCTCCGGACCGCCCTCGAGGCGGGGGTGGACCTCCAGGTGCGCACGACGGTGGACCCGACGACGATGACGGATGCCGACGTCGCGGAGCTCACCGAGACGCTGCGGGGGCTCGGGGTGACCGACCACGTGCTGCAGGAGGTTCGCACCGAGGGGGTGCGGCCGGAGTACGCCGAACGCCTGGCCGCCGTGCGGTGATAAAGTCGAGAAAGGAACAGGAATAGAGATGACTGCGGAACCCATCGAGCTCAGCACCACCCGTCCCCAGCAGGCGACGACCACCGGATGCGCGTGCGGTCATGCCGACGAGGGCGAGATCGTGCTCGACACCCGGCAGATCCCGCACGCGATCCGCCACGCGACGATCTTCGGCGCACTCGGCGCGATCGCGCCCGGCTTCAGCCTCGACCTCGTGGCGAACCACAACCCTCTCCCGCTGCTCGCCCAGCTCGACGAGAGGCATCCGGGCGAGTTCGCGGTCGCCTATGTCGAGGACGGCCCGGAGCTCTGGAGGCTGCGCTTCACGAGGCAGCGACCCGGCTCCTGACATCGCCTGCTCGCCGGCGAGAGAGTCATCCGCCGCGTGAGAACCGGATGCTCTCGCACACGATGTCGATCACGGTCGCGAGCTCATCGTCATCGCGAGGCCCGTACACCATGATCTCGGTCGCGTGGCTCGCGTAGCGATGCGCCTCCCCCCACCCCAGACCGCAGATCTCGCGTGCCCGGTTCACGGGCAGGCAGACATGCAGGCTCGTGTCGAAGACCCCGTGCAGGTGGACGGGTTCGAGGCGCGCTCCGGGCAGTGCGAGCGACGTCTCCGCAGACCGCGGTACGTACAACTCGTCGAGGAAGGCGGCGCGCGAGCTCGCCGGACACACCGAGCTATGCCCCTCGATCACGTGCTCGAGGGAGAACATCGCTGCCGCGACTCGGCCCCAGATGGCCGGAGGCGACCTCCGGCTCAACTGGCGATGCGGGCCCGATGCCGATGTCTTGGGGCGGATTCCCAGCCGGACGGGAGGCTTCGCCATGCCTTCGAGCCTAGGCGGGGCCTAGTGCCATCGCTGCTGGAAGGGCCGTGAAAATGGATGCCGGGCCGCGTCAGCCGGCAGCGCGCTTGACGAGCGAGCGGAGCTCCTTCTCCACGGTATCCGTGATCTCGAGCACCGCCCAGGCGGCGGGCCAGAACACGCCGTCGTCGAGGTGGGCGTCCTCGCTGAAGCCGATCGACCCGTAGCGCACGTCGAACTTCGAGGCGGGCTGGTAGAAGACGACGACCTTGCCGTCGCGCGCATAGGAGGGGAAGCCGTACCAGGTCTTGGGATCGAGCTGCGGCGCCACCTCGGTCACGATCGCATGAAGGCGCTCGGCGATCTGCCG
>JBIQHP010000002.1:0-3027 GCA_044508495.1 Clavibacter sp.
TCGTCTTCGCGACCGAGACCCTCGCGCTCGGCATCAACATGCCCGCCCGCACCGTCGTGCTCGAGAAGCTCGAGAAGTTCAACGGGGAGGCGCGCGTCCCCATCACCCCGGGGGAGTACACCCAGCTCACCGGGCGCGCCGGCCGTCGCGGGATCGACGTCGAGGGGCACTCGGTCATCCAGTGGCAGGACGGCCTCGATCCGCAGGCGGTCGCCTCGCTCGCCTCGCGCCGTACCTATCCGCTCAACTCGAGCTTCAGCCCGAGCTACAACATGGCCGTCAACCTCGTCGCCCAGTTCGGCAGGGAGCGCACGCGCGAGATCCTCGAGTCGTCGTTCGCGCAGTTCCAGGCCGACCGGGGCGTCGTCGACCTCGCGCGCAAGGTGCGCGGACAGGAGGAGTCCCTCGCGGGCTACGAGAAGGCCATGACCTGCCACCTCGGCGACTTCCGTGAGTACTCGGGAATCCGGAGGGAGCTCACCGATCTCGAGCGCAAGGGCGCCGGGCGCGCGGACTCCTCGAGCCGGGCCGAGCGCGACCGGCGCCAGCAGAAGCTCGCCTCGCTGCGCAAGAGGCTTCGTCAGCATCCCTGCCACAGCTGCGGCGATCGCGAGGCGCATGCGCGCTGGGCAGAGCGCTGGTGGTCGCTCACGCGGCAGACCGAGGATCTTCGGCGGCAGATCAACTCGAGGACCGGCGCGATCGCGCGCGTGTTCGACCGGATCACGGACGTCCTGCTCGAGCTCGGCTACCTGCGGGAGACGAAGGGCGAGCTCGTGGTCGAGACGACGGGCAGGATGCTCCGGAGGATCTACGGGGAGCGCGATCTCCTCGTCGCCGAGTGCCTCAGGACGGGCGCCTGGAATGACCTGGACGTCGCCGGGCTCGCCGCGATGGCGGCCGCGCTCGTCTACGAGCCCCGGAGGGACGACGGCCAGCCCTCGGGTCGCCACCTGCCGCGGGGAGCGTTCCGGGCGGCGCTCGAGCGCACGACGGCGCTGTGGAGCGCGCTCGACGACCTCGAGCGCGAGCATCGGCTTCCCGGGAGCGAGCCGATCTCGACCGGGCTCTCGCTCGCCATGAGCCGGTGGGCGCAGGGGGAGTCCCTCGATCGGGTGCTGCAGGACGCCGACCTCGCCGCGGGCGACTTCGTGAGGATGGCGAAGCAGACGATCGACCTCCTGGACCAGCTCTCGATCGTCGCCGGGGCGCCCGTCGACCGGACCGCGCGCGCGGCGCTCGAGGCCATCCGCCGGGGGATCGTGGCGTACTCGAGTGTCGCGTGAGCACGCGGCTTGCCGATCTAGGCTGGACGGGATGAGAGAGACGACCGGGTCGCCAGCGCCGCTATGGCTGGCCGTGCTCGCGGCGGCGCTCTCCGGGCCGGTCAACGCGGCCGCGTTCCCGGGACAGGGCTGGTGGCCGCTCGTCTTCCTCGGCACCGGGCTCATGCTCTGGTCGCTCGCGGGGCGAAGGGTCGCCGAGTCCCTGCTGCTCGGGCTCGTGGGAGGCTTCGCCTTCTGGGGAAGCCACATCTTCTGGCTCACCGTCTACCTCGGCCCGGTTCCCTGGCTCGCCCTCGCCGGTCTGCAGACGATCTTCTTCGCCCTCGGCGCCGTGCTCCTTTCGCTCGCCTGGCGCTGGGTACCGAGGCTCTGGCCCGGCACCGGCGGCCGTCTCGGACTCCTCCCGGTCGTCCTGGGGGCTCTGTGGGGCCTCCGGGAGTCGATCACGAGCGTCTGGCCCTACGGCGGGTTCTCCTGGGGCAGGCTGGCGTTCTCGCAGTCGGAGAGCCCCTTCGGCTCGCTCGCGGCGTGGTTCGGGATCTCCGGGCTCAGCTTCCTGCTCGCCTGGCTCAGCGCGCTGCTCGTGCAGGCCGTGCGGGAGAGCGGCATCCGGGTCGGCATCCGCGGCCTCGTCGCGAGCGCGGCGCTCTTCGCGACCCTCGCCCTGCCCTCCTGGCCGGTCGTCGCGAACGGCAGCATCCGCGTGGCCGCCGTCCAGGGCGACTCGGACGCCGGTCTGTTCGCCCGGCACACGCCGGGCCAGACCCTCCAGGACCACATCGCCGGGACCGTCCCGCTCTTCGGCGAGGACGTCGACGTGGTCGTCTGGCCGGAGAACGGCTCCGACCTCAACCCGCTCACGCATCCGGATGCCGCCCGGGCCCTCGACTTCATCACGAGCCGGATGCGCGCCCCGCTCGTGACCGGGACCATCACGAGCGACGACGAGGGGCACACCTTCAACAGCCTGCTCCTCTGGGAGAGCGGGAAGGGAGCGGTGGACCAGTACGACAAGATCCATCCGGTCCCCTTCGCGGAGTACCTCCCCGACCGGGCGTTCTGGTACCCCTTCGCACCCTCCCTCTTCGACCTCGTCCCGCGCGACTACACGATCGGCACGAGGGACAACGTCTTCGACCTCGGCGGGGTGCGCGCCGGCCTCGCGATCTGCTTCGACATCGTCGACGACTCGCTCGTCGCGCGCATGGTGGCCGACGGGGCCCAGCTCATCCTGGCCCCGACCAACAACGCCGACTTCGGCCGCACCGACGAGAACGTGCAGCAGCTCGCGATCGCGCGACTGCGGGCCATCGAGACGAATCGCAGCGTCGTGCAGGTCTCGACCGTGGGCGTGAGCGCGATCATCGCGCCCGACGGCAGCACGATCGCCAGGCTGCCGATCTTCGAGCCGGGGTCGATGGTCGAGGACGTCCCGCTCAGCCGGGTCGTGACGCTCGCCACGGTGCTCGGCCCCTCCGTCGACCTCGCGGTCGGCGGGTTCGGGCTCACGGCGCTCGCCCTCGCTATGGCGCTCGCGCCCCGAGGCCACGACAGGCGTCGGCCGCACGGGCCGGGGGCGCGTCGTGGCTGACACCCTCGTCATCGTCCCGACCTACAACGAGGCCGAGAGCCTCCCGGCGCTCGTGGGACGCCTGCGGCAGTTCGTCCCCGCCGCGGACATCCTCATCGTCGACGACGCGAGCCCCGACGGAACGGGCCGCCTCGCGGACGAGCTGGCCGC
>JBIQHP010000002.1:3127-60508 GCA_044508495.1 Clavibacter sp.
CGAGGCGCTCCTCGAGCAGTTCCTCGAGCTCGGCGCGCGTGCGGCGCTCGAGCAGCATGTCCCAGTGCGAACGCGGGATCCTGGCCTCGGCCGCATCGAGCGGGACCGGCTTCCCGTTGTCGCCGAGGAGTCGGCCCTCACGGCCGCTCTTGGGAGACTCCCAGATGGTGGGGATCTCGGCGTCGGCGGCGAAGGTGACCTCGAAGGTCGAACCGTCGTCGAGCTGATAGGTGCTGCGGCGCCGGGGGGAGAAGGTCACGCCCTCTTCGCTCTGCAGGCTCTGCGCCCCGAGGCGCATTCCACGCAAACTACGATCGGCCATGGTCTCGTCCCCTTTTATCCGCCAGCTTCCACAAGTTATAAACCACCAAGCTGGGCGTATCCTTTCCGCCGCACGCCTTTCACAGCGGGTTCCCAGAATCCAGCGCGGGCGCCCGCTCAGCCGCGCGAGCGGAGGACCTCGATGGCGAGATCGGCGCGATCGGTGACGATCCCGTCGACGCCGAGATCGAGGAGCCGTTCCATGTCGGCCGGGTCGTTGACGGTCCAGACGTGGACCTCGATGCCCGCCGCGTGGACCATGCGGATGAGCGGGGGAGTGATGACCCGGATGCCGTTCCATCGCTCGGGAAGCTGCACCGCGTCGACCGGCCCCAGGATCCTGCGCACCCCTCCGGCCAGCCCGAGCTTCGCCGCGGCGAGCATCCGAGCGCCTGTCCCGAAGGACGCCGACGTCGCGACTCCGGGCAGACCGCGCACGGCCGCGCGACGCCGGGACTCGCTGAACGAGGTCACGAGAACCCGGTCGGAGGCGTTGAGGGACCGGATCGCCTCGACGGCCGGCTGTACGGCTCCGGCGGACTTCAAGTCGATGTTGAAGCGGGCGTCCGGGAACGCGTCGAGCGCCTCGGCGAGCGTGGAGAAGCCCTGCCCCTCGCCGAGGTCGACGCGGCACAGCTCGGCCGCCGTCAGCTGGTCGACGCGGACCTTCCGCCCCGCGACGCGGCTGAGGTCCGGGTCATGGCTCACGACCGCGACGCCGTCCGCGCTCTCGTGGACATCCGTCTCGATGAACTCGACGCCGATCGCCATCGCCTTCGCGAAGGCGAGCAGCGTGTTCTCCGGGGCCTCGAGGGCGAGCCCGCGGTGAGCGAGAACCCTCGGGGGAGGGGTCGCGAGGTAACCGCCGCCGGACTGCCTTCTACGCGCCGTGCGCACCCTTGGTGCCCAGGAATCCGCTCGTGATGTTGGTGAGCGCCTCGGTGAACTCCGAGGGGATGATCCAGAGCTTGCTCGAGTCGCTCTCGGCGATCTTGGGGAGCGTCAGCAGGTACTGGTAGGCGAGCAGCTTGGGGTCCGGGTTGCCGTCGTGGATGGCCTTGAACACCGTCGTGATCGCCTTCGCCTCGCCGTCCGCGCGCAGGATCGCGGCCTTCGCGTCGCCCTCGGCCTTGAGGATGGCGGCCTGCCTGGCGCCCTCAGCCTCGAGGATCTGCGACTGCTTGGTGCCCTCCGCAGTGAGGATGACGGCGCGCCGGTCGCGCTCCGCGCGCATCTGCTTCTCCATCGAGTCCTGGATGGAGAGCGGCGGATCGATCGCCTTGAGCTCGACGCGGCCGACACGGATGCCCCACTTGCCCGTCGCCTCGTCGAGCACGATGCGCAACTGGCCGTTGATGTTGTCGCGGCTCGTGAGCGCCTCCTCGAGGTTGAGCCCGCCGACGACGTTACGCAGTGTCGTCGTGGTCAACTGCTCGACGGCCCCGAGGTAGTTGGCGATCTCATAGGTCGCGGCGCGCGCATCCGTCACCTGGAAGTAGACGACCGTGTCGATCGAGACGACGAGGTTGTCCTCGGTGATGACCGGTTGCGGCGGGAACGAGACGACCTGCTCGCGCATGTCGATGAGAGGGCGCACCCGGTCGATGATCGGGATGACGATGTTGAGCCCCGGGAGCAGGGTCTTGTGGTACTTGCCGAGTCGCTCGACGACGCCGGCGCGCGCCTGAGGGATGATCCGGATGGCGCGGAACAGGATCGTCAGCACGAAGATCGCGACGACCGCGATCAGGAGCACGAGGAGCACGGAACCGAAGTCGTTCACTTGGCGCCTTCTTTCTTCGATTCGGTGGCTTTCACGGGAGCGACCACGGCGGTCGCACCCTCGATCGAGGTGACCACGATCCGGTCACCGACCTGCAGTTGCTTCTTCGGCGCCGGGGAGACTCTCGCGGTCCAGGTCTCGCCCACCGAGAGCTTCACCTGCCCCTGGTCTTCGACGAAATCGTGGATGACGGAGCCCTCCATGCCGATGAGCGCGTCGACGAGCGTCCGGCTCGGATCGCCACCGCGTTTGAGTCTGCGCAGCAGCGGGGGGCGCACCGCGAGCAGGAGGGCGAGGGCGAGCACGGCCGCGATGACGACCTGCGCCCACCAGGGGAGCCCGAGGAGGCCCGACACCAGGCCGCCGAGGCTTCCCAGCGCGATCATGAGGAAGGTGAACTCGAGCGTCGTCATCTCGACGATGAGGAACACGAGGATGAGGCCCAGCCACAGTATCCAGGCGTAGTCGTTCAGGAATTCAACCGTCATCCGGCACCCCTCGTGTGTCGTGTTAGTAATGAAACTAGCACGCCCGACTTGCTAGGGTCTGGGGGATGAGCACACTCCTGGACCCTCACTCCCTCGACGGGAGGCGAGCGCTCGTCACGGGCTCCTCCCGCGGCATCGGCGCCGACACCGTCGGCTACTTCGCCGAGGCCGGCGCGAGCGTCGTCGTCAACTACCGCAACAAGGAGAAACGCGCGCTCCAGCTCGTCGAGAGGATCGAGGATGCGGGGGGCACCGCGATCGCGATCGGCGCCGACCTGACCGATCCGGCCTCCGTCGCCGGCATGTTCGAGAACGTGCGGGAGGCCTGGGGCGGGCTCGACATCCTCGTGCTCAACGCCTCGGGTGGAATGGAGTCCGGCATGGGGGAGGACTACGCCATGCGGCTCAACCGCGACGCGCAGGTGGGCATCCTCACCTCGGCGCTGCCGCTGCTCGGGCCTGGCTCGCGCGTCGTGTTCGTCACGAGCCACCAGGCGCACTTCATCCGCACCGTTCCGACGATGCCGGAGTACGAGCCGGTCGCGCTCAGCAAGCGTGCGGGGGAGGACGCCCTGCGCGCCATGATCCCCCAACTCGACGAGCTGGGGATCGAGTTCGTCGTCGTCTCCGGCGACATGATCGAGGGAACGATCACCGCGACCCTCCTCGAGCGGGCGAACCCGGGGGCCATCAGCGCCCGCAAGGAGGCCGCCGGACGGCTCTACAACGTCTCGGAGTTCGCCGCGGAGGTCGCCAGGGCCGCCGTCGAGCCGGTTCCGGAAGACCACACGCGCTACATCGGCGACATCAGCGGCTTCACCGGGAACTGAGGCAAACGTAGAGTAATGGGGTGAAAGCGACTGATCTCCCCCTCCTCACGAGTGTCTCCCGTCCCACCATCCACCCCGATGGCAGCCAGGCGGTCTTCGCCACCTCGACCCCGAGCCTCGAAGCGGATGCCTACGTCGGCCAATTGTGGAGCGTGCCGCTCGACGGCGGCTCCGCACCGCGAAGGATCACGCGAGGGTTCAGCGACAGTGCCCCGCGGTTCAGCCCGGACGGCTCGCGCATCGCGTTCCTGAGGTCGGACGGGGACAGCCCGGCGCAGCTCCAGGTCATGGACGCCCAGGGCGGAGAGGCGGTCGCCGTCACCGACCAGAAGCTCGGAGTCGGGACCTTCACCTGGTCCCCGGACGGCCACCGCATCGCCTTCACCTCGCGGGTGGCCGAGGAGGGGAGGTATGGGACCGTCGAGAAGCTCGGGCCCGCCGCCGAGCCGCCGCGGCGGATCACGACCCGCAAGTACCGGTCGAACGGCCTCGGCTACACGAACGACCGCCGGAACCACGTCTTCCTCGTCGAGGTCCCCGACACCGCGGGGGAGCCCGCTTACCGGCGTGCGCCCTCGGCATCCGATCCGACGCCGGAACCGCCCGCGACGGTTCCCGAAGCGCGCCAGCTCACCTCGGGCGACTTCGACGACGGATACGTGCGCTTCTCGCCGGACGGAACGCGCATCGGATTCGTCTCCGCGCGGCATGCCGAGCGCGACGTCGACCTCGCCAACGACATCCACGAGCTCGAGATCGACGCGCCGGATGCCGAGCCGCGCGCGCTCACCGGCACCCACGGCAGATACGGCATCGACGGCTTCGCCTACGGCCCGGACGGGACCATCTTCTTCGTCGCGAGCGATCTGGGCGAGACCGGCCGGGACTTCGTGGCGCGCAACGCCGCGCTCTACCGCCTCGACGGCGACGTGCCGGCGACCCGGCTCACCGACCCCGAGGACGTCGACCTCGCCGACGGCGCCAACGAGCTCCTCGTGACCGCCGAGGGCGCCGTGCTCGCGCTCGACACCCGGCACGGGAACGTCGAGCTCGTCTCGGTGGACGGCGACGGCGTGCTCACCCGCATCGCGCCGCCCGAGTCGTCCGACCGGGGCTCGCTCGTGGTCCAGGGCTTCGACAGCGCGGCCGGGCGGATCGTCCTGAGCTTCAGCGACGCGAGCACGAAGGGCGATATCGCCGTCGTGCGCGAGGTCGGCCTCGACAGCCTCACGAACTTCTCGGCGTCGCTCACGGTCGCCGGGATCGCGGCGCCGAGCGAGCTCATGGTGACCGCACGGGACGGGTACGCCGTGCACGGCTGGACGCTCACGCCGAGCGGGGAGGGGCCGCATCCGGTGCTCCTCAACATCCACGGCGGTCCGTACACCCAGTACACCGGAGGGGTCTTCGACGAGGCCCAGGTCTATGTCGACGCGGGCTACGCGGTCGTCATGTGCAATCCGCGCGGCTCGTCCGGCTACGGCCAGGAGCACGGCCGGGCGATCCGCCACCGGATGGGCACTCTCGACTACACGGACGTGCTCGACTTCCTCGATGGCGCCCTCGCCGCGAACCCGTCCTTCGACGGCGCGCGCCTCGGCATCATGGGCGGCTCCTACGGCGGCTACCTCACTGCCTGGACGATCGCTCAGGACCACCGCTTCGCCGCGGCGATCGTCGAACGCGGCTATCTCGACCCGGAAGCCTTCATCGGCACCTCGGACATCGGCGACTTCTTCAGCGATGAGTACACCGGGACGGATCCGCAGCAGATCCGTGCTCAGAGCCCGCAGGCCTTCGTGCACCAGGTCACGACACCCACGCTCGTCATCCACTCGGAGAACGACCTGCGCTGCCCCCTCTCGCAGGGGGAGCGGTACTACGCTGCGCTTCGCCGGCAGGGGGTCGACGCCGAGCTGCTCATCTTCCCGGGGGAGAACCACGAGCTGAGCCGGAGCGGACTGCCACGGCACCGTCTGCAGCGTTTCGAGGCCATCCTCGACTGGTGGGGAAGGCAGCTGCCCGTGACCGGGAAGGCGGCATCGTGACCTCGGGTCCTCAGGCCGACCGCCACGATCTCATCCGCGTGCAGGGCGCGCGCGAGAACAACCTCAAGGATGTCAGCGTCGAGATCCCGAAGCGCCGGCTGACGGTGTTCACCGGGGTCTCGGGTTCGGGCAAGAGTTCGCTCGTCTTCGACACGATCGCCGCCGAGTCGCAGCGGATGATCAACGAGACCTACAGCGCCTTCGTGCAGGGCTTCATGCCCACGCTCGCACGGCCGGATGTCGACCTGCTCGACGGGCTCACGACGGCGATCATCGTCGACCAGGAGCGGCTGGGCGCGAACCCGCGCTCCACGGTCGGCACCGTGACCGACGCGAACGCCTTCCTGCGCATCCTGTTCAGCCGGCTCGGCCAGCCGCACGTCGGCTCGCCCAACGCCTATTCGTTCAACGTCCCCTCGGTCGCGGGCGCCGGCGCCATCTCCGTCGGCGACAAGAAGGCCGTCAAGGCGACCTTCAACCGTCTCGGGGGAATGTGTCCGCGCTGCGAGGGGCGAGGCGCGGTCTCGGACATCGACCTGACCCAGCTCTACGACGACTCGAAGTCGCTCGCCGAGGGCGCCATCACCATTCCCGGATACACCGCCGACGGCTGGCAGGTGAGGATCTTCGCCGAGTCCGGGCTTCTCGATCCCGGCAAGCCGATCGCGCAGTACAGCAAGCGCGAGCTGGACGACTTCCTCTACAAGGAGCCCACCAAGGTGCCGGTCGGCGGCATCAACCTGACCTACGAGGGGCTCGTCCCGAAGATCCAGAAGTCGATGCTCTCGAAGGACAAGGATGCGATGCAGCCGCACATCCGGGCCTTCGTGGAGCGCGCGGTGACCTTCGGCACCTGCCCGGAGTGCGAGGGCACGCGCCTTGCCGAGCATGCCCGCGCGTCCAAGATCAAGGGGATCAGCATCGCCGACGCCTGCGCGATGCAGATCTCCGACCTGGCCGCGTGGGTGCGCGGGCTCGACGAGCCCTCGGTCGCGCCACTGCTGGCGACTCTGGGGGAGAGCCTCGACTCCTTCGTCGACATCGGGCTGGGCTACATCTCGCTCGATCGCCCCTCGGGGACCCTGTCGGGGGGCGAGTCCCAGCGCACCAAGATGATCCGCCACCTCGGGTCCTCGCTCACCGATGTGACCTACGTCTTCGACGAGCCCACGATCGGGCTGCATCCACACGACATCCAGCGGATGAACCGACTCCTTCTGCAACTGCGCGACAAGGGCAACACCGTGCTCGTCGTCGAGCACAAACCCGAGACGATAGCGATCGCCGATCGCGTCGTGGACCTCGGCCCTCGCGCCGGAGCGGCCGGGGGAGAGGTCGTGTTCGAGGGCACTGTCGAGGGACTTCGGGCGAGCGGCACCCTCACCGGGCAGCACCTCGACGACCGGGCCTCTCTCAAGCCGTCCGTGCGCACGAAGTCCGGTGCGCTCGAGGTGCGCGGTGCGAAGGCCAACAACCTCCAGAACGTGGATGTCGACATCCCGCTGGGCGTTCTCGTGGTCGTGACCGGCGTCGCCGGCTCCGGCAAGAGCTCGCTCATCCACGGCTCCCTTTCGGGGCGCGAGGGCGTCGTCGCGATCGACCAGGGCGCGATCCGCGGCTCGCGCCGCAGCAACCCCGCCACCTACACGGGCCTGCTCGAGCCGATCCGCAAGGCCTTCGCCAAGGCCAACGGTGTCAAGCCCGCCCTGTTCAGCGCGAATTCCGAGGGCGCGTGCCCCGTGTGCAACGGCGCCGGCGTCATCTTCACCGAGCTCGGGTTCATGGACGTGGTCACGACGATCTGTGAGGAGTGCGGCGGCAAGCGGTTCAATGCCGAGGTCCTCGAGTACGAGTTCGGGGGCAAGGACATCAGCGAGGTCCTCGCGATGCCGGTGACCGAGGCGGCGGAGTTCTTCGGCACGGGGGAGGCGCGCACCCCGGCTGCGCACTCGATCATCGAGAGGCTCGCCGACGTCGGACTCGGCTACCTGAGCCTGGGCCAGCCGCTCACGACGCTCTCCGGCGGCGAGCGCCAGCGGCTCAAGCTCGCGACCCACCTGGGCGAGAAGGGCGAGACCTTCGTGCTCGACGAGCCGACCTCCGGACTGCACCTCGCGGATGTCGCGCAACTGCTCGGCCTGCTGGACCGGCTCGTCGACTCGGGCAGGTCGGTCATCGTCATCGAGCACCACCAGGCGGTCATGGCGCACGCTGACTGGATCATCGACCTCGGGCCGGGCGCCGGCCACGACGGCGGTCGCATCGTGTTCGAGGGAACGCCGGCCGAGCTCGTCGCGGACCGGTCGACGCTCACCGGCGAGCACCTTGCCGCCTATGTCGGGGAATAGCTTTCTTCCTTGGACTGAATCACCGCGGCCGGCGAGGGGTTCGACGCGACCTGATGCGGTGTCTTTGATATCCGATAAGTGGGATTATTCCCGGTTCCCACTTGAGTATTGGTGCCCTTCGGCGCCGCGACGGGTGACGCAGTAACGGTGTCCGTGCTCGAGCTCGGCGCGACGGGTGGCTTCGGCCGAGGCGAACCACCGCCGGGCGAGGGTGGGGTGTCGTCCGGATCGTCGCCGTCAGCGGGGTCGTCGGCCTGCACCTCGACGCGAACGCTCGTGACCTCGAGGCCGGCGGTGTAGCCCCAGTACCGGCCGACGCTGCCGGTTCCCTCCCACGCTTCGGGGACCTCGTTCTGGTAGCCCTTGGAGGCGAAGGCGCCGTGTTTGCTGAAGTAGGCGGCGATGCGGGCCGGGTCTACGAAGTTGTACTCGCTCACGTGCGCGCCGATCCGCTCGTGCAGACCGTAGTCGCGCATCGCTTCGTCGACCCAGGCCGCGTGAAAATCGGGGTTCTCCGTTCCGGTGCCGTCGAGAGCGTGCTCGCGGTAGGCGGCGAGCTGCTCGTCGTCGCGAGCGTCGTAGCCGGCCGGCAGACACACCTGCGCCCAGGCGGGGCCGACCCATTCGGAGAACCGCATGCCGGAACCGCGGGCTCGGCCCGCCGGCGGCAGCATGAGCAGGTGGTAGTGGGGAGCCCCACGGCGTTGAAATTCGCGCTTCCATACGCAGATCAGCCGGCCACCCCACGCCCGCTCGTAGCGAGCAAGGAACGCGCGAAACCTCTTCCCGAGGCTCTGGGCATCGGGGGCGATGGCTAGCCAGCGGCGGGGGAGCGTGAGGGTCAGCAGGACCGGGAGACGGTCACCGTCGAACAGTGGCCGGTAGTCGAGGGTGGCGAGCCGATAGATCATGTAGTTGCGTGAGTGGCGGGACCACTCCTTCACGAGCCCGCGCGGGCCCCCGACCGTGCGCTCCTTCGGCTCGTCTAACATCAGGCCATTGTCGCAGCCCTCGCTGGAATCCTCCCAGTCCGAGGCCTGATACTCGCCCAGCTTCACGGCCGACGCGGAGGCCTCGAAGTACCAGACGTTGCCCATCTGGACGGGCTTGCGATAGCTGCCGAAAGCCAGCCCGGAGACCCGCCGGGGTGCCCGTGGCATTCCGGCAACGGCGCGCTCTACATCCGCCCGTGAGGGCAACAGCAGGGTCACAGGTGCAGGCGACCCATGCCGGCGAGCGCGTCTGCGATGCAGTCCGGGTCTTTGCACGCGGCCGGTCCCGGCAGGTCGAGGCCGTGCCGGCACTGATTATCGACCGCCGTGACCGAGTCGAGAGTGTTGTAGGCGGAGAAGGTGAGGGAGCCGGGGGCCCAGCACAGTTCGCGGCACAGCACACGGGCCCTACGGGACTTCAAATCGGAGCGGCCACCGAGCTCGAAGTTGAGCTGCTTCGTATCCTCGGACTGCATGAGGGACGAGCTGTCGAACGTAGTCAGGAACGCGACCCTGTTCGGTGCCCACAGAGACGATCGGGTGGGGTCGGAGCGCTGCTCTCGTCGGATCGCCGCCCAGTTGGGGAAGTGTCCTCGGCACTTCGTGACCGCCTGGGAGAGCTGGCGGAGGCGCCGGTCGGAGTTATCCCAGTCGATACCGGTCCACACGACTCGCACGTCGCGGCGCCGCATCTGAGGGAGAAGCCGGCGGACCGGTTTCGGCATGCCCTGATCGCGGGAGTCCATGATGCCGGTTATCTCATCGAGCAGAATGTCGCCGTGCTCGAACTGGAAGAGCTGCGCCCATCCGGTGAAGGGAACATACAGCGGGTGCGGGTTCCCGGTGTGCGGGTCGAGAATCGCTACGGTCGAGAGCACCTTGCGCCCCATGGCGATGGAGGGGAGGGTGTCGCGGATCATTGCCCACGTCTTGAAGTTGCCGTTGAGACCGATATAGCCGTGGATGGGGCTCGAGCGGCGTTTGCGGATGCCACGGGTGAGCAGCTTCGGGTTGCTCAGGTCGAGAGGGCCGGCCTCAGCGATCAGCTCACCCAGGTCTTCGTCCGTGAAGCCGGATGCCTCCTCACAGGTACCTTCGTGGCCGGCTACGGCGGCACAGATGCCGAGGCCGCAATACTCCACCGGTGTGGTTTCTAGGGTCATCCTCTTCCTCCTATAAACGGTAGATGAGCGATCAGTACGCGGGCTCCGCGCAGCAGGAGGCCGGCGACCCAGATGGTGAGTGGAATGGCGGCGAGGACGCCGATGAGTGTCCAGTCGAAGAACGCGCCGAGGCCGTCGCCCATGGCGAGGATTTCGTTGATCGTGTCGTCGAGGTGCACGAGGGACTCCGGCAACTCGAGCGTTGGGAAGAGGCTCACGATCCAGTTCACGAAGCCGGCGCCGACGTTGACGATCCACTCGATAATCATCGGTAGTCGACCATTCCGGCGACTGCGCGCTTCGTGGCGACGAAGACGAGGACGGCGAAGGCGCACGTGGTGAGTGTGCGGGCGATGACACCGAGCGGGGCCATGACGCTGCCGTCGCAGAAGTCCCAGACCACCATCGTGCCGGGTTCCTGATCCCCGATAGTGGGCGTCCAGTTCACGGTTCGCGAGCATCCGGTTATGTTCGGGGTGAAGGACCAGTCGCCGATCATCGCGGCGAGTTGTCCGGGGGCTAAATGCTCGAAGCGGTTTTGAAGCTCGGCTCCAGCTAGATAGACCACGGCGGGTCGAGGAACGAAGGCCCATTCCAGCGCGCAACGAATCGGAGTGAGAATCCATTCGACTGGGTTAAATGCTGCCCAGCCCGACGCGAAGCATTCGCGTGCTACCTCGGGATTCTGGACCGGACTGTTCATAAGATCGTTGGCAGCGGATGGGGAGGACTGGCCTCCCGACCACTCGCCGGTCTCGGGGTCCGAATATGGCGCGCCAACTGTAAGACGTTCGGGCTTAAACACGCCCGAATAGACCGCGCACTCAGCCAGACTCACATCGTGCACGCCGTAGCGGCACTGGAAAGTGTCTTCCTTATCGGGATCCTCGAACCAATTAACGCATTGGTCAGGAGCGTCGAAACAACTAGCGATAGCCGGGGATGAGTCGCCGGGTTTAATGAGCAGATCGAGCTTGCATGCCCCGGTCCTGCACTCCGGGTAGTTATCCCACCAGGCGGCATACTCGGGGGTAACGTCCTCCTGCCACATCACCTGATCGGGAACACCATCACCCTCGCCTTTAATTTCGACCCCAGTCGGGCGCACACCGTCCGGCAATGCCGGGCATTCGGCTCCCGCGAGACGCCCGCTGGACTCTCTATACGCTGCGGACTGTGCTGTATAGGTGTGGCCGTCGCTTCCCTCGATAGTGCACGTTAGCCACCGGGCCGGGTCGGGGTCCTTCGCGACGACCGCCATGCCGGTACTGCCGCCGATCCGGTCCTCCGCAATCCCGTAACGCAGAGCGAGAACGTCAGAGTGCGTCCCGATCGGCTGCTGCATGGAGAAGCAGAACCTGCCCGGCCCGAAAAGGTCATAACAGGCGCCCGTGATGTTGTTGAAACCGGACGCCGACTCGGACACACCCAGAGACCTCCAGAGGTTGTCGTAGGCCATGCGACCCTGAATACTCCACGTATTCACCAGCCCGCCGGTATACTCAAGACCCATCACGCCGATATTCCCGCTCGACAACTTCGAGCTGAACCCGACACCGATCACCCGGAAACACTGCTCCGGCACCCGCGCCCGACACACCCACTCCGACGTGAACCCGGGGGTGACATCGTTATTCGCGGCGGCGTTCGCCTCAGCGCTCATCGCCCATCCGTTGCAGTCGGCGCCGGCCACATTTGCCAGCACGTCTCGGAGGACGCCCGGCTCCTGAGTACAGACACCGTAGTCTGGGTCGAATCCGAAAACCGCAGTGGCCAGATTGCCGAAAAGGAATCCTACCGGCATCATCGTCAGAGCTAGGGCGGCCTCACCGAGCGCGCCAACCGTTTTGCGCACCGGCCCAGCCTTAGTTGCCGCAGCGACCATCGGTTGGCCGTTCTTGCCACCCTTCGTCGCCTGCTGCTCGTAGGCATCAACTACAGCATCGTCGTAGGTGCCCGTTCCTCGTGCGGGAATGGGCCGGAGCTCACCGTCCGGCCCTCGCGTATTCGCGGAGTAGCCGAATTCCGTATTGAGCGCATCCCACGAGTAGTTATAGCGGTGCTCGTTCGCCAGCTGCTCGCGCCTCCACTTCTCGGGAGTCGCGCCCTTAAGGACCGACCCGAGCACGTTTATCATGAACGCGCGCGGCTTCGAGGTCGAGGGCGTGAAGGGCTTAACGGTTGTTCTAGTGCCGGGCTTCCGGCCCTCGTTTACAGCCCTCTCATGCTCCTGCATCCACTTTGTTCGCTCGTCTAGAAAGTCGTTCATGTCGCCCGGTATAGAAGCCCAATAGTCGTCGAACTCCGAGAACTCCCATGGCTCAGGAGTCGCCGGCATGCCGACCGCGTAGCGCGCTTTGGTGAAGTCGAAGTATCTATCCCACTCGGCAACTGAGCAGGGGAAGTGCTCGTTGAATGGGTCAAGGCCGGATGTGCTCGCGAACGCGACGCAGTCCTTCCAGCTCGGAGGAATCGGCGGACCACCGGCAGCCGTAGCCGGAGTGGAATCGAGCACGATGCCGCCTGAAACGGCGATGCCGGCCACGATGAGGCCGGCGATAAGGCGATGCATGATCAGCCACCTTCCTGATGGGGGAGAGGGCCGTGCACCCTGATCCAGTGCACGGCCCTCGAGCGGCTCTAGCCGCGCACGAAGCGCTTGAAGAGCTTCCAGCCGATCACGACTGCGATGATGGTGCCGCCGACGCCGAGTGCGATCGGCAGAGCCGCCGCGACCTGCGTGGTGATGGCGGACACCGCCGCGGTGAGGGAGGTGCCGAGGTCGATCACCGGATCATCCATCGGCAGAGCACCGGACAGCACGAGGGCAAAGTGGAGTACCTGCATAGTTTTTCACCTCCCCCCAATGCGAGTCAGAGCCGCGAGGACTCCGACGACGACCCCGATGCCCAGAGCGGACACCAAGACGGTAGCGGCAGACGCAAGATCGACGATCACGAGTCCACCATCCACACGAATAGCTCCCAGGCGCGCAGAACACCCAGGATGACGCCGGAGAGCACGACGAGCTCGATCACCTCGACCACATCGCTCTCACGACGACGACGCCTGCGACGAACAGCACCAGCGCCGCCGTCACCGCCGTCACATTCAGCGCCAGGTCGAGGCGTGCGAGGACCGCCTCGTAAAAGTCGGTCGAGGTCACTGGTGCCCCCCGGATGCGGCTCGCGGGGCGGTCAGCGTGAGAAGTACGCTCGCACCATGTACTCGCGAGCCACCAACGACAGCATCCGGGCCGCGCTTCAAGAGCTGCGCCCGGGACTCGACGGAGAACGGCTCGACGCCGCTCACGAGCTCTGGATGCACTGGTTCGGAGGCACCAGCCCCGACGACGTACCGCAGGGGACCCTCGCCGCGTTCCTCGCCGGCATCGATAGAGGCGGGCCAGCAGGAGCCGGAGTGCCCGGCTAGCCCCTTCCTGCGCTCGTAGTCGCGGCGGAAGGTGACCACCGCGAAGGACACGGCCCAGAGCACGCACGACAGCAGCAGAATGCCGGTCGTCCACTGATAGAACAGCGTCTCACCGATGGCCTGCGTCGCGAAGAGCCCGGGTGCTGTGGTCATGCCGGCACCGGCTCCGGCTGCCTGGTCGTGAGCTTCTGGACGGTCGCCCGGGCGAAGCGCAGCGCCGGGCCTACGTCCTCGACCTCGAGCCGCCAGGTCGTGCGCTTCTCACCGTCCTTGGTCTCGTAGCGCTCCTGCGAGAGGCGACCGGAGACGATCACCCGGTCTCCCTTGTGAAGGGTCGCGGCCACGTTCTCGGCGTAGTCGCGCCACACCTGACAGCGCAGGAACGCCGCGTCCCCGTCCTCCCACGTCTGCGTCTCGGCGTTGTAACGCCGATCGGACTGGGCGACCGTGAACTCGGCCACGGCCAGACCCGAAGGCACATGCCGCAGCTCGGGATCGGCCACGAGATTGCCCACCACCGTCAGTTTCATTTCGCCAGCCATTGCTCACTCCCTTGATCTTCCCCGTACTCAATCGTACAGTTTTGTACTAGTTAACAAGGGGGGGCCGACAAATGCAAGAGCGGAGCGCGGGGGCGCCGGTATCGGCCCGGGCGCCGGGGGTTTTCCGGCGGGGGAGGGTAGCACTCGCTCCGCGGCGGTCAAGGGCTTTCGCGGCATATCCTCCCGCCCCCACGGGGGCGGTCCGGTATTCCACGGTCCCTTGACCTCTGCTCCCGCGAGCGCTGATCCGGCAGGTGCCGGAAAACGGCAGTGAGATTCGAGACATGAGGAGAACTCTTATGAACAGCAGTATTCGGGAACGGGCCGAGCAGCTCAGAGCTGCCGCGTCAAAGATGATCGATCGGGCCGACGAGCTCGAAACGCTGGAGCGGCAGCCGGTCGTGTACGTCGTCCCGGTGGACCCGGCCGACGCCACGCAGTGCGACGGGTGCCAGTGATGCGCGTGCTCGTCGGATGCGAGTACAGCGGACGGGTACGGGACGCATTCATCGCGGCCGGCCACGAGGCGATCAGCTGCGACATACTGCCGACCGAGCGCCCAGGTCCGCACATCCAGGGCGATGTGCGCGACCAGCTAGATGCCGGCTGGGACCTCGGAATCTTCCACCCACCCTGCACCTATCTCGCGAAAGTGAGTGCGGCGGCGCTGAGCTCGAATCCGGCTAGGTACGCGCAACTCGTGGACGCCGTTCAGCTCTTCCTCGACTGCCTGAACGCACCTATCACACACGTAGCGGTAGAGAATCCCGGGATGCTGCGCGCCGCCATGACCCTGATCGGTGAGCGCCCGGCGCAGTGGATCGAGCCGTACCAGTTCGGCCATCCTTACGCAAAGAAGACCGGCCTGTGGCTCCGGAACCTGCAACCGCTGCGAGCTACGCAGGTCGTGCAGCCTCGCGCGTCGTGGACCGAGGTGCACCGTGACGCTGCCACTCGCTCTAAGACTTTCGAGGGGGTCGCCTACGCCATGGCCGCGCAGTGGTCTCAGCCGGCGCCGATCATGCCGGCACCGCTGTTCGACCTCGTCCGCCCGTGAAGCGCGCGATCACGCTCGGGGATCTCGTGGAGGCGAGGTTTCTCCGGGCGTGCTCGCAGCTCGTCTACGAGCGGATCGCGCCGGCGAAGGAGAGCCGGCCATGGGTGAGCCTGTCCGTAGACCTTGCCGGCGCGCACGTCGGCTGGGTGCTGCGGCACTACATCGCGGACGATGTCTTCCTCGTGACAGCTGCGCCCCACGAGCTCGACGGGCGCCGCGGTGACGAGCCGCGCGTGTGGAAGCGCTACCCGCATGCGCGGCTGTGGACGGCACCGGACTGGCGCACCGGGCTGCACGAGCCAGCAGTCGTCCTACGAGCCCTCATCGCGCTGGACGGGACGATCGATCTGCCGCTGAGCTAATCGCTCGCGCAGCTCGAGGATGCGCGTCTGACGCGCACTGAGCGGGCCGACGAACGCCAGCTGGCTCGAGGTGCGCTCAGCCACGTAGCGGCTGATCGCTGAGGCTGTTGCCGGTCCGTCGTTGACGATCAGGAATCCCTTGGAGCGGCCGGCCAGGTGATCGACTCGGCGGGTGACCTTGCGGTAACGGCCGTGAATCTCACCAGTCTCGTAGTCGATCTTCTCCCGCCAGACCTTCTCGGTTCGGGCGTAGGACTTCGAGCGGCTGATGCCGCGCATCACACGACCGATCAGCACTCTCGGCTGTAATATCCGATAATACTCATTATGTCAACTCAAGCTGAGTTGCCTATGCGAACTGCACTTCAGGCCTCGTCGACGAAGATCTGCTCGATCGTCAGCCCGAACAGGCGAGCGAGAGCGAAGGCGGTAGGAAGGCTGGGGTCGAACTTGCCCGTCTCGATCGCGTTGATCGTCTGCCGGGACACGCCCAGCCGCTGCGCGACCTCGGCCTGGGTCCATGCCCGTTCGGCACGGAGAGTCAGGATGTGATTCTTCATCGGTACCGGATCCTTCCGACGATGAAGGCGATCAGGTAGACGACCGCCATGGCGATCGGGAACACCGCGAAGTCGACCTCGGCCGGGATGAGTCCGCCGGCCTGGGCGACGACGTAGCCGGAGCCGAGAACCAGTCCCCCTCCCACGGCTGCTGCGAGTGCGTCCTGGAGAATCTTCCGCTGCAACTCGTCGATCGTCCGGAGGAAGCGCACGTATGCGGCGATCCACCCGACCCCCACGATCAGGTTCACCGCGATGGCCACCCAGGTAGCCGCGTGCGACGACTCCCCCCAGAGCCCGGGGCCGAACCGCGCGAGCGCGAGGCTCGCGACCCAGGCGGCGCCCCAGGCCGCCATGCCCGCCGTCGCCTTCAGCTCCATCCGATAGGCCTCGCTCCCCCGCGATGATTCCATAATGTCCTCCGTATTAGTCAAGTACACTTGACACACTAGAGGCCTCGCGCGGAGATGTCAAGTCTACTTGTCACACGGGGTACGGGCGGGGGCGATCCCACCACGCGCGAGAGCGCATCAGCGATCTGCGAATACGGTCTCGAGCTCTTCCCGGACGTCAACCGAAGGATCTATGGGTTCTCCTTCGACGGGACCTGGCCCGCCTACTACGGATCGCTGAGCGCGCGCTACGACAAGTGCGCGACCGAGCAGATACAGAAGCAGACAGCCAGCAAACCCGACGCCAATCCGGTTCAGATCGATCATGAGTCCCGCTACTACTGCTACGTGCTCCTGGTACGGGATTACGGCAAGGCCCCGACTTCTTCTCCCCCGTCTTCCCCCGCTCCCGACGCCACCGTCGAGAAGACTGCCCCGACCTGCGAGGAGGCACAGGCAGTGGTTCAGGCGACGATCGATGGGGACGAAGACGCCTTTTACACGTTCAGCGATGACTATTTCGACGGCGACCTGCCTGCGGCCAACGAATGGCTCGCCGCCGAGTGCAGCCTGGGCTTCGAGTAGAGCAGGGCGCAGCGGGACCGGCGACGACCCGCGTACCAGGGCCGAAGTCCCGCCTCTATGCCCTCCGGGGAGAGGTCGTGGTGTCAGTAGCGGTGCACCTGCGGTCGAGCGAGCCAGTCGGCCAGGAGGGGGAAATCCCCCGCCGTGATCCGGCGCCAGCTGATCCGCACGTCGATCACGATACTTGCTCCTCGCGATGCCTGCGGGCACCATGAGGAGATGACCAAATACCTCATCTCCTTCCCCAGCGAAGCCATGGTGCTCACCGACGAGGAGTTCCCGATCGTCGTCGCCGAGTCCCACGCCGTGATCGAGGAGGCCAAGGTCGCCGGCGTCTACGTCTTCGGCGGCGGGATCGAGGAGAGCGTCGACCCTGTGCTCGTCTCGGCCGACGGCGCGGTGAGCTCCGAGATCTATCCGGGTTCCGAGCTCAAGGGCGGGTTCACCGTGCTGGAGCTGCCGACGCGCGAGGACGCCGTCGAATGGGCGAGGAAGATCGCGGCGGCCTGCCGGTGCTCGCAGGAACTGCGGGAGTTCGGGTTCGACCCGCAGAGTTAGGCGGGGTCGGCGGCTGCGCACCGCTCAGGGCAGCGGGACCACGTAGGAGTCGACCTGCGCGATCAGGTCCCCCCGGAAGGTGAAGAGATCGTTGTAGGCGAACCGGAAGCGCCCGCTCTCGCGGTGGGTGCCCTGGCCCGTGCCCGTCACGACGACGATGTCCCCCGCGTCGATCGTCCTCTCCACGGTCAGCTCGGGGCTTCCCTCGAAGGCGGGATTCTCGATCTCCTCGTCGAACTCGGCCTTGCCGCTCGTGCTGCGCAGCCCGTGGATGTGCCAGACGACATCCTCGGTGAGGCAGCCGAGGATCGCCTCGTGGTCACTGCGCCGGAAGCCGTCCAGGTAGCGGTGAACGAGTCGTTCGCGGGTGTTCATGGCGTACTCCCTCTCATCTCCGATCGAGCCCCTCCAGCACGACGTCGAGCCGCTCGAGGATGCCGGCCAGTCCGGTGCGAGCCTGCTCGGTGCGCAGATCGGGCGGCAGCCGCCGCTGGTGGACCGTGACGGTCGTGCCGGACCCCGTCGGCTCGAGGCGGATCTCCGTCGTGAGGCCGGTGACCGGTTCGACGAGCACCAGGCGGGTCGGCGGTTCGATCTCCTCGTAGCGGAATCGCAGCGGATAGCTGCAGCCGTCACTGCCGAGGGTCTCCAGCGCGAACGCCCCGCCGATGCGCAGGTCGACGGTGACCGAGTCCGGCAGGATCGTGGCATGGTCCCCGCCCCAGAACACCGCGAGATGCTCGGGAGTGGTGAACGCCTCCCACACCAGCCTCGGATCGGCATCGAGATATCGGGTGGCGATCAGCTGATCCCCCTCGAGAGCGACCCGCGCCGTCATCGCACCGGCTCCCCCTGCAGCGCCACCAGGTGCTCCTCGAGCTGGTCGAGGCGCGACTCCCACTGCCGTCGCTGCTCGCTCATCCAGCCGATCAGCTCCCCCAGGCGCCCGGCATCCAGGCTGCAGGGGCGGCTCTGACCCCGGACCCGCTGCTGGATCAGTCCGCAGCGCCGGAGGATGCCGACATGCCGCGAGATGGCCTGATGCGTCAGTGCGAACGGCGCGGCGAGCTCTCCTACCGTCGCCTCCCCCGCCGCGAGCCGCGCGATGATCGCCCGGCGGGTGGGATCGCCGAGAGCAGCGAAAGCGGCGTCCAGGTCGGACTCGACGGCGGAGACGGTCATCCTGTGATCATATATTCAATGATCTCCTTGCGCAAGGATTTCATTGCATATATTCGCCGCAGATACAGATAGAGGTGCGACCTCTCCCCCGCTCATCCCCGATCCGCCGGGGAGGATGCTACGCCGGCGGCTCCCACAGCTCGATCGGGAGGCCCTCCGGATCGTGGATGCGGGCGAAGCGGCCGTAGTCGGTCTCCCACTCCGGCCGGCGCTCGACGGCGATGCCCGCCGCCTCCAGCTTCGCCGCGAGCGCATCGATGTCCGTGACGCGGAGGTTGAGCATGAAGGGCTGGTCTGCCGGGAAATAGTCGCTGTCGGCGGGGAAGGGGGCGAAGACCGTCATCCCCTCCTGCTGCTGCCAGATGCCCTCATGACCCGCCTCGATGCCGAGGTGCTCGCGGTACCATGCCGTCCGGGCCTTCGGATCGCGACTGCGGAAGAAGATCCCCCCGATTCCCGTGACGTCCATGGCACGCCTCCCTGATTCACGAGGGCCTCGGCCGCGCTGCTCGCCGACCCTCGGTGGCGGTCAGCCTACCACCGGCCGATTCGACTCCATCCCCCGCGCGAGCGTCGGCGACGCTTGCTAATGTGCAGGCCATGAGCGAATTCACCGAGAGCCTGCTCGCCGACGGCCCCGCTGCCGAGGATGCGTCCGAGCTGGCGCTGTTCGGACGCTTCGTCGGAGAGTGGGAGGTCGGCAACCGCAGCCTGATCGAGTCGACCGGGGAATGGGTTGAAGGCCGGTTCCGGTGGGCATTCGCCTGGATCCTCGGCGGGCGCGGAGTGCAGGATGTCATCGCCTCCCCCGACGGCCATGCCCGTGGCACGACGGTGCGAATCCTCGACCCCGCACTCGAGGCGTGGCGGGTCTACTGGTTCGGCGTCGCCGGAGGCGATTACTGCGACCTGCGCGCCGTCCCGGATGGCCGGGACGCCATCCGGCTCGACGGCGTGCAGACCGACGGACGGCGCATCCACTGGCAGTTCAGCGACATCACGGTCGACTCGTTCACCTGGGAGGGACGCGTCTCGAACGACGGCGGGGCGTCCTGGTGGCTCGAGCAGCGCATGGAGGCACGTCGCCGCAGTCCCACCTCGACTGCCCTGCCGGCGTGATCGTCGCGGCTACCCGCGCCGCCCGGACGTGAGGATGACGAGCCGCTGGGTCGCCCGGGTCATCGCGACATAGCGGTCGACGGCCCCCTCGATACCGGTGCCGAACGATTCCGGGTCCACGAGCACGACGAGGTCGAACTCGAGGCCCTTGGCCAGCTCCGGCGCGAGCGACCGGATGCGGGCCGTCGCCTGGAAGGCCGGATCGCCGATGACGCACGCGATCCCCTCGGAATGCTCGGCGAGCCAGGCCGCGAGGATCGCATCCAGCCGGGAGGTCGACCCGTGTTCGACGGGAACGCCGCTCGCGCGGATGGAGGTCGGCACGTTGGCATCCGGGAGCACGGCCCGGATGACCGGCTCGGCCTCCGACATGACCTCCTCGGGGGTGCGGTAGTTGATGGTCAGCGAGGTCAGGGAGATGCCGTCGAGCCCGTTCCGTTCGAGGCGTTCCTGCCATGACTCGGCGAAGCCGTGCCGCGCCTGGGCCCGGTCCCCCACGATCGTGAGGCTGCGCGAGGGGCAGCGCTGCAGGAGCATCCGCCAATCCGCATCCGTCAGCTCCTGGGCTTCGTCCACGACGATGTGCGCGAAGGGCCCGGCCAGGGCATCGGGGTCCGCGCTCGGCAGCGCGCTCTCGTCGATCAGGCTGTTCCGGGCGTCCTGCCCGCGCAGCATCCGCATGAGGAGCAGCTCGGAGTCGTCCGCCGCGATGAGCTCGTCGACCACTCGGTCCCTGACCTCCTGATCGGCGGCGATCGCGGCCTCGCGCCTGCGTCTGCGCCGGGACGCCTCGGGGTCGCCGATCCTCCGCCGCGCCGCGTCGAGAAAGGGCAGATCGGAGACCGTCCAGGCCCGGGGATCCTCGCGCTGAAGCTGCTGGATCTCGTCCGGGGAGAGCCACGGCGCGCACGCGTGCAGATAGGCCGTCACCGACCAGAGGTCGGCGACGACGCCGGGAGGGTCGAGCAGCGGCCACGCCCGGTTGACGGCGCCGGTCAGCTCCTCGTTCTGCAGCAGCGACCTGCGGAGCAGGTGGGGGGCCACCTCCTCCTCGTCGACCTGGGCGATCAGGATGCCCAGCACCTCCTCCCATACCTGTTCGCGCGCCTCGTTGTGCGGCAGGCCCGGATCCGCCGCGTCGAAGGCGTCCGCCCAGTCCGCGGCGCTGAGCCGGAGCTCGGACCAGGGCGTCTCGACGACGAGCTCGCGGGCCGGCGGTCGCTCGTAATGCCGAACCGCCGCCTCGATCGCCTCCGCCGGGTCAGCGGAGACCTTCAGCCGGACCACCCGGGGATCCGGCTCTGCGAGGGCCGCGTCGCCCTCCGGAACGAGATCGCGCAGCGTGCAGATCTGCACGCCCTCCTCGCCCAGACTCGGGAGGACGTCGGCGACGTAGGCCAGATAGGCCTCGTGCGGACCGACGAACAGGAGCCCTCCGCCCCGCGCGATCCGCGGCTCGGAGTACAGGAGGTAGGCGGCGCGATGCAGCGCGACGACGGTCTTGCCCGTTCCCGGGCCGCCGTCGACGACGAGCGCGCCCCTCGATCCCGCCCGGATGATGGCGTCCTGATCGGCCTGGATCGTGCTGAGCACGTCGCGCATCCGGGGCGACCGGCTGCTGCCGAGGCTCGCGATGAAGGCCGACTGGTCGTCGAGCGCGGCATGCCCCTGGAGCCCGTCCGAGGTGAAGACCTCGTCCCAGTAGTCGCTCACCCTGCCGCGAGTCCAGCGATACCTGCGGCGACTCGCCAGGCCCATGGGGTTGGCGTGAGTCGCTCCGAAGAAGGGCTCGGCCGCGGGAGAACGCCAGTCGACGAGCAATCGCCGGCCCCCGGCGTCCGCGAGGCCGAGCCGACCGACGTACACGGGCTCGGCACCGCCGGTTCCCACCATGCGTCCGAGGCACAGGTCCAGCCCGAAGCGGCGCAGGGTCCTCAGGCGAGCCGTCAGCCGATGGATCTCGAGGTCGCGGTCCATGGCCGCCTGCCCCTCACCGCCAGGCATCCTGCGCTCGGACTCCAGGCGGTCGGCGAGTTCCGCGATCGACGTCTCGAGGCTCTCCCGGATGGCGGCGAAACGGCGTTCGTCCTCGGCGATGAGCGCCGGATCGGTCTTGGCGACGAGACGATCGGGAAGATCGAAGGCGCTGGTGCCGGTGCTGGGAGTCACGATCGACCATTCTCGGCGACGACGGGGGGCTTGCGGCAAGCCCCCTGCCGCAAGGTACAGTGAAAATGGAGGGACGTGGCATCTCCCCGATGGCTCGAGGCGAAGGAGAACCGCAGTGCTCGATGGTCTCATGGTCGACATCTCCTGGCTCGGAGTCGTCATCGGCGCCCTTGCGCTCTTCCTCCTCGGCGCGATCTGGTACGTGGCCATCTTCGGCAAGGTCTACCGTCAGGAGCTCGGCGTGCCTGAGCCGGCCGAGGGCGAGAGCCCGCTTCCTCCGGGAAGGGCGCTCGGCCGAGCGCTCGTCGGGCAGTTCGTGGCGGGACTCGTCGTCGCGATCGTCCTGGCCTGGTTGATCGGCAACTCCTCGGTCGGACGAGGGGCCGTCATCGGTCTCGCCGGAGGCGTGCTCGTGGCTGCGGCCCTCGGGCAGCTCCACCAGTTCGAGGGCAGGAGCCTGCGTCACCTGCTGCTCAACGTCGGCTACATGCTCGTCGGCCTCACGGCGGTCGGTGCCATCGTCGGCGCATTCCAGACGCCCTGACACTCGCCCGGCGGGTCGTATCCTCGTCCCATGGCCCCGCATCGACTCGGGGTCGAACGCGTCGGCCCCTGACCGCGCGGGGCTAGCGATTCGTCGCGGCGACCCACTCGTCGAGCTTGCGGGATGCCGCGCCGGAGTCGATCGCCTCGGCGGCGACCGCGAGCTTCGCCCGGAAACGATCGACGATGGGGACCTGGACCTCGGCCGGGTTGCGTGCGAGGTCGTAGGAGACGAGCCCCGCCGCGGCGTTGAGCAGCACGATATCGCGCACCGGGCCGCCCTCTCCCTCGAGCACTCGCCGGGCGATGCCGGCGTTGTGCTCCGGATCCCCGCCGAGCAGGTCGGAGAGCTCCGCGCGGGCGATCCCGAGCTCGGAAGGGTCGAGGTCGTGCTCGGTCACGGCACCCCGGGAGACCTCCCAGATATGGCTGTGGCCGGTCGTCGTGAGCTCGTCGAGGCCGTCGTCGCCGCGGAACACGAGCGCCGTGGCCCCCCGGGTCTGGAAGACGCCGACGAAGAGCGGGACCTTCGAGAGGTTCGCGACGCCCACCGCGTTCGCCTCGCACCGAGCCGGGTTGCAGAGCGGCCCGAGGAAGTTGAAGACGGTCGGGATCGCGAGCTCGCCGCGCACCGGGGCGGCGTGGCGGAATCCGGGATGGAAGTGCGCCGCATAGGCGAAGGTGATCCCCGTCTCCGAGAACACCTCGGCGATGCGCTGCTCGTCGAGCTCCAGCCGGATGCCGAGCGCAGCCAGGACATCCGAGGATCCGGCGGCGGAGCTCGCGGCCTTGTTCCCGTGTTTAATGACCGGCGCGCCGGACGCCGCAGCGACGATCGAGGCCATGGTCGAGACGTTGACGGTGCCGAAACGGTCTCCCCCGGTGCCGACGATGTCGATCGCCATCGGGTCGAGCGCGAGGGGATGCGCGTTCTCGAGCACGGCATCCCGGAACCCGACGATCTCGTCGACCGTCTCCCCCTTGGCCCGCAGGGCCACGAGGAAGGCCGCGAGCTGGGCGCTGGTCGCCTCGCCCGTCACGATCCGGCGCATGGCCCAGGACGCCTCGCTGATGGAGAGGTTCCGCTTCTCGAGCAGCGCCGTGAGCAGGTCGGGCCAGGTCGGGGCGGTAGTCACAGGAGCGATCCTAGCTTTCGGCCGGACTGGCCGCTCGAATGGCGAAGTCCTTCGTAATATCGGCCATAATGGGAAGCGTGACCAGCACCTCTCTCTCGCACAATGTCGGCGTTCCCGTCGTCAACCGCCCGAGCGTCGTCGCGGTGGGAACGATCGTCTGGCTCGGCAGCGAGGTCATGTTCTTCGCGGGCCTCTTCGCGATCTACTTCACTCTTCGATCGACCTCCCCCGGCCTCTGGGCCTTCGAGACCGCGAAGCTCGACGTCTGGTACGCCCTCGGCAACACGACGATCCTCGTCCTGTCATCGGTGACCTGCCAGTTCGGGGTCTTCGCGGCGGAGCGCCTCCAGGCGCGGGCGACCGGCTGGAAGCCGACTCAGTGGGGCATGGTGGAGTGGTTCTTCCTCACCTACGCCATGGGGGCGGTCTTCGTCATCGGCCAGATCTTCGAGTACGCCAACCTCGTCGCCGAGCACATCAGCATGAGCTCCAACCAGTACGGATCGTCGTTCTACATCACGACCGGCTTCCACGGCCTCCACGTCATCGGCGGCCTCATCGCCTTCCTGCTCGTGATCGGGCGCGCGTTCAGCGTCAAGAACTTCACGCACAAGGAGGCGGCCAGCGCCATCGTGGTCTCCTACTACTGGCACTTCGTCGACGTCGTGTGGATCGGGCTGTTCCTGGTCATCTACGTACTCAAATAAGGAACTCGGAAAGAGAATGCGCACTCACACCTCGACCGCTGGTCGTCGGCCCGGCGGTCGCCGGCATCCCCTCGCCACCGTCGCCCTCCTCGCGATCGGGCTGCTGACGACGGGCGGCGCCTACGCGTTCCTGTCGACGACGGCATCCGCGGAGACGAGGGCCGCGAGCGAGCAGGCCATCGCGGAGGGCCATAAGATCTACGTCGCGAACTGCGCGACCTGCCACGGCATGAACGCGACGGGGACCGAGAAGGGCCCCGGGCTCCTCGGGGTCGGCGCGGCATCCGTCGACTTCCAGATGGGCACCGGCCGCATGCCGCTCGCCTTCCAGGGCCCCCAGGGCGCGGAGAAGCCCCTGCAGTTCACCGAGGAGCAGATCGGCGCGGTCGCCGCCTACATCGCGAGCCTCGCACCCGGCCCCGCGATCCCCGCGGACAAGTGGCTCGCCGGCGACGGGGACATCGCCAACGGCGGTCAGCTGTTCAGGGTCAACTGCGCGATGTGCCACAACGTCGCCGGTGCCGGCGGCGCCCTCACCGAGGGCAAGTTCGCGCCGTCGCTCGGAGGGATCGACGCCCGTCACATCTACGAGGCCATGGTCACCGGACCCCAGAACATGCCGGTGTTCAGCGACCTCAATCTGAGCCCGCAGGACAAGGCCGACCTCATCAGCTTCCTCAAGTACCAGGACCAGCACGCCTCGGTCGGCGGCGTCGACCTCGGCGGCCTCGGACCCGTGGCCGAGGGCCTGTTCATCTGGATCTTCGGCCTCGGCGCGATCGTCGGCGTCACGATCTGGATCGCCGCCAGGCCCAACTGACTCAGCACCACCGACCGCAGCAACCGAAGGGAACGACATGGCTCAGCAAGACGGCGACCAGGCCGCCGGGTCGGAACTCGCGACGACCGCCTCGCGCGATGTCTCCGCCGGCACCGCCGTCGTCCCGTCGGAGGCCTTCGAGAACCCCGGCCTGCCGCCGCACCGGCCACGCGCGACCGACCTCGACCCGAAGAAGGAGAAGACCGCCGAGCGCCGGGTCGGCGGGATGTTCCTGCTCTCGATCGCCGCGAGCGTCTTCGCGGTCGTCGCCTACATCATCTTCCCGATCGTCCCCGGCGACATGGACTCGGTGCGCTTCAACAACCTGTTCCTCGGCGTCGGCATCGCACTCGCCCTCCTCTCGATCGGGTTCGGCTCGATCTACTGGGCCAAGAACCTCATGAAGGGCGGTGAGTGGGAAGAGCACCGCCACCCCACTCGCGGCCGGGAGGAGACGAGGGCCGCAGCCGTCGAGGTGTTCAAGCTCGGAAACGAGGAGTCCGGTTTCGGGCGGCGCACGCTCATCCGGAACAGCCTCATCGGCGCCCTCGTCGTCTCCCCGCTCCCCGCGGTCGTCATGTTCCGCGACCTCGCCCCCTCCGCGGATCCCGTGCCGCTCCTGCACAAGACCCTCTGGGACAAGAACGTCCGTCTCGCACGCGACCCGTCCGGAACGCCGATCAAGGCCTCCGAGGTCACGCTGGGCTCGGTCTTCCACGTCATCCCGGAGAATCTCGAGGATGCCGAGCACAAGCTCGAGGAGAAGGCCAAGGCCGCCGTGCTGCTCATGCGCCTCAAGCCGGAGGACCTGCACGTCTCCCCCGAGCGCTCCGACTGGAACTATCAGGGCATCGTCGCCTACTCGAAGATCTGCACGCACGTCGGGTGCCCGGTCGCGCTCTACGAGCAGCAGACGCACCACTTGCTGTGCCCGTGCCACCAGTCGCAGTTCGACATCACGCAGGAGGCCAAGGTCATCTTCGGACCGGCCAAGCGCGCGCTCCCCCAGCTTCCCATCACCGTGGACTCGCAGGGCTACCTCGTGGCCCGCAGCGACTTCCACGAACCCGTCGGCCCGAGCTTCTGGGAGCGTTCATGACCACCGTAGAGTCGTCGACGGCGACAGAGACACCGTCGGCCGCACCGAGCCGCGGTTCGCGCTTCACCGGCGCCGTCGCCAACTACCTCGACGAGCGCACGAGCATCTCGGGGATCACCAAGGAGCTCGGTCGCAAGATCTTCCCCGACCACTGGTCCTTCATGCTGGGCGAGGTCGCGATCTACAGCTTCATCGCGATCCTGCTCTCCGGCACCTTCCTGACCTTCTTCTTCGAGCCGTCGATGACCGAGGTCCACTACGGCGGCTCCTACGTCCCGCTCAAGGGCATCGAGATGTCGGCGGCCTACTCCTCGACGCTCGACATCTCCTTCGACATCCGCGGCGGGCTGCTCATGCGGCAGGTCCACCACTGGGCGGCGCTGCTCTTCATCGCCGCGATCGGCCTGCACATGCTCCGAGTGTTCTTCAACGGCTCGTTCCGCAAGCCGCGCGAGCTCAACTGGGTCATCGGTTTCACGCTCTTCATCCTCGCGATGGGCGAGGGCTTCACCGGGTACTCCCTTCCCGACGACCTCCTCTCCGGAAACGGTCTGCGCATCATCGACGGGATGGTCAAGGGGATTCCGCTCGTGGGCACCTGGATCTCGTATCTCCTGTTCGGCGGCGAGTTCCCCGGCTCCGTGATCGTCCCGAGGCTCTATTCTCTGCACATCCTGCTGCTCCCGGCGATCCTCGTCGCCGCACTCGGCCTCCACCTGCTGCTCATGGTCATCAACAAGCACACGCAGTATGCGGCTCCCGGGCGCACCAACGAGAACGTCGTGGGCGTGCCGATCATGCCGAACTTCGCGGCGAAAGCGGGCGGGTTCTTCTTCGTCGTCTTCGGCGTCATCGTGCTCATCTCCTCGTTCTTCACGATCAACCCGATCTGGAACTACGGGCCATACGATCCCTCGCCGGTCTCGGCCGGCACCCAGCCGGACTGGTACATCGGCTTCGCCGACGGAGGGCTGAGGCTCGTGCCGCCGGGCTGGGAGTTCGTGCTGTGGGATCACACCTTCTCGCTCAACATCCTCGTGCCGCTCGCCGTCATCGGGCTCTTCATCGTCGCGGTCATGTTCTACCCCTTCCTCGAGGCCTGGATCACCGGCGACGAGCGCGAGCATCACATCACCGAGCGCCCGCGCAACGCCCCGACCCGCACGGCCATCGGTGCGGCCGGCGTGACCTTCTACGCCGTGCTCTGGGCGGCGGCGGGCTCCGACCTCATCGCCACCCACTTCCATCTCACGATCGAGGCCGTGACGCACTCGCTCCAGGCCCTGCTCATCCTCGGGCCGATCATCGCCTACTTCACCGCCAAGCGAGTATGTCTCGCCCTGCAGAAGAAGGACCGCGAGATCGCGCTCCACGGCTACGAGTCGGGCCGCATGGTCCGACTCCCGGGCGGCCAGTACGTCGAGGTTCACCAGCAGCTCGACGACTACGAGCGCTGGCGCCTCGTCGACTACGTCGACTACAAGCCCCTCATGGTCCGGCCCGATGCCAAGGGACGCATCTCCCTCATGCAGCGCGTGCGCGCGGTGTTCTCACGCTGGTTCTTCGAGGACCGGATCTCGCCGGCGACGCGGGGTGAGCTGGAGTCCGGCGAAGGACACCACTGACCGTTATTCGTCGAACCGCTTCTTGAGGAAGTCGGCGGTCGATCGGTAGTCGAGCCGTTCGTAGAACGCGGCGCTGCGCAGTGTGGCGACCGTGAGCTGCCGGACGCCGCGGTCGAGGCACTCCCGCTCGATCTCGCCGACGAGCATGCTGCCGATCCCGCGGCCCCGCGAGCTCTCGTCGACGACGAGCTCCTGGAGCTGAGCGGAGTCGCCGTTGGTGTAGAAGAGACGCGCGATCGTTGCGAGGGCGTATCCGACCACCGCGCCGCCGTCCTCCGCGACGAAGAGGATGTGATCGTCCGCCTGCTCGACGGCGTCGGCGAAGGCCCCGTCGAAGACCGGGCGATCGGGCGTGTACTGCTCGCCCAGCTGCGCCAGCAGCGCGAACACCGCGCCGCCGTCCTCCGGAACGGCACGCCGGATGACGGGTGCCGGGTTAGCGGCCAAAGTATCCGCGGTAGTACTCGTAGGTCCAGCCGACGATGCTGACCAGCGCGAAGACGGCCCCGATGTAGGCGATCCAGGCGCCGATGGCGATCCCCAGGAAGACGAGGGCCGCTCCGGCGGCCACCATCATGGGCCACCAGCTCCACGGGCTGTAGAACCCGACCTCCGTGTCGCCGTCGTCGATGTTGGCCGTCGGGATGTCCTCGGGAAGCTCCCCGCCCTGCGCCCGGTAGTGCTTGCCGAGGTAGAACGCGATGAGCGCGAAGAGCGCGCCGCACAGCGCGAGCGCGAGCGTCCCCACCCATTCGACATAGCCGTGGAATGAGTCCACGAGGCTCCAGACGGTGTACATCGCCGAGGATCCCCAGAAGAAGATCGCGAGAATCCAGAACAGATGGGTGTTGGTCTTCACGCTGGCTACTTCACTTTCTCGTCGCTGAGGTCCACGACCGGGGTGTCCGGAGCATCCTTGCCCGGGCCGATGCCGTACTGCACGGGAGCCGCCTCGGGATGGTTGAGGTCGAAGGCGGGAGACTCGGAACGGATGCGCGGGATCGAGGTGAAGTTGTGCCGCGGCGGCGGGCACGAGGTCGCCCACTCGAGCGAGCGCCCGTAGCCCCACGGGTCGTTGACGGTGACCTTGGGCGCCCTCCGGGCGGTGATGTACACGTTGTAGAGGAACGGGATCATCGAGATCCCGAGGAGCATCGCCCCCATGGTCGACAACTGGTTCATCCAGGTGAAGCCGTCCTCGGGCTGGTAGGTCTCGTAGCGGCGCGGCATTCCCATGACCCCGAGCCAGTGCTGCACGAGGAAGGTCGTATGGAAGCCGAGGAACAGCAGCCAGAAGTGCACCTTGCCGAGGCGCTCGTTGAGCATCTTGCCCGTCCACTTGGGCCACCAGAAGTAGAAGCCGCTGAACATCGCGAAGACGACGGTGCCGAAGACCACGTAGTGGAAGTGGGCGACGACGAAATAGGTGTCCGAGACGTGGAAGTCGAGCGGCGGCGAGGCGAGGATGACCCCGGTCAGGCCGCCGAAGGTGAAGGTCACGAGGAAGCCGATCGCCCAGAGCATCGCCGCCTCGAAGGTGATCGACCCTCGCCACATCGTGCCGATCCAGTTGAAGATCTTCACGCCCGTCGGCACGGCGATGAGCATCGTCATGAGCGAGAAGAAGGGCAGGAGCACGGAACCGGTCACGTACATGTGGTGGGCCCAAACGGTGACCGAGAGCGCCGCGATCGCGACCGTCGCCCCGACGAGGGTCTTGTAGCCGAAGATCGGCTTCCGGCTGAAGACCGGGAAGACCTCGGAGACGATCCCGAAGAACGGCAGCGCGATGATGTAGACCTCCGGATGCCCGAAGAACCAGAACAGGTGCTGCCAGAGGATCGCTCCCCCGGCCTCGACGTTGTAGATGTGCCCGCCGAAGACCCGGTCCATGCCGAGGCCGAGGAGCGCTGCGGCGAGCGGCGGGAAGGCCATGAGGACGAGGATCGAGGTGACCATCGCGTTCCAGGTGAAGATCGGCATCCGGAACATCGTCATGCCCGGCGCGCGCATCGTGATGATCGTCGTGATGAAGTTGACCGCGCCGAGGATCGTGCCGAACCCGCTCAGAGCGAGGCCGAAGACCCAGAGATTGCCGCCCGCCCCGGGTGAGAAGGTCGTCTCGGAGAGCGGTGCGTAGGCGAACCAGCCGAAGGACGCGGCCCCCTGCGGCGTGAGGAAGCCGGCGACGGCGATGAGGCTTCCGAAGCTGTAGAGCCAGTAGGCGAAGGCATTGAGCCGCGGGAAGGCGACGTCCGGCGCGCCGATCTGGAGGGGCATGATGACGTTGACGAAGCCCGCGAAGAGCGGCGTCGCGAACATGAGCAGCATGATCGTGCCGTGCATCGTGAACAGCTGGTTGTACTGCTCCTTGGTCTGCAGGAGCTCGAGGCCCGGCTCGAAGAGCTGGGCGCGGATGACGAGCGCCATGACGCCGCCGAGGCAGAAGTAGATGAACGAGGTGATGAGGTAGAGGTAGCCGATCTTCTTGTGATCGGTCGTCGTGATCCAGTCGACGATGAGCTCGCCCTTGGTGCCGACCTTCGAGGCTCCGAAGTCCTGCCCGCTCCCCCGCCTGGGCTGCTGAGGCGCCGCCGGCCGGGACTCGCTCGTGCGGGGTGCTGTCGTTGTGCTCATGTCGATCGCCCTACTCGTTACCCGCCGGGGCGTCGGTGCCCGGCTGGTTGGTGTTCGTGTTGTACTCCGGGCCGAGGATCCCGGTCTGCCCCTTGTCGGCCAGGCTCTTGATGTAGGCGTCGTACTCGCTCTGCGAGACCACCTTGACCTTGAAGAGCATGAGCGAGTGGTACTCGCCGCAGAGTTCCGCGCACTTGCCCATGTACTCCCCCTCCTTGAGGGGAGTGAAGTACATGTGGTTCGTGTGGCCGGGGATCATGTCCTTCTTGTAGAGGAACTCGGGAACCCAGAACGAGTGGACGACATCGCGGCTCTCGATGTCGATCGAGACCGTGTTGCCGACCGGAAGGTACAGCACCGGCAGCTGGTCGTAGTCGATGAACGGAGCGGCGTCGATCTCCTGCGCCTGGATGCCCGAGGAGTGCACCCCGTCGCCGTTCGGGCCGACGTTCAGGTAGTTGAAGTCCCAGGACCAGCGCTTGCCGACGACCTGGATCTCGACATCCGGGTTGGCGATCGGCTGCTCGATCTTGGCCTGGTCCCTCGCCGTGAAGGCGAAGAAGCCGAGGATGAGGATGAGGGGCACGATCGTGTAGAAGATCTCGATCGGCATGTTGTAGCGCAACTGGACCGGCAGGCCGGTCTGCCCCTTGCGGCGACGGTAGACGACCGCCGTCCAGATGATGAGACCCCAGACGAGCAGGCCGACGCCGAGGAGGATGATCCAGCTCGTGACCCAGAGACCGGTGATGTCGTCGGTGTGGTTGGTGATTCCGGGCTCGCCGGGGAGGAAGCCTCTCAGCTGCTGCTGCGTGCATCCGGCGAGGGCCACGGCAAGGCCCAGGGCGACCGGGATGGCGATCCATCGGAGACGACGAGGAGAACGCACGGTGAACCTCTCGGATGACGCGGAGACTGACATTCGCAGTCTATTGACTGCTCCCAGCCTACTCCGAAGGACGCGCCCTTCCGCGCCGGAATGAGGCCTCGAGGCCTAGTGGAAGGAATCCCCGCAGGCGCAACTGCCGGCCGCGTTCGGATTGTCGATCGTGAAGCCCTGCTTCTGGATGGTGTCCTCGAAGTCGATCGCGGCGCCGTCGAGGTAGGGAACGCTCATCTTGTCGACGACGACCTCGACACCGTCGAAGTCGACCGTGCTGTCCCCGTCGAGCAGGCGCTCGTCGAAGTAGAGCTGGTAGATGAGACCGGAGCATCCGCCCGGCTGGACGGCGACGCGCAGACGCAGATCGTCCCGGCCCTCCTGCTCGCACAGTGCGCGCACCTTGTGCGCGGCGGCCTCGGTCAGCGTGACCCCGTGGGCGGGGGCGATGGTCTCCGCCACTGTCGTTTCCGTCATTCCTGCTCCCTCGATCCCTTCCAGTGTAAGCGCATCACGCGCGCGAGTTCAGCTTCGACAGCAGGATCGCCTCGGTGAGAATCGCCCGCTTGAACACGCCGAGGTGGAGCGACTCGTTCGGGCTGTGCGCCCGCGAGTCGGGGTCCTCGACGCCGGTCACGAGGATCTGCGCCCCCGGGAACAGCTCGACCAGGTCGGCGATGAAGGGGATCGAGCCGCCGATGCCGGTCTCGACGGGGGCGACGCCCCAGCCCTCGGCCATCGCCTGCTTCGCCTCGGCGACCGCCCAGCCGCTCGTGTCGACGAGGAAGGGATCGCCGCGGTCGATGTCGTCGATCTCGACGACCGCGCCGAAGGGCGCGTTCGCGCGGAGATGCCGCTCGAGCGCGACGAAGGCGTCGGCGGCGGACTGCCCGGGCGCGATCCTCGCGCTCACCCGGACCGCGACCGACGGTGCGAGCGTGTTCGAGGCGTTGGCCACGCTGGGCGCATCGATCCCTGTGACGGTGACGGCGGGCTGGTACCACAGCCGGCTCGGGATGCTCCCCGTCCCGATCGGGGACACCCCGTCGAGGAGCGCCGCCTCCTCGCGCAGCCGAGACTCCGAATAGTCCGGGCTCTCCCCCTGCGTGCTCGTGAGGCCCTCGACCGCGACGCTTCCCTCCGGATCGTGCAGGGTCGCGAGGAGCCGGATCATCGCGAGCATGGCATCCGGCACCGCGCCGCCGAACATGCCGGAGTGCGAGGCGTGGTCGAGCGTGCGCACCGTGAGCCGGAAGGTCACGTTGCCGCGCAGGGCGACCGTAAGCGCCGGCGTGTCGATGTCCCAGTTGTCCGAGTCGGCGACGACGATGACATCGGCCGCGAGCTCCTCGCGGTGCTGCACGAGGAAGTTCTTGAACGAGCGGGAGCCGAACTCCTCCTCGCCCTCGAAGAACAGGGCGAGGCCGAGGTCGAAGTCAGGCCCCTCCGTCTCGACGAGGGCGCGGACGGCCGCGATGTGCGCCATGACCCCCGCCTTGTCGTCGGCCGCCCCGCGCCCGTAGAGGCGGTCTCCGCGGACGGCCGGCTCGAACGGGAGGGACTCCCAGTCCTCGTCCTTCCCGGGAGGCTGCACGTCGTGGTGCGCATAGAGCAGGATCGTCGGGCGGCCGTTCCTCGCCGCCCTCGTCGCGAGCACCGCCGGCTGCCCGAGGCTCTCGGTGTCGCCGATGGCCGCCTGGGAGATGCGCACGGAGTCGAAGACGCCGAGCCCCTCGACGAGCTCCACGATCGCCTCGGCGCTGCGGTGGACGTTCGCCGGGTCGAAGGCGGCCCAGGAGACCGACGGGATACGCACGAGATCGCAGAGCTCGGCGATAGTGGCGGGCAGACCGGCGCCCACCGCCTCGGCCAGGCGATCGGCGGACGGACGGGCGGAGGAGTCGGCGGCGTCGCCGGGTGAGGAGGTCATGACGGTAATCTTAAGCGATCACCGACAGCAGGGATGGAATGTGGCCAAGGCAGGCAAGCACGACGACGCGGCGGACTACGACCTGAACACCGACAGCACGATGACCGGCAAGGGCAGGCCCACCCCGACGCGCAAGGAGCGCGAGGCCGCGAACCGCCGCCCGCTCGTGAGCAACGATCGCAGGGCCGCGGCCAAGGCCTCGCGCGCGAAGATGGCCGAGGCCCGTGAGAAGGCCAGGATCGGCATGGCCGCCGGCGAGGAGAAGTACCTCCCGGTACGGGACAAGGGCCCGCAGCGCCGGTGGATACGCGACTACGTCGACGCCAGGTTCAGCGTCGGCGAGGTACTCATCCCGGTCATGTTCCTCGTCATCGTCCTGACCTTCATCAACGACGAGCGCGTCCAGCTCATCGGCATCGCGGGCCTCTGGCTGTTCTTCCTCGCCGCCGTGATCGACGGCGTCATCCTCGGCCTCATCGTCAACCGGAGGCTCGCGGCGAGGTTCGGGGCGGACTCGCTCCAGCGCGGCAATCGCTGGTACGCCGCGATGCGCGCGATGCAGCTGAGGGTCATGCGGCTGCCGAAGCCTAAGGTCAAGCGGGGACAGTACCCCGCGTAGGCCGCTTCGCGAGGCCCCGGTTGATCTGCCTGGCCCAGAGCGGCCCGCGATAGAGGAATCCCGTGTAGCCCTGCACGAGCGTCGCCCCCGCGTCGAGCCGCTCCCGGACATCCGCCGCCGTCTCCACTCCCCCGACCGAGATCACGCAGAAGCCCGCGGGGACGACCGAACGGACGATCCGCAGCACCTCGAGCGCCCGAGCCGCGAGCGGAGCCCCGGAGAGGCCGCCGGCTCCCGCCCGCTCGATGAGAGCAGGCTCGCTCAGAAGGCCCTCCCGGGAGAGCGTCGTGTTCGTCGCCACGAGCCCAGACAGCCCGAGGGAGACGGCGAGCTCGCTCACCCTGCGCACCTCGGCGTCGCCGAGATCCGGGGCGATCTTCACGAGCACCGGGGTCGCCCCCGCCGCGTCGCGGACCGCGGTCAGCAGCGGGCCGAGGCGGTCGAGCTCCTGGAGGCCGCGAAGGCCCGGGGTGTTGGGCGAGCTCACGTTGACGGCGAGGTAGTCGGCCAGCGGCGCGAGGATGCGCGTGCTCGCCAGGTAGTCGTCGATCGCCGCCTCGACAGCGACGGCGCGGGACTTGCCGATGTTGACGCCGACGACCGGGCGGCACCGGCGCGACCTCTCCTTCGCGAGCCGCGGAGCGGCATCCGCGGAGCCGTGGTTGTTGAAGCCCATCCGGTTGACGACCGCGCGGTCCGGGATGAGCCGGAACAGCCGCGGCCGGTCGTTGCCCGGCTGCGGCAGCGCCGTGAGAGTGCCGACCTCGACGTGGCCGAAGCCGAGGCTCCACAGCCCTCTCATGCCCGTCGCATCCTTGTCGAATCCGGCGGCGACGCCGAAGGGCGAGGCGAAGCGCAGGCCCATGGCCTCGACCGCGAGGGAGGGCTCCGGTCGGGTCAGGGCACGGGCGAGGGCCGAGAGGCCGGGAAGTCCGAGCACCCGGATGACGGCGAACGCGAGGGCGTGCGCGCGCTCGGGGTCGAGGCGCGACAGGAGCATCCGGAAGAGAAGGCGATACATGCGCTCGCCAGCCTAGCGGGCGCCGAGGCCAGCACTAGGGCGTTTCGGCGGCGCCGGCCGTCTCGTGCTCGACCCTCAGGAGCGTGATCGCCGACTCGAAGTCCTCGAGGGAGTCGAAGCCCTGGTAGACGCTCGCGAAGCGGAGATAGGCGACCTCGTCGAGCTCGCGGAGCGGCGGGAGGATGGCGAGGCCGATGTCGTTGGCGTCGATCTGGGAGACGCCGGTCGCCCGGATGGCCTCCTCGACCTGCTGCGCGAGCACGGCGAGATCGGTGTCGGTGACCGGGCGGCCCTGGCATGCCTTGCGGACGCCCGCGACGATCTTCTCCCGGCTGAACGGCTGCACGACGCCGCTGCGCTTGACGACGTTGAGGCTCGCGGTCTCCGTCGTGCTGAACCGGCGGCCGCACTCGGGGCACTGACGCCTGCGCCGGATGGACAGGCCGTCGTCGCTCGTGCGCGAGTCGACGACGCGGGAGTCCGGATACCGGCAGAACGGGCAGAACATGGCAAGGAGAGCCTACTCCACCGGGGCCTCCGCCTCCGGGAAGCGCGCGGCGACGGCGGCGGCGTGGGCCGGGAGGTCCTCGGCGTAGGCGAGCGCCTGGATGTGCCCGCGAACGTCGCCGAGACCCGTCCGGTCGTAGCGGATGATCTGCTGCGACCGCAGGAACGTCGACACGCCGAGTCCCGAGGAGAATCGCGCCTGACCTCCCGTCGGCAGCACGTGGTTGGACCCGGCGAGATAGTCTCCGAGGCTCACCGGCGCGTCCCCGCCGAGGAAGATCGCGCCGGCGCTGTCGATCGAGGCGAGCAGGGCATCCGGATCGGCCACCTGGAGCTCGAGGTGCTCCGGGCCGTAGGCGTTGCTGAAGGCGACCGCGGCGGCGAGGCCGTCGACGAGGACGATCGCGGACTGCTCGCCGCCGAGGGCCGCCCGCACCCGTGCGCCGTGGTGGGCGCTCTCGGCGAGCAGTCCGACCTCGGCCCGCGCGCGCGCGGCGAAGTCGGCCGAGTCCGTCACGAGCACCGCCGCGGCGAGCTCGTCGTGCTCGGCCTGGCTCACAAGGTCGGCCGCGACGAGCACCGGGTCCGCGTTCTCGTCCGCGATCACGAGGATCTCGGTCGGACCCGCCTCGGCGTCGATGCCGGTGACCCCGCGCACGAGGCGCTTGGCCGCCGCGACCCAGACGTTCCCCGGTCCGGTCACGAGGTCGACGGGGTCGAGCCCGAGATCGGCGACTCCATACGCGAAGGCGCCGATCGCGCCCGCACCGCCCATGGCGTAGACCTCGTCGACACCGAGCAGCGCGGCCGCGGCGAGGATCGACGGGTGCACGGCGCCCCCGAACTCCCTCTGCGGCGGCGAGGCCAGCGCGAGGGAGGAGACGCCGGCGACCTGCGCAGGGACGACGTTCATGACGACGCTCGAAGGGTAGACCGCCTTGCCTCCGGGAACGTAGAGCCCCACTCGGCGGATCGGCTGCCAGCGCTGCTGAACGATCGCGCCCTCGCCGAGCCCGGTCGACACCGGCACCGGAAGCTGAGCCGCCGACACGGCGCGCACGCGCCGGATGGCCTCCTCGAGGGCGTCTCGCACGGCCGAGGGGATCCGTTCGGCGGCGTGCTCGAGCTCGGCGCTCGCCACGCGGATCGCGGCGGGCCGCACGCCGTCGAGCCGCTCCGCCTGGTCGAGGAGGGCCGCCGATCCGCGCTCCCTGACGTCGCCGATGAGCTCTCCGGCCGCCTTCGCCGCCGACGAGACGTCGACCCGGGCACGCGGCATGAGCCGGGAGAGCTCGGCGGGGCTGTGCGCCGTTCCGCGCAGGTCGATCGTCGTGATCATGGCGCGACCCAGCCTAGCCGGGGCGACAGGCGAGGTCAGTTCAGGCAGTTCGGGCCGAGGAGCGACTTGAGCTCGCCGTACAGGTCGGCGCTCACGCTCACCGGATACGGGACCTCGAACATCCGGGCGCTGTCGCCCTTGACGAGCTTGAGCCGCACCTCGCTCCCCCCGGCGTGGCGGATGAGCACGTCGCCCAGGGCCGTCACGACATCGGTTGTCGCCCGGAACTCCGGCACCGAGATGACGAGCGGGCCGGCGCCCAGGCTCTGCCCCAGGTCGGGCGAGAACATGCTCACGGCGTGAAGCGCGACTCCGTCGTCGCGCTGGTTGACCCGGCCCTTGACGACGACGATCGAGTCGTTCACGAGAGCCGGGTGGAACTCCTGGTAGGTCTTGCCGAGGAACATGATCGAGATCTCCCCGCCGAAGTCCTCGACCTGGACGATGCCGTAGGGATTCCCGCTGTTGCGCGCCGTGCGGTGCTGGACGCTCGTGATGAGACCGGCGACCGAGACGGTCTCGCCGTCCTCCCCCGCCTCCCCGGCGAGGAGCTCGGAGATCCCGACGCTCGCGTGCCTGGCGAGCTGGAGCTCGAGCCCGGCGAGCGGATGGTCGGAGACGTAGAGCCCGAGCATCTCGCGCTCGAAGGCGAGCTTGTCGCGCTTCGACCACTCGGGGCGGTCGGGCACCTTGTTGACCGGCTGGGGCTCCTCCCACAGGCTGTCGAAGTCGAAGCCGACCTGGCCGTTCGCCTCGGCGCGCTTCTCCGAGACGGCCGCCTCGACGGCGTCCTCGTGGATCTCGACGAGCGCGCGCCGTGTCGCGCCGAGCGAGTCGAAGGCCCCCGCCTTCACGAGCGACTCGACCGTGCGCTTGTTCGCGACTGGGATGGGCACCTTGCGCAGGAAGTCGTGGAAGCTCTCGAACCGGCCCTTCTTCTCACGGGCGGCCCGGATGGCGTCGACGACGTTCGTGCCGACGTTCCGGATCGCGCCGAGCCCGAACCGGATGTCGTCCCCGGCCGCCGTGAAGTCCCCGGCGGACTCGTTGACGTCGGGGGGCAGCACGTGGATGCCCATCCGCCGGCACTCCGCGAGGTACACGCCGAGTTTGTCCTTGGAGTCGCCCACGCTCGTCAGGAGGGCCGCCATGTACTCCGCCGGATAGTTGGCCTTGAGGTAGGCCGTCCAGTAGCTCAGGACGGCGTAGGCGGCTCCGTGCGACTTGTTGAAGCCGTAGTCGGAGAAGGGCACCATGATGTCCCACAGGGCGCTCGCGGCGCTCTTGCTGTAGCCGTTCCTCTCCATGCCGGCGGCGAAGTTCGCGAACTCCTTGTTGAGGACCTTGAGATCCTTCTTGCCCATGGCCTTGCGCAGCGTGTCGGCCTGGCTGAGGGTGAACCCGGCGACCTTCTGTGCGGCCGCCATGACCTGCTCCTGGTAGATGACGAGCCCGTAGGTCTCGCCGAGGATGTCGGCGAGCGGCTCGGCGAGCTCGGGATGGATCGCGTCAGGCACCTCGAGCCCGTTCTTGCGCAGCGCGTACTTGGTGTGGGAGTTCATGCCCATCGGCCCCGGCCGGTACAGGGCGATGACCGCGGTGATGTCGTTGAAGCTGTCGGGCTTCAACTGCTTGAGCAGGGCCCGCAGCGGCCCGCCGTCGAGCTGGAAGACGCCGAGGGTGTCCCCTCGCGCGAGGAGCTCGTAGGTCTTGGCGTCGCCGTTCAGGTCGAGATCCTCGAGGATGACCTCCTCGCCCCGGTTCGACTGGATGGACGAGAGCGCGTCCTGCAGCACCGTGAGATTCCGCAGCCCCAGGAAGTCCATCTTGAGCAGTCCGAGCTTCTCGCACGGCGGCTGGTCGAACTGGGTGATGATCGCGCCGTCGTCTTCGCGCTTCATGATCGGCAGCACGTCGAGGAGCGGCTCGGCGGACATGATGACGCCCGCCGCGTGAACCCCCCACTGGCGCTTGAGGTTCTCGATGCCGAGCGCCGTCTCGAACACGCGCGCGGCCTCGGGGTCGGCGGCGATGAGCGCCCGCAGGTCACCGGCCTCCTTGTACCTGGCCGAGCTCTTCTCGGTCACGTCGGCCAGGCCCATGTCCTTGCCCATGATGGGCGGCGGCATGGCCTTCGTGAGCTTCTCGCCGACGGCGTACGGCATCCCGAGCACGCGCGCGGAGTCCTTGAGCGCCTGCTTGGCCTTGATCGTGCCGTAGGTGACGATCTGGGCGACCCGGTCGTCGCCGTACTTCTCGGTGACGTAGCGGATGACCTCGCCGCGACGCCGGTCGTCGAAGTCGATGTCGATGTCGGGCATCGAGATGCGGTCGGGGTTGAGGAAGCGCTCGAAGATGAGCCCGTGGGCGAGCGGGTCCAGCCCGGTGATCCTCATGGCCCAGGCCACGACGGAGCCGGCCGCCGAACCGCGACCCGGTCCGACCCGGATGCCGTGCTCGCGCGCCCAGGCGATGAAGTCCGCGACGACGAGGAAGTAGCCGGGGAACCCCATCTGGTTGATGACGCCGACCTCGTAGTCCGCCTGGGCGCGGTGCTTCTCCGGAACGCCCCCGGGGAAGCGCTCCGCGAGCCCGCGCTCGACCTCCGCCGCGAACCAGGTCGCCTCGGTGTGCCCCTCCGGCACCGGGAAGCGGGGCATGAGATCGCGCTTCTCGAAGGAGACCTCGCAGGCCTGCGCGATGAGCAGCGTGTTCTCGATCGCCTCCGGATAGTCGGAGAACAGCGCGCGCATCTCGGCGGCCGACTTGAGGTAGAACTCCTGCGAGTCGAACTTGAATCGGTTCGGGTCGTCGAGGGTGGAGGCGGACTGGATGCACAGGAGCGCCGCGTGGGCCTCGGCCTCGTCGGCGTGGGTGTAGTGCAGGTCGTTCGTCGCGACGAGCGGCATGCCGAGGTCCTTCGCGAGGGCCAGGAGCTCGCTCATCGTCCGGCGCTCGATGTCGATCCCGTGGTCCATGATCTCGCAGTAGAAGTTCTCCCTGCCGAAGATGTCCTGGAACTCCGCGGCGGCCGCACGCGCCTCGGCGTACTGGCCGAGCCGGAGACGCGTCTGCACCTCGCCTCCGACGCAGCCGGTCGTCGCGATGACCCCCTCCGCGTACCGGCTGAGCAGTTCGCGGTCCATCCTCGGCCGGTAGTAGAAGCCCTCGATCGAGGCGAGCGACGACATCCGGAACAGATTGTGCATGCCGGTGTTGTCCTTCGCGAGGAGCGTCATGTGGGTGTAGGCCCCGTTGCCGCCGACGTCGTTCTCTCCTCCATCCCCCCAGCGGGTGCGCGACTTGTCCCCGCGGTCGGTGCCGGGGGTCAGGTAGGCCTCGGTGCCGACGATGGGCCGGATGCCCGCCTCGGTCGCGGTGTGCCAGAAGTCGTAGGCGCCGAACATGTTGCCGTGGTCGGTGATCGCGATGGCCGGCATCCCCTGCTCGACCGCGGCGGCGATGAGCGGCTTGACCCGCGCCGCGCCGTCCAGCATCGAGTACTCGCTGTGGACGTGCAGGTGCACGAACGAGTCGTTGCTGGATGCCACTGGTTCTCCGACGGGCCGAGGGTGTCCGTCCAGCTTAAGCCAGCACCGGCGACGAGGACTGCCGACCTGCCGTCAGTCGCCCCGCAGGATCTCGAGCGCGTGCGCGAGATCCTGCGGGTACGGCGAGGCGAACTCGACCCGCTGCCCGGAGCCCGGATGCCGGAACCCCAGGCGCACCGCGTGGAGCCACTGCCGTGCGAGGCCGAGCCGTGCCGAGAGCACCGGGTCCGCGCCGTACATCTCGTCGCCGACGCAGGGATGCCGCTGAGCGGCGAGGTGGACGCGGATCTGATGAGTCCGTCCGGTCTCGAGCTGGATCTCGAGCAGGGAGGCGCTCCGGAACGCCTCGATGGTCTCGTAGTGGGTCACCGAGGGCTTGCCCTCGTTCGTGACGGCGAACTTCCATCGGGAACCGGGATGGCGTCCGATCGGAGCGTCGATCGTCCCGCGAAGCGGATCGGGGTGGCCCTGTACCACGGCGTGGTAGGTCTTCTCGACCTCGCGGTCGTGGAACGCGCGCTTGAGGTCCGTGTAGGCGCGCTCGCTCTTCGCCACGACCATGAGCCCGCTCGTGCCGGCGTCGAGACGGTGCACGATCCCGGTGCGCTCGGCCGCGCCGGAGGTGCTGACCCGGATTCCGGCGGCGGCGAGGGCGCCGAGGACCGTCGGCCCGGTCCAGCCCATCGAGGGGTGCGCGGCGACGCCGACGGGCTTGTCGACGACGACGATGTCGTCGTCCTGGTGGACGATCCGCAGTTCGGGCACGGCGAGGGGGATGACCGCGGGAGCCGTCTTCGGCTCCCAGGTCACCTCGAGCCATGCGCCGTCCCTGAGACGGTCGGACTTCGCCAGGGGGACCCCGTCGAGGAGCGCTCCCCCGGCGTCGACGACCTCCGCGGCGAAGGTCCGCGAGAAGCCGAGGATGCGCGCGAGAGCGACGTCGACGCGGTCGCCGGCCGCGCCAGGAGGGACCGGGAAGCCGCGGGACTCCATCGCGCTACCGGTCGGGGGTTTCCACGGGCGGGTCCGCCGGGACCTCCGCCCGTGTCGGCCGGACCGCCCTCGTGCCGTCGAGACGGGTGCCGCGCAGGGAGAGGATGATGAAGAGGCCCATGCTCGCGACGATGAAGGAGTCGGCGACGTTGAAGATCGCCGGGAATCCCCAGACCTGGACGAAGTCGACGACGTGCCCGAGCCCGAAGCTCGGCTCGCGGAGGAGACGATCGGTGAGGTTGCCGAGCGTGCCCCCGAGGAGCATCCCGAAGAGGACGGCCCAGGCCATCGATCTGATGCGACGTGCGTACCAGACGATGAAGACGACGACGGCCGCCGCCACGATGGAGAAGAACCAGGTCGACCCGCTCGCGAGCGAGAAGGCCGCTCCCGAGTTCTTGACGAAGTGGAACTGGAGCAGCTCGCCGAGGATCGGCACCTGCTCGCCGACCTCGAGGTTCGAGACGATCAGCGCCTTGGTGAGCTGGTCGGATCCGTAGACGGCGACCGCGACGAGGGCGAGCGCGACGAGGGCCGAAACCCTCACCCTGGTCTGCGGGGCGATCGGCCGTTCCTCGACCGACAGCTCAGTTACCGCCGAAGCCCTGGAAGCTGGCGGGCGGCTGCGACGGCATCGCGTCGAAGGCCGCCGGGGACGGCTGGGCCGCCGGCGCCTGAGCGCCTGCGGGGACGGCCGTGGAGTCGAGATCGTGCAGCAGGCCCTCGATGTGCCCCTTGAGCTTCGCACGGTACTCGCGCTCGAACTGGCGCAGCTCCTCGACCCGGCGTTCGAGCGACACCCGCTCCTGGTCGAGATTCTGGAGCTCGAGGCGCTGGCGGGACTCCGCTTCGGCCACGACCTGCGCCGCGGCGGCGTGGCCCTCGGCGATGAGCGCATCGCGCTTCTCGATGCCCTCGCGCACGTGCTCCTCGTGGAGCCGGCGCGCGAGCTGCAGGAGGTTGTTCGTGTTGTTGGGATCGGATGCCGGGTCGACTCCTGCGACGAAGGCCGGCGCCGCCTCCGGCACCGCGGCGACGACGGGCTCGGGAGCAGGAGACGAGGCCCCGCTGCGCTGCAGCTCGTTGATCCTCGCCTCGCCCGCCACGAGGCGCTGGCGCAGCTCCTCGTTCTCCTGGTTCAGCCGGCGCAGCTCGACGACGACCTCATCGAGGAAGTCGTCGACCTCGTCCTGGTCGTAGCCCTCCCGGAACTTGGTCGGCTGGAATCGCTTGTTGACCACGTCTTCTGGAGTCAGAGCCATGTGCTTCACCTTCAAAGATCATCGGTACGTCGAAATCAACGTACCGCTAACGGTAGCAAAATTATTGTGAAAAGCCTGCCAGCGACCTGCCGAGGGGTGTTTCCGCGCACGCCGGGCGCCCTCGCGAAGTGCCTCTCAGCTGAAGATGAGCGCGAGATACATCAGTACGATCACTCCGAGCATGACGATGCTCCAGGAGAAGTCCAGCCCGCCGCCGCCCACCCGGATCGGCGGCAACAGCCGACGGACGAGCCGGATGGGCGGGTCGGTCAGGGTGAAGACCAGCTCCGCCAGCACGAGCCAGAACCCCTTCGGCCGCCAGTCCCGCGCGAAGTTCCGCGCGAGGTCGAAGACGAACCTCGCCCACATGACGAAGAAGTAGACGAGCAGCGCGACGTAGACGACCGTCGCGACGAACGAGACGATGTTCAGTGTTCCGGGAAGAACGACGCGTCGACGACCGGCTCGGCCTCGGCCTGGTCGCCGCTCACCGCGACATGGGCGGGCGAGAGCAGGAAGACCTTGCTCGTGACGCGCTCGATTCGCCCGTAGAGCCCCTGGGACAGCCCGCTCGCGAAGTCGACGAGACGGCGCGCCTCCGGCTCGCTCATCTGCGAGAGGTTGATGATGACCGGGACGCCGTCGCGGAAGCTCTCGGCGATCACCTGCGCGTCCTTGTACTGCCGCGGGTGGACGGTGAGGATCTCGTTCATCTCGGCCGAGGGGGCGACGGCACGCGCCGGGCGCCGCAGGGGCGTCACCGGTGCGCGCTGGGCCTGCTGATAGTGGCCGGGCTGCTGATGAGCGGTCGGCTGGTGGCCCTGGCCCCCGACGGGCGCCGGCGCGGCGTCCTCGTAGTCGAACTCCTCGTCCGCGAGGCCCAGATAGACCATGGTCTTGCGCAACGGGTTAGCCATCTCATGCCTCCAGTGGTGAAACGTGCGGTACAGAGAGAGATTAACCGGAGACCGGCCGGTTTCCCGTGATTGCCGTGCCGATCCTGAGGTGTGTCGCACCCTCGAGGATGGCCTCGCGGTAGTCGCCCGACATCCCCGCGGAGATCGCGGTCGCCGCCGGCGCGATCGTCTGCAGCCTCTCGGATGCCGCACGCACCCGGGCGAAAGCGCTGCGCGGCTCCTCTCCGAGCGGGGCGACCGCCATGACGCCGAGGAGCCGGAGCCCCTCCGTCGCGAGCACGTGCTCGGCGAGCGGCGCGAGTTCCGCGGGGGTGACCCCGCCCCGCGCCGGGTCGTCGGTGAGGTTGAGCTGGAGGAAGCACTCGATCATCCGATCGGCCATCCGGTCGGCGGAGGCGAGCGCGGTCACGAGCCCGGCGCGATCGACCGAGTGGATGACGCTCGAGTACGCCGCCGCCTGACGGGCCTTCTTGCTCTGCAATTGCCCCACGAAGTGCCAGGTGAGGTCGAGTCCGGACAGCTCCGCGACCTTCTCCCGTGCCTCCTGATGCCTGCTCTCGCCGAAGTCGTGCACGCCGAGCGCCCGGAGCTCGCGGACCAGCCCCGCAGGATGGAACTTGGTCACGACGACGGTCGTGATGTCCTCCGGGGCGCGACCGGCGGTGCGGGCGGCATCCGCGATCCCGGAGCGGACCGCGGCCAGCCGCTCGGCGAGCGGCGTGGGGGGCTCGCCGTTCACTTGAGGAAGTCGGGGATGTCCAGATCGTCGGAGGCGTCGTCGAACTCGGGATCGCTGCGGACGACCGGAAGGTCCGGCTCGTCGCCCCAGCCGGGTCCGCCCGCCTCCCCCGGAGCGACGGCGTCGTAGTCCGCGGCCGCCTCGAGGGGCGGTGCCCCCGCCGTGACGTAGTTCGACCGTCGGTCGGCCTTGCGCACGGTCGGCTCTCCCCCGTCGAACCCGGCGGCGATGACGGTGACCCGGACCTCATCCCCGAGCGTGTCGTCGATGACGGCCCCGAAGATGATGTTCGCCTCGGGATGGACGGCCTCCTGGACGAGCCGCGCCGCGTCGTTGATCTCGAAGATCCCGAGGTTCGAGCCTCCCTGGATCGACAGGAGCACGCCGTGGGCGCCGTCGATGCTCGCCTCGAGCAGGGGGCTCGCGACGGCGAGCTCGGCGGCCTTGATCGCCCGGTCGGCGCCCCGGGAGGATCCGATGCCCATGAGCGCGGACCCCGCACCCTGCATGACCGACTTGACGTCGGCGAAGTCGAGGTTGATGAGACCAGGGGTCGTGATGAGGTCGGTGATGCCCTGGACTCCGGCGAGGAGCACCTGGTCGGCGGTCGCGAAGGCCTCGAGGAAGCTGATGCCGCGGTCGCTGATCTCGAGCAGGCGATCGTTGGGGACGACGATGAGGGTGTCGACCTCGCTCTTGAGCGCTGCGACGCCGACCTCGGCCTGAGCGGCCCGGCGCTTGCCCTCGAATCCGAAGGGGCGCGTGACGACCCCGATCGTGAGGGCCCCGATGCTCTTGGCGATGCGGGCCACGACGGGCGCGCCTCCCGTGCCGGTCCCTCCGCCCTCGCCCGCGGTGACGAAGACCATGTCGGAGCCGGCGAGGGCCTCCTCGATCTCCTCCGCGTGGTCCTCCGCCGCCCTCCGCCCGACCTCGGGATCGGCGCCGGCGCCGAGACCGCGCGTGAGCTCGCGGCCGACGTCGAGCTTGACGTCGGCATCGCTCATGAGCAGCGCCTGGGCGTCGGTGTTGATGGCGATGAACTCCACGCCGCGCAGACCGAGCTCGATCATCCGGTTGACGGCGTTGACGCCGCCGCCGCCGATGCCGACCACCTTGATCACGGCGAGGTAGTTCTGGTTCGATGTCACGTCCGGCCTCCGGTGGTACTTTCAACCTCTACTTGAGGTTTAAAGTTATGCTCAGTATGCATTTCCTGAAGTCGACGGTAGGCTCGACCCCCCGCGGGGGCGCGCAGGCGCTCCCGCGTGTCGCGAAGTGCACGGCGGACCTTCAGCCGCCGCCTCGGTCGCGGTCAGATCGGACGGACGACGGGGCTGAGCGGCGCCGAGACGTCGAACTCGACCTTCGCATCCTCCCCCTGAGCCGCCACGAGGTCCTGCAGCACGCGCGCCTTGAGCGCCGACCGTTCGGCGCTGCCCCAGACCACGCGCTGGCCGATGCCCGCGAGCACGAGGGTCACATCGTCCTTCGAGGTGGCGCGCGCCGTGTCGACCCGGGAGCGCAGGGCCTCCGGAAGGGCCAGGAGCACCTCGACGACCGACCGGAACGCGGCGCTCTCCGATCCCTTCGCACCTACGTCGATGAGGGCCACGCCCGGCGCGCGCTGCGGCGAGGTCGAGAGCACGACACCGGCCGGGTCGACGACCGAGAACCCCGCCGGGGTCGCGATCGCGCCGACCGGGGTCCGCTCGGTGATCCGCACCACGAGCGTCGACGGCGGCTGCACCTCGGTCACGAAGCTCCGGATGAGCGGGTAGGCGTCCAGCTCGGCCTTCATCCGGTCGTAGTCCACGAGGGCGAGAGGCGTTCCGAGCTGGCCACCGATCGCCTTCGCGACCTCGTCCGCGCTCACCGCGGCGGTGCCCTCGATGCGGATCGTGCGCAGAGCGAGCAGCGGCGAGTAGACGGCCACGGCGAGCAGCGCCGCGAGCACCGCGACCACGCCGATCGCGACGGCCCAGCCGAGCCTTCGGTGCCGGACCCTCCTGGTGAACCTCCTGATCTCGCGCTTCTCGTAGCGACGGCGATCCCGGGAGGCGGACCGCAGCTCCTTCTGCGCACGGGGCTTCCGGGCCGGGACGGGTCGTGCCGCGACCGGCACGTCACGGCGGGCCTTCGTCCTCCGCGGCGGCGCCCCCGCCTTCGCAGCGGACTGCGGTTCCTGGGGCCGCCCGTCGAAGCCCTCCGGCCGCTTCACGACGACCGCGCCTGCCGGCCGGCCAGTGCCTCGAGGAGCGCCGGGACGATCCGGTAGACGTCCCCGCCGCCCATCGGCATGACGATGTCGCCCGGCCTCGCGAGCTCGACGGCGCGCGCGACGGCCTCGGCCCACTCCTCGATGTACTCCGCGCGCGCCGCATCGGCGAACCGCTCGGCGATGAGAAGGCCGGTCACCCCTGGCTCCGGCTCCTCGCGAGCGGGGTAGATCGGCACGATGATGGTGTGGTCGGCGAGCTCCTCGAAGGTCTCGGCGAACTCGGCGGCCATGAGGCGGGTCCGGCTGTAGAGGTGCGGTTGGAAGAGGGGGATGACCCGCCCTCCCCCGGCGGCGGCCCGTGCGCCGGCCAGAGCCGCCCGCACCTCGGTGGGATGGTGAGCGAAGTCGTCGTAGACCCGGACGCCGCCTACCTCGCCGCGCAGCTCGAATCGCCGCTCGGTGCCCTCGAAGGAGGAGAGGGCCCCGATGCTCTCCTGCGGGTCGAAGCCGAGGCCGACGAGCACACCGAAGGCGCCCGCCGCGTTGAGCGCGTTGTGGAGCCCGGGAACCCGGAGCGAGGCCGCGAGGTCCAGCCCGCCCCAGGCGATCCGGAACGAGACGGTCGGGCCGAGCTCGACCGAGTGGACCCGGACATCCGCCCCGGGATGCTGGCCGAAGGTCGTGACGCTCCGGTCGGAGAGCCGCGGTGTGATCCCCACGGCCCCGGGATCGTCGGCGGAGATGACGATCCCCTCGCTCGCCCCCCGGGCGAACTCGACGAAGGCCTCCGCGAAGGCCTCCTCACTCCCGAAGTGGTCGAGGTGGTCCGGGTCGACGTTCGTCACGAGCGCGAACGCGGTGCGGTAGAGCAGGAACGACCCGTCCGATTCGTCGGCCTCGACGACGAAGAGCTCGTCGGAGCCCGGGAGCGCGCTCACGCCGAGCGAGCGCAGGACGCCCCCGTTGACGAATCCGGGATCCGCTCCCAGCGCACGCAGGGCGGTCACGATCATGGCCGTCGAGGTCGTCTTGCCGTGGGCGCCGGCGACCGCCACAAGGCGCCGCCGCCTCGCGAGCCAGGCGAGCGCGACGGCCCGATGCACGACCGGGATCCCGCGTTCGAGTGCGGCGAGGTACTCGGGGTCGTCCTCCCCGATCGCCCCCGTGACGACGAGGGTCTCGGCGGAGGCGATCGCGGACGCGTCGTGCCCGATCGTGACGGGCACGCCCTTGGCGCGCAGGGCGGCGATGGTGCCGGTGTCCCGGATGTCCGAGCCGCTCACCGGGATCCCCGCGGCCAGGAAGAGATGGGCGATGCCGCTCATCCCGGCCCCGCCGATGCCGACGAAGTGCACGCGGCCCGGCGCATCCGGCATCGCCTGACGGAAGTCGGACTTGATCACGGGCGTGCCTCCCCCGGCGACTCTCGCGCGGTGGCCGCGCCTGCCGCTGCCTCATGGATGAGGGCGACGGTGCGCATCGTGCCGTCCCGCACGCCGACGCCGGCGGCCCGCGCGGCGAGTCCGGCGATCGCCGGCCGGTCGAGGAGGAGAGGGACGAGCCTCTCGGACACCCACTCCGGGGTGAAGTCCGCATTGCGGACGAGAATCGCGCCCCCGGCGTCGACGACGCCCCTGGCGTTGAGGCGCTGCTCGCCGTTCCCGATCGCGAGCGGCACGTAGACGGCCGGGATGCCGAGAGCGGTGAGCTCGCTCACGGTCGCCGAGCCGGCGCGGGCGACGGCGAGGTCGGCGGTGGAGAAGGCGAGGTCCATCCGATCGCAGTAGCGCACCAAGCGATAGCCCTCGAGAGAGGAGTCCGGCAGCGAGGCGCGCTCCCCCGTGATGTGGAGGATACTCCAGCCCGCCCCGAGGATCGCCGCCGCGGCCTCGAACACCGTCTCGTTGATGCTCTGCGCCCCGAGGGAGCCGCCGGTCACGAGGAGGACCGGGCGGGACGGGTCGAGGCCGAAGCGCGCGAGCGCCTCTCCCCTCGTGCCGCGCGGATCGAGGTCCTCGATCTCGCGCCTCATCGGCATGCCGACGACGCGCGCGCTTCTCAGCCGCGTTCCGGCGAAGGCGACGCCGACGTGCCGGGTGAGCATGCTCCCGAGCCGGTTGGCGAAACCGGGGACCGCGTTCGCCTCGTGCACGACGATGGGCACTTTCTCACGCCAGGCGGCGACGTAGGCAGGCCCGGAGACGAACCCGCCGAATCCGGCGACGACGTCGATCCCGCGTTCGGCGATGAGCGCACGGACGCTGCGGACCGCTCTCCCGAACTCTCCGGGGAACCGCAGGGCCGCACGGTTCGGGCGGCGGGGAAAGGGGACCCTGGCGATCGTGGCGAGCTCGTAGCCGCGTTCGGGCACGAGTCGCGCCTCGAGGCCCTCCGCCGTGCCGAGCACGAGCACCTCGGCGTCCGGATCCTCCTTCCGGAGCCGATCGGCGACCGCGAGCAGCGGGTTCACGTGCCCGGCGGTCCCGCCTCCGGCCAGCAGATACCGGGTCACCGTGCCGCCGCGCCCCTCGGCGACGGCCGCGTCGTCGGGCGGCGCGCATAGGACAGGACGATACCGATCGCGAACAGGGTCGTCACGAGCGCGGAGCCCCCTGCCGAGATGAGCGGCAGCGGAACTCCGAGGACGGGGAGGAGGCCGAGGACGACCGCGATGTTGACGAAGGCCTGGACGAGGACCCAGACCATGACGGCGCTCACGGTGATGCGGGCGACGGGGTCGCTCGAGGCGCGGATGATCCGGACGAAGGCGATCGCGAGGACGACGAAGAGGGCGAGGACGAGGATCGCGCCGAGGAGCCCGAGCTCCTCGCCGATGATCGCGAAGATGAAGTCGTTGTCGGCCTCGGGAAGCCAGGACCACTTCGCCTTGGAGTTGCCGAGCCCGACGCCGAAGAGCCCGCCCGAGGCGAGCGCCCACCAGCCGTGGAGGGTCTGCCAGCAGAGACCGTTGTAGTCGACGTCGGTCGAGCATCCGCTCTGCCAGGCGGCGATGCGATCCTGCCGCGAGCCGCCGGAAAGGGCGATGGCGACCGTGGCGACCGCGATCACGACGGCGGGCACGGCGAGCAGGCGGAGGCGGACGCCGGCGAAGTAGAGCGTGCCGAGCACGATCGCGACGAGGATGATGACGGTGCCGACGTCGCCGCCGAGCAGCACGAGGCCGATGGCGAGCCCCGCCATGAGACCGACGGGTCTGAGCAGCTCCCGCCAGTCGTCGAGCACCTCGAGCTTCTTCGCGAGGATGACGCCGAGCCACATCGCGAGCGCGACCTTGACGAGCTCCGAGGGCTGGAAGGAGAACGACCCGACGATGAACCAGTTGCGGTTGCCGTTGACCTCCAGGCCGAAGTTCGTCGCGATCACGAGGAACTGGAGGACGACCGCGATGAGCATGGCGGTCCCGGCCCACTTGCGCCAGAAGACGGCCGGCATGCGCGCCGCGATGAGCATGATCGGGATGCCCACGAGCGCGAAGAGCCCCTGCCGCAGGAATCCGGTGAAGAAGTCGTTGGTCGCCTTGAAGGACTCGACGGCCGAGGAGGAGAGCACCATGACGAGGCCGAAGACGACGAGGAAGATCGTCGCCCCGAGCAGGAGGAAGTAGTCGCCGTTCTCGGCTCCGAAGATCCGGCGGACCGCAACGAGGACGGAGGGCGCGGGTCTCGGCTCGGGTGCGGGGGCCGGGGCCGGCCGGCTAGCTCCCCGACGAGGACGCGGGAGGCTCGTCGTCATCGGCGCCTCCTCCCACCATCTCCTGCACGGCGTTCGCGAACCGCCGTCCGCGGTCCGCGTAGTCGGTGAACTGATCCATCGAGGCCGCCGCCGGGGCCAGCAGCACGACGTCCCCGTCGACCGCCAGCTCCGCCGCCAGCCGCACGGCCGTCGGCATCACGTCTTCAGTCTCGGCCGTGTCGACCTCGATGACCGGCAGCCCGGGGGCGTGTCGTGCGAATGACTCGAGCACCTTCGAGCGGTCCGCGCCGATGACCACGGCCCCGCGCAGCCGCCCCGCGACGTCGGCCACGAGCGCATCGGGGGACGCGCCCTTGAAGAGCCCTCCGACGATCCAGACGATGGAGTCGAAGGCCGTGAGCGAGGCCCGCGCCGCGTGCGGGTTCGTCGCCTTCGAGTCGTCGACCCAGGCCACCCCGCCGTAGCGCACGACGGTCTCGGTGCGATGGCGATCGGGCCGGAAGGCCAGGAGCGCGGAGCGCACGGCGTCGACCGAGGCGCCGAAGGACCGGGCGAGGGCGGAGGCCGCGAGGGCGTTCGCGACCAGGTGCGGGCTGCCGAGTCCGACCTCGTCGAGCTCGCCGAGGGTCACGATCTCGAGGGCGGTGTCCCGGCGATCGTCGAGGAAGGCCCGATCGCAGGCGATGCCCTCGACGACCCCGAAGTCGCTCGGCCCCGGGATCCCGAGGCCGAATCCGATGGCCCGGCACCCCTCGACGACCTCGGCCTCCTCGACCATGGCCTGCGTCGCGGGATCGTCCCGGTTGTAGACGCAGGCGATCCTGGTGCCCTCGTAGACCTTGCCCTTCGCCGCCCGGTACGCCGCCGCGGAGCCGTGCCAGTCGAGGTGGTCGTCGGCCAGGTTGAGGCAGGCGCTCGCCCAGGGCGAGACGCCTTCGAGGTAGTGGAGCTGGAAGCTCGAGAGCTCGACGACGAGCACGTCGAACCCTCCTGGGTCCCGGATGGCGTCGAGGACCGGCGTCCCGACGTTCCCGCACGGCGCGGCGCGGAAGCCGCCTGCCACGAGCATCGCCGCCGTCAGCTGGACCGTCGTCGTCTTGCCGTTCGTCCCGGTGACCGTGATCCACTCCGCCGGCACCCCGGTCTTGTCCCTGAGCCGCCAGGCGAGCTCGATGTCCCCCCACACGACCGCGCCCGAGTCCTGCGCCCAGGCGACGACCGGATGCCGCGGCGAGAACCCCGGCGAGACGATCACGAGCTCGGGAGCGAACTCCACGAGCGGTGCGGGGACGCCGGCGTCGAGGTCGGCGAGCAGCAGCTCGACGCCGATCACCTCGAGGATCCCGGTCGTCGTCTCGTCGGCCGCGGTCGAGGCCGCGAGCACGACGCAGCCGAGCTCGGCGAGGGTATCGGCGACCGAGAACCCGGTCCTGCCGAGACCCAGGACGGCCACCCGGAGTCCGGCCCAGTCGGCATGCCAGCTCGTGAGCGAATCGAGGTCCTTGCGGGTCATGGGCCGATGCTCGAGAGCCACTCCAGGTAGAAGAGCCCGACCCCCGCGCCGACGAACAGCCCGGAGATGATCCAGAACCGCACGACGATCGTGACCTCGAGCCAGCCCTTCATCTCGAAGTGATGGTGGTACGGGCTCGCCCTCCAGATGCGCTTGCCCCTCGTGGCCTTGAAGTAGAGCCGCTGCACGATGACCTGGCCGGTCACGAGCACGAACAGGCCGCCGATCAGGATGAGCAGGAGCTCGGTGCGGGACAGGATCGCGAGGGCGGCGAGGGCGCCCCCGATCGCGAAGGAGCCGGTGTCCCCCATCATGATCTGCGCGGGAGAGGTGTTCCACCACAGGAACCCGATGAGCGCTCCCACGATCGCCGCGGCGATCGTCGCGAGCTCGAGCGGAGCCGAGACGTCGTAGCACTTGAACATGTTCTCCGGCGCGACCGAGAGACTGTAGCAGGACTGGATCGACTGCCAGTAGCCGATGATGATGTAGGACCCGATGGCGAAGATCGAGGCCCCTGCCGCGAGCCCGTCGAGGCCGTCGGTGAGATTGACGGCGTTCGACGCGGCGACGGTGATGAAGACGATCCACACGACGATCGCGATCGTCCCGGCGACCATGCCGAAAGTCACGAGGAAGTCGAAGGGAAGGTCCCGGATGAACGAGAGGGCCGTCGAGACCGGGGATCGTCCGTGGCTGTCCCGGTAGTTGATGCCCACCACGGCGAAGACGATACCGACGAGGATCGTCCCGAGCACCTTGTACCAGCCGCGAAGGCCGAGGCTGTTCTGCCGCGACACCTTGAGGAAGTCGTCGATGAAGCCGATGAGCCCGAGGCCGCCCATCATGAGGATCACGAGCATCGCACTCGCGCTCGGCAGCCCGCCGCCGAGGAAGTGCCCGCCGAAGTAGCCGACGATCGAGGCCGTCACGAAGATGACGCCGCCCATGGACGGGGCCCCGCGCTTGACGGCGTGCGTCGTCGGCGTGTCGGCCCGGATGAACTGCCCGAGGTTGAGTCTCCGGAAGAGCTTCGCGAAGAGCGGCGTGAGGAGGAGGGTGAAGACCATCGCGATGGCGGCGGCGAAGAGCAGGGCGAGCATCAGCTCACCCCGGCGAGCCGGTCGCCCAGCGATCGCAGCCCGGCCGAATTCGACGACTTCACGAGCACGACATCTCCTGACCGCACTTCAGCACTCAACAGATCGTATGCCTCGTCGACCCCCGGGACGAGGATCGACTCTCCGTCCCAGGACCCTTCGAGGCCCGCGGCGTTGTGGATGTGGCGCGCGCCGTGGCCGACGACCACGAGCTTCTCGATGCCCAGTCGCACGACGAGGCGCCCGATGCGGTCGTGCTCCTCGTCCGCGAACGCCCCGAGCTCGGCCATCTCGCCGAGGACGGCGATCGCCCGATGGGTCCCCCTCGTGATCTCGGCGAGGGTCTTGAGAGCGGCCGCCATGGAGTCGGGACTCGCGTTGTAGGCGTCGTTGATGACGACCACGCCGTCCGGCGCGGGCAGGAGCTCCATCCGCCAGTGCTCTGCGCGCGTGAGCCGTTCGAGCGGCCCGACCGCGTCCGCCGGGGCGACGCCCAGCTCGCCCGCGGCGGCGATGGCGGCGAGGGCGTTCATGGCGTTGTGCTCTCCGAGGATGCGCAGGCTCACCTCGACGCGCTCCGAGCCGGAGACGAGGGAGAACTCCGTTCCCCGGACCGTCGTCCTGACGTCCTCCGCCCGCACCTGGGCGGCGCCGGAGAGCCCGAAGGTCACGACTCTCGCGCGCGTGAGCCCGGCCATCGCGGCGACCCGCGTGTCGTCGACGTTGAGCACGGCGACCGCCGTGGCGGGAAGGCCGGTCACGAGCTCGGCCTTGGCCGCGGCGGTCTCCTCGATGCCGCCGAATCCACCGGCGTGCGCGAGGCCGACCTTGAGGACGATGGCGACATCCGGGACGACGATCGAGACCAGACGCGCGATCTCACCGGGCGCGCTCGCCCCCATCTCGACGACGAGGAACCGGGTGTCCGCCTCCACTCCGAGCATCGAGAGCGGCGCGCCCACCTCGTTGTTGAAGGAGTCCCGAGGGGCGACGACCGGGCCTTGCTCCCCCAGGATCGCCGTGAGCATGTTCTTCGTCGTCGTCTTGCCGTTCGACCCGGTCACCGCCACGACGCGCAGCCGGCCGCCGGCCCTGACCCTCGCGACGACCTCCTTCGCGAGCGCCGCGAGTGCGGCGAGCGAGTCAGCGACGACCACGACGGGCACACCGAGGTCGAGCTCGCGCTCGGCGACGACGAGCACCGCGCCCGCCGCGACGGCGGAGCCCGCGAAGTCATGACCGTGACTGGTCTCGCCCTGCAGCGCGAAGAAGACGCTCCCGGCACCGGCGAGCCGCGAGTCGACGACGACGGGGCCGCGCACGGCCTCGGGAAGGGCCGCGCCATCGGGAACGGACAGGGAGCCCCCGACGATGCGGGCGATCTCGGCCGGTGCGAGTTCGATCACCAGCCGGCCTCGCGCAGCGCCGCGCGCGCCTCGGCGCGAGCGGAATACGGCGTGCGGACGCCCTCGATCTCCCGGTAGTCCTCGTGGCCTGGGCCGGCCCACAGAATCGAATCCCCCTCCCGCGCGAGCGAGACGGCGTGACGGATCGCCTTCTCCGAGGGGCTCACCTCGTGGAGCTCCGCCTGATGCTCCGCCAGGCCGGCGCCCTCGATGAGTGTCCTCCGGATCGACTCGGCGTTCTCGAACCGGGGATGATAGTCGGTCACGACGAGCACGTCCGAGTACTCGGAGGCGACCCGGCCCATCTCGTGACGCTTGGTCGCGTCCCGGTCCCCGTCGGCGCCGAACACCATGATGACCCTGCCTGCGGTGACCTTCCGCACCGCCCCGAGCGTGTTGAGGAAGGCGTCCGGGCTGTGTCCGAAGTCGACGTAGACCCTCGGACCGGCATCCCCGGAGACCCGCTCGATGCGGCCGGGCAGGTAGGCGTCGATGCCGCCCCGCACGGCGTGCCCGATCGCCTCGAGCTCGAAACCGGCCTCGACGAGCATGACGATCGCGAGGCCGGCGTCGGCGGCCATGTGCCAGCCGAGGAGCGGGACCGTCGTCTCGAGCGAACGTCCCTCGGGACCGGTCAGGCGGAATGCGGTGTGCTCCGCACGCTCCTCGAGGATCTCGACCCGCCACTCGGCCTCGACGCCCTCGGTCGCGGAGACCGTCGTCACCGGGATGTGCGAGCCCTCGACGACGCGCTGGCCCCAGCTCGTGTCGAGCGAGACGACGCCGCGCTTCCCCCGCTCGGGCTCGAAGAAGGCGAGCTTCGCCGCGAAGTACTCGTCCATGCCGGCGTAGTCGTCGAGATGGTCGTGGCTGAGATTCGTGAACGCGACGACATCGAAGACGATGCCGTCGACGCGATTCCTGCTGAGCGCCTGCGCGCTCACCTCGACGGCGACGGCACGGACCTCGCCCTCGCGCATCCTCGCCAGGAGCGCGTGCAGCTCGCTCGCCTCGGGCGTCGTGAGCCTGCTCACGACCTTGAGGTCGCCGATGCGGCGCTCGGCCGTGGAGCTCAGCCCCGTGACGAGTCCGAGCTGCCGGAGGATCCCCTCCAGGAGGTAGGCCGTCGATGTCTTGCCGTTCGTGCCGGTGATGCCGAAGAGGAGGGGCGGGTCGACATCCGTCTGGTACACCCAGGCGGAGACGTCGCCGAGCGCGGCCCTCGGTGAGTCGACGATCACGACGGGAAGTCCCGACCCGTCGGCGAGGTCGGCACCGGCGCGGTCGGTCAGGAGCGCGACGGCCCCGCTCTCGCGCGCCTGCGCCGCGTAGGAGGCGCCGTGACCGTGCTCGCCGGCGAGCCCGACGAAGAGGTCGCCGGGGCGGACCTCGCTCGACCGGACGGTCACCCCGCTGATCTCGACCCCGTCGATCGTCCCCTCGTGCTCGAGGCCGAACTCCGCGACGAGTCCGGCGAGAGAACGGGGCGATGGATGCTCTGGGCGCAGGACCGGGGGTATCGGACCAGTCACAGTATCCTCTTTCTCACCAGGTCGTCGGGTAGCCCGGCCATGGAGTCGTCGACGGCGGCACCCGGTAGGTCTTGAGCACCTGCGTCATGATCTTACGGAACGTGGGGGCCGCAGCGGCTGATGACTTCATGATATGCGGCTTCACATAGGTCACGATGACGACGTACTCCGGGTTCTCCGCCGGGGCGATGCCGGCGACGGACACGATGGCGTCGTCGCCGTAGCCGCCCGTCGGGAGGGCGACCTCCGCCGTCCCGGTCTTGGCCGCGACCCGGTAGCCCGGGATGCTGAGCTGGGAGGAGAGCCATCCGCCCGTCACGACGCTCTCGAGCATGGTGACGGTCGTCGCCGCCGACTGGGCGGTGATGATCTGCTCCGTCGCGCCCGGGTTCCTCGGGGTCACCGTCCCGTCCGGGGCGGTGCAGCTCTCGATGAGCGTGAGCGGGACCCGTTCACCGCCGTTGGCGATCGCCTGGTAGGCGCTCAGCATCTGCGCGAAGGTGACCGCGATCCCCTGTCCGTAGGTCGTGTCGTAGTTCTGCTGAGTGTTCCAGTGCGCCGCGAGGATGCCGGAGGCCTCCCCCTGGAAGTGGATCGGCGTGGCCTCGCCGAACCCGTACTTGCGCAGGTAGTCGTAGCGCGTCCCCGCATCCAGTCGCGTGCCGAGCATCGACATCCCGACGTTGGAGGACTGCTCGAGAACCCCCGTGAGGGTCCAGTGCATGTCGCCGTGCGAGGTCGAGTCCTTGATCCGGGCCCCGTCCTCGGTGCGCCAGACTCCTGGCACCGTGACCCGCGTCGTCGGCGTGGCGATGCCCTCGTTGACGAGCATCGACGCGGTGACCGCCTTCATGATCGAGCCCGGCTCGAACATGTAGCTGAACGCGCGGGATCCGTAGAAGGGGATCTCGGTCGCGTTGACGTCGTTGGGGTCGACGGAGGGATAGTCGGCGAGGGCCATGAGGTGCCCGTCGCTCACCCGCACGACCCCCGCCATCGCCGACTCCGCACCGAGCGCGATGGCCTGCTCGGCGATCGCCTGCTGCACGAACCACTGCAGATCGCTGTCGATCGTGAGCGTGATCGTGCCGCCGGGGATCGCCTCCTTGGTCGTCACGGTGCTGCCCGGGAGTCGCACGCCGTCCGCCCCCCGCTCGTAGGTCGAGGTGCCGTCCGTGCTCGCGAGGCAGGAGTCCTCGGTCGCCTCGATGCCGTTCTGCGGCCCGTCGGTGCCGACGAAGCCGACGAGGTTGCCGGCCACCGACCCCGCGGGATAGGTGCGGTGCGGCCGTGCCTGGGCGTAGACCCACGGAATGCCCAGGTCGCGGATCGCGCGGTAGGTCGAGGTGTCGACCGCCTTCACGAGCATCGCCCAGTCGGACTTCGGGTCCGTCGTGACGGCGAGGAGCAGATCGTTGGCGCTCGCGCCGGTGAGTTCTGCGATCTCGGTGAGCGCCTGCAGGACCGAGATCTCCGAGACGGTCCCGTCCTCCGCAGTGCGCTTGAACTGCTTCGTGTTCCTGGGCGACGCGGTGATGTCGTACCGGGTGACGCTGTCGGCGAGCACGACGCCGTTGGTATCGACGATGTCGCCGCGCGGAGCCGCCACGGGGACCTCGATCGCGCGCTTGTCGAGCGA
>JBIQHP010000088.1:0-8792 GCA_044508495.1 Clavibacter sp.
CGACCGAGCACTGCTCGAATCAGCCTCCGCGAGTCTACCAGTCGAGGCGGTTCCGTCCTAGTGGCGGCGCGCCGCGGCGACCATTGCCTCCCACCCGGGAGACAGTCAACTCTCCGAGATTCGGGAGCCTGGCGGTAGACTCAGGGCCATGACCACCGATCGAATCACCGCAGACCCGGCCATCATGGCTGGTGTGCCGACGATCCGCGGCACTCGCGTCACCGTCTCCGTGGTCCTGGGCCAGCTTGCAGCCGGCTCGACAGTCGACGAGTTGCTCGCCGACTACCCCTCGCTTACGCGAGATGACGTGCATGCGGCGCTCGCGTTCGCAGCGGAGTCGATGCCGCAGGAACGCCCGTTCGTCGCGGCATGAAGCTTCTCGTCGACGAGAACCTTTCGCCGCGCATCGCCGATCTGCTCCGCGACGGAGGCCTCGAGGCGACACACCTCCTTGAGCAGGGGCTCGGAGGCGCCCCCGATACCGACGTGAGTGCGCTCGCCATCGCGGAAGGCCGGGCGATCATCTCGGCAGACAGCGACTTCACCACACTGCTCGCACTGAGTCGTGGTACGGCGCCATCGCTCGTGCTTCTGAGATCGGGCGATCGGCTCAAGCCTCCCGCTCAAGCGGCACTCCTCTTGGCGAACCTTCCCGGGCTGGAAGCTGACCTCGTGCGCGGTGTGGTGGTATCACTCGGTGCGGAGCATGTACGCGTGCGACACCTGCCTCTGGGCTGAGCGCAAAGAACAGGGCTACCGCGCCGCAGCGACCGCCTCACGTACCGCAGGAATCACCTCGGCGGCGAAGCGCTCCATCGTGGCGGCATCGTCCCCGGCGAGGATGAACCCGCTCGTGCCGTGCTCGACGGCGAGCTCGACGAGGCGATCGACCGTCGCATCCGCGGCCCCGATGTTGAGCCAGCGGCGGATGCCCGCGGGCGAGCGCCCGGACTGCTCGGCGCCTTCGTCGATGAGCGCATTCATGCGCGCGAAGGCTTCGAGGCTCTCGAGATAGCCGAACGAGGGGACCCAGCCGTCCGCCACACGGCCGGTCAGGCGCAGCATCCGCGGTTTGTACGCCCCGACCGAGATGCCGATGGGATGCGGGCTCGCCGGCCCGCGCTTGGCGCCGCGCACCGAGTAGAACTCGCCCTCGACACTCGCGCCGCCCGGCTCGCCGACCGCCCAGATCGCGCGGATGACGAGGATCGCCTCCTCGAGGGCGTCGACCGACTGAGCAGGGGTGAGCCGCCGACCGCCGACCGCCTCGATGGCGTCCCAGAAACCGCCGGCGCCGAGGCCGAGCTCGAAGCGACCGCCGCTCAGCAGATCGATCGTCGTCGAGGATCGGGCGAGGACGACCGGGAGCCGCAGCGGCAGGTTCGAGACGTTGGCCGAGAGATGGATGCGCTCGGTGCGGGCCGCGACGAAGGCGAGCAGGCTCCAGGCGTCGAGGAGCGCGGGCTGATACGGATGATCCTGGAAGGTCACGAGGTCGAAGCCGAGCCGGTCGCTCAGCACGGCGAGGTCGATGACCTGCTGCGGGTCGGCCGACACCGGCGTGATGAACGTCCCGAATCGAAGGTCCTGCCCGTAGTCGGCCATGTCTCGCCCTGCTCTCCTCTGCCCCTGCGCTCCCCTGCTCCAACCCTGCCTGGCTGTCGAGCATTCCCCCTGCACTCGGCAGTCCTGCACTCGCCAGTGCCTGCACTCGACAGGCCCGCGCAGTCGATACGCTAGGAGCATCCCGAAAGGAGCCGCCGGTGCGAGTTGGTGTCACACGTGAACTGCGAGCGGGAGAGCGACGGGTGGCGGCGACACCGGAGACGGTGCAGCAGCTCACGGCGCTCGGCCTCGAGGTCGTCGTCGAGAAGGGCGCGGGCGAGGCGTCCGGCTACTCCGACGCCGCCTACAAGGATGCCGGAGCGTCGATCGTGGCGAAGCTCGCCCCCGGCGGACTCGACGTGCTGCTCCACGTGCGCCCGCTCTCCCCGGACACCGCGAAAGCCCTCAAGAAGGGCGCCGTGACGATCGGCCTCGGCTCCCCCTCCTCGGAACTGCCGACGGTCGAGGCCCTCGCGAAGGCCGGCGTGACCTCCTTCGCCCTCGAGCTCGTGCCCCGCATCTCGCGCGCGCAGTCGATGGACGCGCTCAGCTCCCAGGCGCTCGTCGGCGGCTACCGCGCGGTGCTCGAGGCGGCCATCCGGTATCCGCGCTTCTTCCCCCTCTACATGACCGCGGCCGGCACGATCCCGCCCGCGAAGGTTCTTGTGCTCGGTGCGGGGGTCGCCGGGCTGCAGGCCATCGGCACGGCCAAGCGGCTGGGCGCGCGCGTGTCGGCCAACGACATCCGGGCCGCCTCCGCCGACGAGGTGCGCTCGATGGGCGGCACCTTCATCAACCTCGACCTCGACGCCGCGGCCGAGGGCACCGGCGGATACGCGAAGGAGCTCGCCGAGGACCGCGCCCAGCGCCAGCGCGACCTGCTCGCGCCGCACGTGGCGGCCGCCGACATCCTCATCACTACGGCCGCGATCCCGGGCCGGGCGGCGCCGCTGCTCGTCACCAAGAAGATGGTGCAGGGCATGCGCGCCGGATCGGTCGTGATCGACCTCGCGGCGGAGTCCGGAGGCAACGTCGAGGGCGTCGTCGCCGGGCAGGACACCCCCGTCAAGGTCGACGGTGGCACCGTAACGCTCGTCGGGCTGCAGGATGCCCCTTCCGCGATCCCCTCGGATGCCTCCCGCCTCTATGCAAAGAACGTCGCGAACCTGCTCGCCCTCATGACCGCGGAGAGGAAGGTCGCGCCGGACTACTCCGACGAGGTCGTCGCCGGGGCCTGTCTCACCCGCGACGGCGACGTCGTGCACGAGCCCACGGCCCAGGCGCTCGCCACGCGCGCAGCGCCGGCGGCCAGGAAGGCGCCCGCGAAGAAGACCACCACGACAGCCAAAGCCCCTACTACCAAGAAGGCAGCCAAGTAATGGACGCTGAGGAAGCGGTCATCCTTCTGACCTATACCGTGCTCGCCGTGTTCGTCGGCTTCGAGGTCGTCTCCAAGGTCACGAGCAAGCTGCACACCCCGCTCATGTCGGGCGCGAACGCCATCCACGGCATCATCCTCGTCGGCGCGATCATCGTCGCCGGCCAGACGACCGACCCGTTGCTGCTCACGATCGCCATCGTCGCCGTCGTGCTGGCCACCGCCAACGTGGTGGGCGGGTTCGTGGTGACCGACCGGATGCTCGAGATGTTCCGCGGCAAGAAGCCGGCGAAGAGCGACGCGACCCCACCCACGGGCGCGACGACGAGCACCGAGGGGGCTGCGAAGTGAGCATCCTGACCCCGGAATGGACAGCCGTCCTCTACCTCGTCGCCGCCGTCTGCTTCATCCTCGCGCTCAAGGGGCTCTCCTCGCCCCGGCATGCCCGTCGCGGCAACCTGATCGGCGCCACCGGTGCGCTCATCGCCATCGTCACGGTGTTCCTGTCGATGCACGTGGAGAACCTCCTGCTCATCATTGCGGCGATCGCCGTCGGCTCGGCCATCGCCGTCCCCATCGCACGCCGGGTGAAGATGACGCAGATGCCGCAGCTCGTCGGCGGCTTCAACGGCGTCGGCGGCGGCGCGGCAGCACTCGTGGCGGTGCTGGAGCTCGGGCAGCACGAGGACACGGTGTTCCGGATCGCGGTCGTCTTCACGATGCTGATCGGGGCGATCTCCTTCTCGGGCTCGGCGATCACCGTGCTCAAGCTGCAGGAGATCATGACCACCAGACCGGTGCTGTTCCCCGGCCTTCGCTGGGTCATGTCCCTGTCGGTTCTGGCCGCCATCGTGGCGAGCGTGTTCGTCGTGATCACCGGCGCCTGGGGCTGGGCGGTGGCGCTGCTCGTCCTCGGGCTCGCGGTGGGCGTCATGCTCGTGCTGCCCGTCGGCGGCGCCGACGTCCCCATCGTCATCTCGCTGCTCAACGCGTTCACCGGGATCGCCGTGGCGGCGAGCGGAATCGTGCTCGACAACGTGCTGCTTCTCGTCGCGGGCACTCTCGTCGGCGCGAGTGGGACCATCCTGACCATGGCGATGGCGAAGGCGATGGGGCGCGGCGTGACCGGCATCCTGTTCGGCGCCTTCAAGGGCGGGTCGACCGCCGGCTCGACCGAGGTGAGCGATCGGCCGGTGCGCTCGAGCTCGGCCGAGGATGTCGCGGTGCAGCTCGGGTACGCCCAGAACGTCGTCATCGTCCCCGGCTACGGCCTCGCCGTGGCGCAGGGTCAACACACGATCGCGGAGCTCGCGACCGCCCTCGGGGAGCGCGGCGTGCACGTCGTGTTCGGCATCCATCCGGTCGCCGGCCGGATGCCGGGGCACATGAACGTGCTGCTCGCCGAGGCGAACGTGCCCTACGAGGCCCTCAAGGAGCTTGACGAGGTCAACCCCGAGTTCAAGTCCACGGACGTCGTGCTCGTCGTGGGCGCGAACGACGTGGTGAACCCGGCGGCCAAGTCGACGCCCGGTTCGCCGATCTACGGGATGCCGATCCTCGAGGTCGGGGACGCCAATCAGGTCGTCTTCCTCAAGCGCTCCATGCGCCCGGGGTTCGCAGGGATCGAGAACGAGTTGCTCTACAGCCCCAAGACCGAGCTGCTGTTCGGGGACGCGAAGGACTCGCTCAGCAAGGTGCTCGCGGCGGTCAAGGCGCTGTAGGGCCGGCTCACCGCGGCTGCGTCGTCAACCGACCGAAGCGTTGCTGCGCCGCCTGCCTGCTGACACCGAGCGTGAGCCCGATCATGGTCCAGGACCGACCCCTGGCACGCGACTCGCCGACCGCTGCGTGCAATTCTGCTTCGGCTTTCTCCAGGTCGTGGACCGCATGACCTATCCGCCTCAGGTCGACCGGGTCCTCCCCTTCAGCGGAAGCCGGCTCGAGCGTGTCGAGCCAGGCCATAGCCTTCCGGTATTCCCCCGCCAATTCGTCTTTGCTGAGCCTGGTCATGTGCGTCTCACAGCATCCGATAGAACTTAGGGCGCAAAGGCATCGCATGAATCACGCGAGTCTCCTCCTCGTCAAATGCCACGATAACTTCGAACAACGCGGCAGTTCCATCGGGACCGATCACCAGGGTGAGGTCATCGTCACCGTGAATGATCCTGAAGGGTGTCCTCAGTACTGAGCGAATCTGGTCAACGGTCACACCGTGCTTGAGCGCACTGGTCAGGATCTCCGCATCCACAGACTATGCGCCTTGACTCAGATCGTCAACACTTCGTTGACATTGGAACCTCTCGAACGGCATTCAACGATGATGGAGACTCCGGCGCCATGCCGAAGGCCGACCTCGTTCACATCATGAACAACTCGCTACCTCGGTCACTGTGGAGGACAGGAAGTCGCATTCCCTCCGACTCAGCTCGCGGTGAAGCCGCCCGTCGGGTTGAAGCTCGGGTCGAGGGCGAAGGGGTCGCGCACGCGGCTCGAGCGATCCGAGGTCGCCACCGCGCGGGCGAACTGCACGCCGGCCCGCTCGATGCGCTCCGGCAGCGAGGCCAGGGTCCCCTCCTCGCCGTCGCTGCCCCAGTCCGCCGAGGAGGCGTACACCGCCGTGGGAATCGCATCCGCCCGCAGGTAGGCGAAGAGCGGGCGCAGGGCGTGATCGAGGGCGAGCGAGTGTCGCGGCGTGCCGCCGGTCGCCCCCATGAGCACCGGCATCTCGGCGAGCGACTCCGGGTCGAGGATGTCGAAGAAGGACTTGAACAGCCCGCTGTAGCTGGCCGCGAAGACCGGGCTCACCGCCACGAGCCCGTCGGCGCTGACGACGCGCTCGATGACGTCGGCGAGTGCAGGACTCGGGAAGCCGGCGAGCATGTGGTTCGTCACGTCGCGTGCGTGGTCGCGCAGCTCGATCGTGTCGACGGCGGCCCGGATGCCCTGGCCCTGCAGCTCCCGCACGGTCGCGTCGGCAAGCCGGTCGGCGAGCATCCGGGTCGACGACGGCTGGCTGAGCCCCGCCGACACCACGGCAACCCGTTTCAAGGAGTTTGTGCCTTCCATCCCTGTCACCGTATGCCTTCCAGAGCCGTCGATGCTTCGGACTCCTTGAAACGGGTTGCTGCGGCTGCGGCGACGCGCGCCGCGTGCGTGGGAGCGTCGGGGACGTGCGCCGGGCGGCCCTTCGCGAACTCCTTGCGAAGCACGGGCACGACCTCGCCGCCCAGGATGTCGAGCTGCTCGAGCACGGTCTTGAGGGGCAACCCGGCGTGGTCCATGAGGAACAGCTGGCGCTGGTAGTCGCCGAAGCTCTCCCGCATGCCCGCATAGCGGTCGATGACCTGCTGCGGGCTGCCGACCGTGAGCGGGGTCTGCTCGGCGAACTCCTCGAGAGTCGGCCCGTGGCCGTAGACCGGGGCGTTGTCGAAGTACGGGCGGAACTCGTCCACGGCGTCCTGCGACTTCGCCCGCATGAAGGCCTGTCCGCCGAGGCCCACGATCGCCTGGTCGGCGGTGCCGTGGCCGTAGTGCTCGAAACGCTGGCGGTAGAGGTTGATGAGCTGCATATAGTGCTCGCGCGGCCAGAAGATGTTGTTCGCGAAGAACCCGTCGCCGTAGTAGGCGGCCTGCTCGGCGATCTCGGGCGAGCGGATGCTCCCGTGCCACACGAAGGGCGCAACGCCGTCGAGGGGACGCGGCGTCGAGGTGAAGCCCTGAAGCGGGGTGCGGAACTTTCCGGACCAGTCGACGACATCCTCGTGCCACAGCTTGTGCAGAAGCGCGTAGTTCTCGATCGCGAGCGGGATGCCCTGACGGATGTCCTGGCCGAACCAGGGGTAGACCGGCCCCGTGTTCCCCCGGCCGAGCATGACGTCGACGCGGCCGTCGGCCACGTGCTGGAGCATCGCGAAGTCCTCGGCGATCTTGACCGGATCGTTCGTGGTGATGAGGGTCGTGCTCGTCGACAGGAGCAGGGTCGAGGTCTTGGCGGCGAGATAGCCGAGCATCGTCGTGGGTGAGCTCGGCACGAACGGCGGGTTGTGGTGCTCGCCCGTGGCGAAGACGTCGAGGCCGACCTCCTCGGCCTTGAGCGCGATCGCGAGCATGTTCTTGATGCGTTCGTGCTCGGTCGGCGTCGTACCGGTGGTCGGGTCGGTCGTGACATCGCCGACCGTGAAGATGCCGAATTGGACGGTCATGGAGGAGCTCAGCCTTTCAATGCGTTTGCATGTACAAACTGGCCAACTGCCGCGACCGCAGAGTTATTCCCTGAACGGACTCAGGCCCGGGATCGGCCCCGCGCCACCCACCACTGCACGAGGTAGCTGCCGAACAGCAGGATGACGCCCAGGACGAGCGCGCCGCGGAACAGCCAGCGGAAGACGCCGGCCTGCAGCGTGAAGGCGAGGATCGCCGTCACGACGATGACGAGGGTGATGCCGAGACGGAACAGACTGACGCGGGCGAGGGGCCTGGTGCGGCGGGCCCTCATCGTCTCCACGCCATCCGGATCGCGCCGAACGCGATGAGACCCTGTGCGGCGAGGTAGCTGAGCATGATGAGCAGGTCGACCTGCCACAGCTCGAAGCCCGGCAGGAAGCGATTGAGGCCGAGGAGGGTGTCGGAGACCACGAAGAGCGCGCCGCCGGCGGCGATCCAGCGGTTGCAGCTGAGACCGATCGCCCCCATCGCTCCGAGAACCAGTCCGTAGACGGCGACCGGGACGAGCAACGATCCGAGATGCGGGGCGAGAACGACGACGAGCCCGGCCCACCAGGCGAGGTAGACGAGTGCGACCGGCCGCGGGCGGCGCATCCGGAGCCGGCGCAGGAACAGGACGATGTAGGCGACGTGGGCGAGCAGGAAGAAGCCCAGCCCGACGAGGAAGCCGAGGTCGCCCGGCGAGGCGAGCGTCACATCCCCGGCCCAGGAGAACAGGATGCCGAGCGAGCCGAGGAGGGCGATCTCGCTCCGGATGCGCGGCAGCGAGAACAGGAAGCCGGCCAGCAGAAGCGGCATGAGCAGCGGCTTCGTGAACGTCGAGACCTGTGCCGCGTCGATCGCGAGCGCGACGAGATGGACGATGCCCACGAGCAGGTAGGGCACGAAGACGGTCAGGACGCGCGCTTTGTTCATGCCTCGACCCTATGGGGTGCGCGGCATCCAGGCCGCACTAGGGGTTGTCGATGCGGACGGTCTTGATGCGCGAAGAATGGCCGCGAACGATCTCGACCCCGCTCTTCGCGATACCGAAGTGTTTCGCGAGGAGTTCCACCACCGCGGAGTTCGCCTGCCCGTCGACGGCGCGCTGCTGGACGTACACAGTGAGCTCTGCGGCATCCGTCCCGGCGGAGCCCTCGACGAGCGGCCCCTTGCGGCTGCCCGGCTTGACGCGAACGGTGATCTGCACGGTTCGAGGCTACCGAGCGGACAAGGAACGGGCCGCCACCCCGGAGGATGACGGCCCGTCAGCCAAGCCCGGGTGGTCTCGATATGCCGCTTCGCGGCTACCCGACCAGCGGGAAGACGATCCTCAGCGGCGCAGCCCCAGTCGCTCGATCAGCGAGCGGTAGCGCTCGATGTCGATGTCCGACAGGTAGCCGAGCAGCCGACGACGCTGGCCGACCAGCAGGAGCAGACCACGACGCGAGTGGTGGTCGTGCTTGTGCTCCTTGAGGTGCTCGGTGAGGTCCTTGATGCGCGCGGTCAGCATAGCGACCTGCACTTCGGGGCTTCCCGTGTCACCTGGGTGAGTGGCGTACTCGTCGATGATCGCTTTCTTGGCATCTGGTGCTAATGGCATAGA
>JBIQHP010000089.1:0-8736 GCA_044508495.1 Clavibacter sp.
TCCCGAGGTCGTGGCGGACGGGAGCTCGGGCTCCGAACCGCCCGGGACGCCGGCGAGGCCGGCGGCCTGGTCGCGCTGCTTGCCGGCCTGGTCGTCGACGCCGGTGCCCGGATCTCCCGAAGAGCCTGCCGACTCCGGAGCGCCCTCGCTCGAGGCGGAGGCCTCCGCGACCGCCGCCGACAGGCTCGCCGCGACGATCGTGAGATCGCCCCCGACCTCGACCGCGCGAGCGAGCGAGGCGCGCACGGTGTGCTCGGCGATGGTCAGGGCGATGCCGGCTCCGACCGCGGCGACGCTTGCGGTCTCGGTCGCCGCGTCGGCAGCCGACCAGGTCGTCGCCTGCTGGGTCGCGGTGAGGTATACCGATCCGGTGGTCACGAGGACCGCCCCGCTGCCCACCCGTGCGGTCGTCTCCACGGTCGCGAGGGTCGTCGCGAGGAAGGGGGCGACCGCGGCATCCGCACCGGCGACCGAGCCCTCGGCGAGCGCGAAGGTGTCGTCGAACGCATCGGCGGCGATCTCGACGTCTCCGGCGCCCGTGACGACGGCGGAGTCCTCTATTCCGGCGAAGGTGCGGTGGTCGACGACCGCGATCGCGACGGCGGCGCCGACGCCGACCGTGGGCGAACCGGGGAAGGCCCCGCGCGCGACGAGCGCCGAGGCCGCGGACTCCGCTGCGGAGAAGGCGACGATCGAGAGCGAGCCGCCTGCGCCGTCCGCATCGAGATCGAGGTCGACGGATGCGCCGGGAAGCAGCCGAGCCGAGGTCTGGATGTCGGCGACGAGGACGGCGACCGAGCCGGCCAGTCCGAGAGTGCCGCCGCTCCCGGCGCCGGCGATCGAGGTCGCGGCGAACCGGTGGGCTGTAGCGGGATCCCCCATTGCTGTGGTGTCGTCGACTCCGGCGCCGAGGGTGAGCGCATCGGTGTCGATGGTGGTTCCGGGTCCGGCCTCCGCGGTGATCACGACGTGAGCGTCGGTGATCGCGATGCCGGCGGCGATGCTCGACCCGGGAGGTCCGCGATCCGCGGGCTGGCCCGAGGCGGTCGAGTCGGCGAGGTCGTGGTGGTACGCCTCGATCGTGACGCCGGAGGCGACGAGGTGGACCCCGCTCACCGAGGCGTCGGCCGTGGAGCTGTGCAGGGTCACCGCGATCGCGGCGGCCACGCTGACCGGGCCGCTCGGAGTGTCGGGAGCCGGAAGCGCGGGCGGCACGGCGCTGCCCGCCGATCCCTCCGCGAAGGTCCGGGCGTCGTCCATCTGGTCCGACGCGGTCGGCTGGCCGGGATCGCCGGTCTGCTCGGGGGCGCCCCCGGCCGATGCCTCGGCGAGGGTGACCGTGCCGGATGCCCCGGTGACCCGGATGACGATCGTGCCGCCCGCGGTCACGTCGCGTTCGGTCGTGGCTCGTACCGTGTGGTCGACGATGGCCAGAGCCAGCGCGAGGCCAACGGCGACGTCTCCGGCTTCGGCCGCACCGCGTGCGGTCGTGGTCACGGGGGCGATCTGGTTCGCCGAGATGAGGACGTCTCCGGCCGCCTCGAGCCGGTCACCGGATCCGAGGCGCGATGTCGTCGCGGCGGTCGAGACCGTGATCGCGGTCGCTCCGGCCAGGGCCACCCCGGAGGTGGTGGCCCCGCCGACGGCCTCGGTCGTCGCGCGCGAAGTCGAGTCGGCGAACACGCTGAGGTTCGCGAGACCCGTCATGGTCGCCGCGTCGGCCAGCTCGGCGACGGTGCTGTCCTCGACGACGGTGAGCGCGACACTCGTCCCCACACCGGTGGTCGCGCCCGCGACCGGGACGCCCGGGTTCGCGACAGCTCCTGCCTCCTTGGCGGAACGGGACGTGATCTCGACGTCGGTGAGCGCGGGCTCGAAGCCGTCGGGATCGAGGAGCACGATGTCGCCCGCGATCGAGGAGAGAGTGGAGACCGTGGCCATGGTGACGGCCAGTGCGCCGGCGACCCCGACGGAGGCCGTCGCCGCCCCGCCACTGCCGGCGGAAGCCCCCGACACGGCCCGCGCGAAGTACTCGTTGGCGCTCGTCACGAGCTCGGGTGCGGTCGTCGCCTCGACGACGAGTGCCAGCGCCGCGACGGTCGCGCCGAGCACTGTCGCCCTGGTCGTGACGTCGACGAGGTTCACGGCGACGGCGACGCCGACGCCGTCGGCGTCTGTCGCCACGGGACTGCCGTCGGCGACCGCGGTCGACCCGCCGCGCGAGGAGGCGCGCACGGCCACGCCGTCCGGACCCGTCGCGGTCACGACGGTGCCGGGCGCAGGGGCGAGGCTGGCGATCGTCGACTGGGTGAGGTCGACGAGGGCGATGGCGCCGGCGACCGTGAGGGAGCCATCCGGGGTGTCGGCGTGATCCTCGGTCGTGTCGGAGGGTGCGGCATCGTTCTCTGTCGCGCCGCCGGGGCTCGCCGTCGCGGACGCCGTCACCGAGATGATCGATTCCGCCAGGACCGACAGGCCCGCCGCGGTGATCGCGCCGGAGCCGACGATCTCGCTCAGAGCGGATGCGGTCACCTTGGCGGTCGCGATCGACCCTCCGGCCGTCGCCCCGCTCGCGTCCGCGGTCACGTCGACGGTCGTCTCGTTGACCGCTTCGACTCGCACGCTGCCGCTGGCGCCGACCGTCGACGCACCGGCGATCCGGGTAACGGCCGAGGTGCTGACGATCGCAGTGGCGACCGCGACATCCGCACCCGTCGACCCGACCGCGAGCGGCTCGGCGAGAGCCTGGGCGTCGGCGGCGACCGCACTGCGGATGAGCACGTCGCCGCTCGCCTCGATCGCGGTCGACCCGGAGAGGATCGTCTCGGCCGACGCGGTCACCGTCACCATGGACCCGGAGGCCGGCGCGGGGGTCGCGGTCGAGCTGAGCTCGATGTCGCCGGCGTAGAGCTCGCTGTCGGTCACGGTGAGGCTCGCGATCGCGTCGCCGTCCGTTCCGGCGGAGAGCACGAGGCTGCCGTCGCCGCTCCCGCTCCGCAGGTCGATCGTCACTCCGTCGATCACGATGTAGGCCGCGACGATGCGGAGCGTGACGCCCGGCAGGGAGAGGTCGCCGATCACCCGGATCGTCACTCCGGGGGCGGAGGCGAGGATCTCCAGGAGCGTGGTCGGGACGACGAGCGTGACGCTCTCCATCGACGGCGTCGTGAGCACGCTCGCGACCAGGATCTCGAGGGTGTCCGGATCCTGACTCACCTCCAGGATGTCGTCCGCGGTCGTGGTGGTGACGGTCACGTCGTCGGGCGAGCCGGCCACGGTGATCGGCTCGAGACCGGCGTAGGACACGGTCGAGCCCTCGAAGGTGATCGTGCCGGAGTCGCTGCCCTCGGGGATCGAGTAGACCTCGCCGCCGTCGGGATGCAGTTCGAGCGAGTCGCTTCCACCCGTACCGCCGTCGACGTGTCCGATGCTTCCCCCGGTGCGGACGATGAAGACGTCGTCTGAGGATGCCGCGCCCACCAGAGCGGCGAAGCCGGAGAAGCCGATGCCCAGGACGCTGCCCGCCCCGGCGCCGGTGACCTCCCAGGTGACCTCGCCGGTCTGGCCGGCTGGGCTGTGGAGGGCGGCATCCGATCCGGTCGCCTCGATCGAGGTGATGCCCGTGTAGTCGAGGACGATGCCGCCGAGCTCGAGCCGCCCCGAGCCGGAGGTCGCGCCGAGCATCCAGTCGAGTCCGTCGGCCGCGACGACGAGAGTGTCGCCGGCGGCGCCGTGCACCGTCAGAGGGACCCCGAGTCCGAGCGCGCTCGCGTCGATCGTGATCCGCGCGCCGCCGGAGCTCGTGATGGTGACCTCGGAGATCTCGGCGAGGGGGCGACGCTCCGTGCCGATCACGAGGTCGTCCCCGTCGACATAGACCAGGACCTCGCCAGCACCGACCGCGACGATGAAGGGAGTGGGGTCGGCCGGCGGATCCTCGCCGTCTCCCTCCCCTTCCTCGCCCATGGTCGTCATGGGCGGCTCCGCGTCATCCAGCCCCAGCTCGTCGTCGGCATCCCCACCGAGGATCCGCACGGGCGTGCCGAAGCTCGCCGGCGCGATGACGGGCTCGTCCTCGGGATCCTCGGAGTCACCCTCGCCGGGAGCCGGCGGCTCCTCGGCGGGAACGTCCGCCGGGGGCGGCGGATCGGCGGGAGGGGTCCCGACCGTCGTCGGCCCGACCGTTCCCGGGCCGCACACGAGAGTGCTGCTCGTGGAGGAGCTCGAGGACGAGGAGGTGTCCGTCTGGTTCCCCGGGGTGCCCGAGTCGACATTCTTCAAGACGCAATTGGAGAGACTCGACGACCCTGGGGGCGCCGGGGTCGTCGTCGTCACGACCACGATCGTCCGGGTCTCCTCGTACTGAGTCGGCTGCTCCTCCGCGGGAGCCTGCGCGTCATCCGCCGGTCCCGCCACGGGGACCGCCGGGCCGACCGCGACCGGACGCGGAGCAGTCGTCGATGCCGCGCCGGCGAGAGACGAGGCGGCCGCAGTCGCGACCGGGTCCACCGGGCTCAGCAGGAACGACGCGAGCATGAGAGGCGCCAGAACGACGCTCAGCACGACCCTCCACCAGGGCGCGCCGGCGTTCCGCGGCAACGCGGTCACGACGGTACGGCCTCGGGTCACAGGTCGTTCTCCCTGCGGGTATGAACTGTGCTGAGTCCCATCGACGGTGCGACGGCAGACGAAGTCAGGGCCTCAGCACCTTGAGGCTAGCGGAATCCGACCCCGGATGACCAGTACGACTTTCCCCTCTTTTACGCATCGTGACCGCCCGGCGTGGCGGCGCAGCCCGACGTCTAGGGACCGAAGGGCCGCCAGACGACCACCTGGGTGTTGCGCTGCGCCCGTGTCCCGGCGCGCAGCGACACGACATCGCCCGACTCTCCGGCGGCGAAGACGCGACGACCCGGGCGGTTGAGCAGCTCATCGGCGAGCGCGCTCTCGAGCTCGCGCACCCGCGCCTGCAGCTCGAGGACGTGGTTCTCCAGTTCCAGGATGCGACGGATGCCCTCGAGGCTCACGCCCTCCCCGCCGAGCCGCGCGATCTCCCGGAGCTGGGCCACATCCCGCATCGAGTACCGGCGGGACTGCCCGGCCGTGCGGCGGGGACTCACGAGACCGAGCCGGTCGTACTGCCGCAGGGTCTGCGGATGCATGCCGGCGAGCTCCGCGGCCATCGCGATCGCGAAGAGCGGCGAGTTCTCGTCCATCGTCGTCATCCTTTCGCCCTGGCGATGAGATCGGCACGGGGGTTCTCGGTGGGCATCGCCTTCTGGAACTTCTCCAGATAGCCCTTCGCCTCCGCCGTGAGGTGACCGGGCACCGCCACGACCACCTCGGCCAGCAGGTCGCCGGTGCCCTTCGTCGTCGTGACGCCGCGCCCCTTGACGCGCAGGACGCGACCGCTCGGCGTGCCCGGCGCGATCTTGAGCTTGACCGGATCGCCGCCGAGGGTCGGGACCTCGATCGTCGCGCCGAGGGTGGCCTCGGCGAAGGTGACCGGAACGTCGACGCGCAGGTTGAGGCCGTCCCGCTCGAACACCGGATGCTTGCGCACGGTGACCGTGAGGGTCAGGTCGCCGGGGGCGCCGCCGTCCGGACTCGGCTCGCCCTTGCCCTTGAGCCGGATCTTCTGCCCATCCGCGACACCCGCGGGGATGCGCACGCTGATCGGCTTGCCGCCCGACGACTGGAGTCGCGCGGTGTCCCCCTTGATCGCGGTCAGGAAGTCGAGCGTCGTCGTCGCGGTGAGGTCGCGGCCCCTGGTGGGACCGCCCGCGCCGCGGAACCCGCCGGTGGACTGGCCGAAGCCGCCGCCGAACATGCTGCCGAAGATGTCCTCGAACCCGCTCGCCTGATATCCGCCCCGCTGTCCGCTGCCGAACATCCCGCCGAAGACGTCCTCGAAGCCGCCGTTCTGTCCGCCCGCGGTGAAGCGGGGCATGCCGGTGCCCATCGCCCGCATCTGGTCGTACTCCTTGCGGGACTCGGGGTCCGAGAGCACGGAGTTCGCCTCGCTGATCTCCTTGAACCGCGCCTCGGCCTTCGCGTCGCCCGGATTGGAGTCCGGGTGGTACTTGCGGGCGAGCTTGCGATACGTCTTCTTGAGATCGGCCTGGGAGACGTCCTTCGAAACCCCGAGGACCTTGTAGAAGTCCTTGTCGAACCAGTCCTGGCTGGCCACGACTACTCCTCTACTCCTCGGGAACGGAGACCGCGACCTTGGCCGGACGCAGCAGCCGCTCGCCGAGCCGGTACCCGGGCTGCACGACCTCGGCGATCGTGTCGACCGTGACCTCCTTGCTCGGCAGCTGGGCGATCGCCTCGTGGAGGTTCGGGTCGAACGGCTCGCCGGCCTCGCCGACCTGCACGAGGCCGTACCGACCGAAGATCGTGCGGATCTTCTGCGCGACGAGCTCGAGCGGGCTGCCCTCGAGGTCGCCGTGGGCGTGCGCGAGATCGAGGTCGTCGAGCACGGGCAGGATGCCGGTGATGACCTCGCCCACCGCGAGCTCCCGGGCGACGTACCGGTCGCGGTCGACCCGCTTGCGGTAGTTGGCGTACTCCGCCTGCACCCGCTTGAGGTCGTTGAGGTGTTCCGCCGCGGCATCCGATTCGGGCTCGGCCGTCACCGGCTCCTCGAGAAGTCTCGCGAGGTCCTCGTCGGTGAGATGCTCGCCGACGTCCTCGACACCCTTCCGGGCCTCGCCCGTCTCCGGGTCGATCCGTCGCTTGTCGCGCACGACCGGCTCCGCCGCTCCCTCGGCCTGCCCCGAGCTCGCCGAAGGGTCGCCCGGGACAGTCTCCTCCGAGGAGTCGTCTCGCTTCTTCCGGTCCTTGTTCTTATCGGCGGCCATCGCTACTTCGTGCCGCCCTCTGGCTCGTCCTCGACGACCTCGGCGTCGACGATGTCCTCGTCGTCGGGTGAGGCCGGCTCACCCGTCTCCGACTCGGCGGCGGTCGCCTCGGCGGTCTGACTCTGCTGGTAGAGAGCCTCGCCGATCTTCGTCTGGCTCTCGTTGAGCTTGTCGAATGCGGTGTTCACCGCGTCGTCGTCCTCGCCCGCGAGCGCGGTCTTGAGCGCGTCGACATCCGCCTGGACCTCGGTCTTGACCTCGTCCGGCAGCTTGTCGGCGTTGTCGGTCAGGAGCTTCTCGGTCGCGAAGGCGAGCTGCTCCGCGGAGTTGCGCATCTCAGCGGCCTCCCGGCGGGCCTTGTCCTCGGCGGCATGCTCCTCCGCCTCGCGGATCATCCGGTCGATGTCCTCCTTGGCGAGCGACGAGCCGCCGGTGATCGTCATCGACTGCTCCTTGCCGGTGCCCTTGTCCTTCGCGGAGACGTGGACGATGCCGTTGGCGTCGATGTCGAAGGTCACCTCGATCTGGGGGACGCCCCGGGGCGCCGGCGCAATGCCGGTCAGCTCGAAGGTTCCGAGCGCCTTGTTGTCCTTGGTGAACTCGCGCTCGCCCTGGAAGACCTGGATGGCCACGGACGGCTGGTTGTCGTCGGCCGTCGTGAAGGTCTCGCTGCGCTTGGTCGGGATGGCGGTGTTGCGCTCGATGAGCTTCGTCATGATGCCGCCCTTGGTCTCGATGCCGAGGCTCAGGGGGGTGACGTCGATGAGGAGCACGTCCTTGCGCTCGCCCTTGAGGACACCGGCCTGGAGGGCGGCGCCGACGGCGACCACCTCATCCGGGTTCACGCCCTTGTTGGGCTCCTTGCCCCCGGTCTCCTTCTTGATGAGGTCCACGACGGCGGGCATGCGGGTCGAGCCGCCGACGAGCACGACGTGGGCCACGTCGGCGACCTTGATGCCGGCCTCCTTGATGACGTCGGCGAAGGGCTTCTTGGTCCGGTCGAGCAGGTCGCTCGTCATCTTCTCGAACTGGGCGCGCGTGAGCGTCTCGTCGAGGTTCGCCGGACCGTTCTCGGTAAGGGAGAGGTACGGCAGCTGGATGCTCGTGCTCATCGAGGAGCTGAGCTCCTTCTTGGCCTGCTCGGCGGCCTCCTTGAGGCGCTGCTTGGCGATCTTGTCCTTCGAGACGTCGACGCCGGTCGTCTCCTTGAACTTCTTGATGAGGTGGTCGACGATCCTCTGGTCCCAGTCGTCGCCGCCGAGGCGATTGTCGCCGGAGGTGGCCCGCACCTGGATCGTGGAGAAGTCGTCGTCCTTGCCCACCTCGAGCAGGGACACGTCGAAGGTCCCGCCGCCGAGGTCGAAGACGAGGATGAGCTCGTCCTCCTTGCCCTTGTCGAGACCGTAGGCGAGCGCGGCGGCCGTGGGCTCGTTGATGATGCGCAGCACGTTGAGGCCGGCGATCTCACCGGCCTCCTTGGTGGCCTGGCGCTCGGCGTCGTTGAAGTAGGCGGGAACCGTGATGACGGCATCCGTCACCGTGTCGCCCAGGTACTGCTCGGCGTCGCGCTTGAGCTTGCCGAGGATGCGGGCCGAGATCTCCTGCGGCGTGTAGGTCTTGCCGTCGACGTCCGTCTTCCAGTCGGTGCCCATGTGGCGCTTGACGCTCGCGATCGTACGGTCGACGTTGGTCACCGCCTGCCGCTTGGCGGTCTCGCCGACGAGGACCTCCCCGTCCTTGGTGAAGGCGACGACCGACGGTGTCGTCCGGAAGCCCTCCGCGTTCGCGATGACGGTGGGCTCGCCACCCTCCAGGACCGAGACGACCGAGTTGGTCGTTCCGAGGTCGATTCCTACTGCTCGAGCCATGCGCT
>JBIQHP010000090.1:0-8568 GCA_044508495.1 Clavibacter sp.
CCTCGCAGTCTTCATCCAGCGATCATGACTCACCAGAACCGCCGCCGGCCGGCCGTGACGAGTGATGGTGATGTCCTCGCCGTCGGCGACCCTGTTGAGGAGGAGAGGGAGGTTCGCACGGGCCTCGGTGAGGGAGTAGGTGGAGGTCATGGGGGGAATTGTACAGGGGTGTACAGAATTGCAGAAGGTTTCGATACGCCTGGCTGCGCCAGGCTGCTCAACCAGCGAATACCGTGCGGTGCCACGCAACCCGCGGAGAGCGGGGGCACCTATGATTGATGTCCCGAGGAGAGGCGGCAGGGTGAAGGCGATCGAACCCGTCAGCATCGAGTCGACCCAGGCGGCGCAGCATCCGATGGCCGTCAAGGGCTTCGACCGGCTGCTCACGACGCAGCGGCCCGTCGTGCTCGCGCACATCCGCGGCATCCGCCGGCGGCATCCGGATGCCTCCCCCGCGCGCGTCGTTCAGATCCTCGAACGCCGCTACCTCGCCGCCGTCACGACCGGCGGCGCGGGAGTCGGCGCCGCCGCCTTCGTTCCCGGCGTGGGAACCGGCATCAGCCTCGTGCTCACCGGTGTCGAGACAGCGGGGTTCCTCGAGACGACGGCGCTCTTCGCGCAGTCGGTCACCGAGGTGCACGGCATCGCCGTGACCGACCCGGACCGCGCCCGCACGATCGTCATGGCCATGATGCTCGGCACCTCCGGCGCCGACCTCGTGCGCAACCTCGCGGCCCAGGCGACCGGCAAGGGCGTTCCGCAGACCAAGTTCTGGGGCGACGTCATCGGCAAGAGCGTTCCGCAGGCCTTCGTGGGGCAGATCGCCGACCGGATGCGCAAGTCCTTCCTGCGCCGATTCGCTCGCAATACGACGACGGGCGCGGTGGGGCGCATCCTGCCGTTCGGCATCGGGGCCGTCGTCGGAGGCACCGCGAATCACCTGCTCGGGCGGAAGGTCGTGACGAGCTCGCGCACCGCCTTCGGGGCGCCGCCGGATGTCTTCCCGCCGAATCTGGAGCCGCGGGTGAAGAAGGCGCGGGTGCTCAAAGCGGGGAAGCAGGTTTCGATACGCGCTACACGCTCCTCAACCAGCGGTGCGACCTCAGGGAGCGAGGTCTCGACGAGCTCGACCGGAGAAGAACCCGGCTCGAAGGGGGCCGACGGCGGTCAGTCGGCACCGGGCGCCTCGTCCTCGTCATCGTCGTCACCGTCGAGCACGTCGAACTGACCGGTCGGCGCGTCATCGGCATGGATCGCGGCGTGCCGCTCCCACTCCTCCATGAGTTGCCCGACGGCGCCGTGGAACCGCGCGGTCGCCGCCCCCGGCGTCGTGTCGCCGAAGTGAAACCGCACCCAGTGCTGCAGCCGTTCGAGCGCCTCCGCGTCGCCGCGCACCCGCTCGACGTGCGTGATGACATCCGGGGCCGCATCCGCATCCAGCCACTCCGCCGACCCGAGGTAGCCCTCCGTCTCGACCTGGGCCTCGGGTGACGCCGGCCTCGTGACGATGAGCGGCCTTCCGGTCGCGAGCCGGTCGTAGACCATGGCGGAGATGTCGGTGATCGCGACATCCGTCGACCCCAGCTGCCAGCCGATCGCCGGACTCTCATCGTAGATGTGATGCGCCCGCGGATCCCGCGCGTTGGCGGCGGCGATCTCGCGGATGATCTGCTCGTTCGCCCGCCGGTACTCGGGATTCGTCACGCCGCTGCGCGGATGCGGACGGTAGACGAGCCGGTAGCGCGGGTCGGCGAGAAGGCTGCGGGCGATCGAGAGGCCGTGGCTCAGCACCGATCCATAGCTCATCGAGCCGCGGTCGCCCTCCCAGGTCGGCGCGTAGAGCACGGTGACCCGCTCATCCGGCGTGTACGGGAGCTCGCCCACGAAGTAGTCGGCCTGCGGTCGGCCGATGACGAGCGCGCGCTTGGCCACGTCGTAGTCCCAGAGCGCGTGGCTCAGCCGGTCGACGGCGGCCTCGCCGGCGACCATGGCGTAGTCGTAGGCCTTGTACTGGTTGCTCGCCATGTACGCCTTGTCGCTCTCGCCGTGGTTGATGAAGACGTGCCACATGCGCCCGTAGCGCATCGACTGGAAGTTCTTCACGTTCTGGTTGACGTAGAGCACGATCCGGATGTCCTGCTCGGCGAGGAAGTTCTCGAAGTCGACGATCTTGCGAAGGTAGACGACCGGCAACGGGCTCTCGTCGAGGAGATGCAGCATCGAGCTCGGAGCCCGCGAGACGATCACGACCGGCCAGGTCTTCGACAGCTCGACGAGCGGCGCATACCACTGCCGAAGCTGGTAGAGGTTGACCCTGGGGTCCGCGAAGTACAGCACGATCTGGTAGCTGTGGGGGGCGGGCGCCGGCCGCGTCTCGAGGATGCCGGCCAGGGTGCGACGGCTCGTGCGGCTCCGGATGAGGTTGCGGATGATCTTCCCGGCCGCACGCGCATCGCTCAGAACACTCACGAGCCGATTAAAGCAGGCCGGATGCCGGCGGCCCCGCGCCCGGACCGACCGTTACCCAGCCGATACTGCGCGCATCCGCGCTGCTAGGCTCGCCTCGACCGAACTCCGCTCCATCCCCATGACGAAAGAGTGCGACCGCCCGGTGCCCAGCTTCACCTTCGCCCGAGGGAATGCGACGACGCTTCTCTCGCTCCCGCTCTATGCGCTCGGCCGGCTGGCGAGCGCCCTCGTGCGACGACAGGATGACCGCTGGGCCTTCGCGAGCGGGTCGGGCCTCGGCGAGGGCGCGCTCGCGCTCTACCGCTTCGCCCGCGAGGCGGACCCCGGGCTGCGGCTCGTCTGGCTCGCCCGCGACCGCGCCGAGCTCTCGCGGGCGCGCGCCCTCGGGCTGACCGCCGTCGTGCGGTCGAGCTGGCGCGGCTTCCGCGCGACGCTGCGAGCGCGCGTCGTCGTCGTCACGCACGGCCTCGGCGATGCCAACCGCTTCGGCACCCACGGCGCGTTCCTCGTGCAGCTGTGGCACGGCATCCCGCTCAAGAGGATCCAGCTCGACTCCCCCGTGACCTTCCGCGGCGCGCTCCCGGCCCGGATGCTGCGCGCCCTCTACCGCAGGAACACCTCCGCCATCGGGTTGGTCCCGGCCGCCTCCAAGCTCTCGGCGGGTCGGCTGCGCAGCGCCTTCGGGCTCCCGGCCGACCGCGTCGTCGTGACCGGCGACCCGCGCGACGACGTGCTGTTCGATGCTCCCGAGGCCGCGCGCACCCTGCTCGCCCGGGGCATCGGCGACTACGGGAGCGACCGCGTCCTCCTCTTCGCGCCGACCTGGCGCGACGGCGATCCCGACCCGGCGATCCCGAGCGAGGCGGAGTGGGAGCGCATCGCCGCCTTCCTCGAGGCGAGCGGGAGCGTGCTCGTGCTGCGACCGCATCCGCACGGGGTCGGCGACTATCGGGGCGGCCCGGCGACCTCGGCCCGCATCCGGATGCTGCCCGCCGACGTGCAGAACGACGTCAACCCCGTGCTCCCCGCCGTCGACGCGCTCCTGACCGACTACTCGTCGATCGCGTTCGACTTCGCCCTGCTCGGGCGGCCGATCGCCTTCCTCGCCCCGGATGCCATGCACTACGCGGCGACCCGCGGGCTGTACACCCCGTATCGTGACTTCACCGGCGGGAGCGAGGTCGGCGCCTGGGACGACGTGCTCGGGCTGCTGGGCGACGCCACAGCGCTCGACCGCCTCGCCGCCCACGCCGCCCAGCTCGCCGAGACCCATCATGAGTACCGCGACGGGCGCAACACTGAGAGAGTGTACGAAGAACTCCTCACCCGGCTGAGAGGGCAGGCATGACCGCGACATCGGCGCCGCGCACGCTCGCGCTCGAGGCGATCGCGCTCGTGGCCGGTCCCGCGCTCGAACTGCGCGGCGCGGGTGCCGCCCCGGGCGGGCTCGAGCTCGTCGGCGCACGGCTCCGGATGCCGGGGTCAGTCACGGCGGCGGGTCGCGGCTCCGGCTGGCGCGCTACCGTGCCGCTGCTCGCGAGCCGGTGGGGCGGGGCGGAGCTGCCTCCGCCATCCGGAAGCTACCGGCTCGCGATCGACGGAGCGCGCGTGAGCGCGGTCGACGCCGAGCTGCCGAGGGCTCAGCTCGTGCCGGGGCTGTTCCGCATCGCGTTCCGGGTCGAGGAGAGCGAGGCCTTCGTGGTCTTCACTCCCCCGCTCGCCGACGACGAGCACGGGGCCGACAACCAGGCCAGACTCGAGGCGGAGTACCGCGCGGCGAGGCCCGAGCCGCTGGACGCCGTGTTCTTCGAGAGCTTCTACGGGCAGAACGCATCGTGCAACCCGCTCGCGCTCGATCGCGCGATCGCGGCGGCGCGGCCGGACCTCAAGCGCTACTGGGGCGTCGCCGACGCCTCGGTCGCCGTGCCGGAGGGCTCGATCCCCCTCGTCGAGGGCAGCGCCGAGTGGTGGCGCGTGCGCGCAGGCGCCCGGCTCCTCGTCGTCAACGACTGGCTGCGCAACCGCTACCGCGCCCGGCCGCACCAGAAGGTGCTGCAGACCTGGCACGGCACGATGCTCAAGAAGCTCGCGCTCTCGCGCAGGCGACCCGGGCTGCGCACCGCGCTCGCGACGCTGCGGGAGCGCTCGCGGTGGGACATCCTGCTCGCCCAGAACGACTACGCGAAGCGGATCCTCCGCCGCGCCTACGCCTACCTCGCCCCCGTCTGGGAGGAGGGCTACCCGCGCGACGACGTGCTCGTGACGGGCGATGCCGCCGCGATCCGGGCGCGGCTCGACATACCGGACGGCGTGCGCGTGCTGCTCTACGCCCCCACCTGGCGCGACGACCGGCCCGACCACGTCGACCATCTCGACGTCTCGCGCTTCACCGAGCAGCTCGGTCCGGGCTACCTCGTGCTCATCCGCGGCCACTCGCGCACCCTCCAGCCCGGCGAGGATGTGCGCGCGGGCGGCGTCATCGACGTCACGAGCTACCCGGACGTCTCGGACCTCTTCCTCGCCGCCGACGCCCTCGTGACCGACTACTCGAGCGTCATGTTCGACTTCAGCGTCACCGGCAAGCCCATCTACTTCTTCACCCCCGACCTCGACCGCTATCGCGAGGTGCTGCGCGGCTTCTACTTCGATCTGCTGCCGGTCGCCCCCGGCCCGGTCGTGCGGGACGCGGACGAGCTGCTCGAGCTCGTGCGGCATCCGGATGCCGTGCAGGCCGAGTACGCGGCGAAGTACGCGGCCTGGCGCGAGCGCTTCAACCCGCGCGACGACGGGCACGCGGCCGAGCGGGTCGTCGCCCGGCTCATCCGGGAGGGTGTGATCTGATGCGCTGGCGCAGCGCACGGCGGATGCCCTCCCTGCGCCCCGACCCAAGCGCGCCGAGTCCGCTGGTTGAGCAGCGCGCGCAGCGCGCGTATCGAAACCCCGCCGCTAGATCTCGGTGCGGGAGGTGTCGTTGATGCCGCCCGCGCCCCGGACGAGGCCGAAGAGGAACCCGGCCCCCCAGCTCAGGTGCATCGTCGGGAGCACCACGAGGAACAGCCAGCGGTCCCGCCACGGTTTCACGGCATCCTGGGTCAGCGCGACCCAGACGACGAGCACGAGGTAGAGGATCGGTGCGAGGTACACCGCGCTCGCGACGAGGCCGAGCCTTCCGTGCAGCACTCCGCTGAGCTGCAGGATGCCGACGACGATGCTCGCCAGGAGCGAGAGAACGAGCAGCGGCGGCGCGTAGAACCGCCACGGGTTGCGCCCCCGGATGCGCCGCACGAGCTCCGCCCGCCACACCCCGGTCGCGAAGAACTGGCGCGCGAGCTTGGCCCAGTTCTCGCGGGGCCAGTAGGTGACCTTGAGCGCCGGGTCGAACCACACCGTGCCGCCGCCGTCGCGGATGCGCAGGTTCAACTCCCAGTCCTCGCCACGGCGGATCGTCTCGTCGAAGAGCCCCGCCCCCTCGAGTGCCCCGCGACGGAACACCCCCAGGTACGCGGACTCGGCGCTGCCTTCCTTCGCGCCGCCGTGGTAGCGCGCGCCGCCCAGTCCGAAGGGACTGTTGTAGGCGCGGGCGACGGCCGCCTGGAACGGGGTCTTGCCCTGGGCGAGCATGACTCCGCCGACGTTGGCCGCCCCCGTGCGCTGCAGCGTCGCGACAGCCGCCGCGGTATAGCCGGGCTCGAGCTCCGAGTGCGCGTCCACCCGCACGACGATCGGATGCACGCTCGCGCGGATCGCGAGGTTCAGGCCGACCGGGATGTCGGCATCCGGGTTCCCGACCGTGCGGATGCGGGGGTCGCCCTTCGCGAGCGCGGTCACGAGCTCGGTCGTCCCGTCGGTCGAGGGGCCGAGGGCCAGGACCAGCTCCTTCTCGCCGGGGTAGTCCTGGTCGAGCACCGAGCGGATGGCCGTCTCGACGTAACCGGCCTCGTTGAGCACGGGCATGACGTAGGAGACCGCCGGGAAGGTGGTCTCCTCGTCTGCCATGTGGTCAACTATGGCATCACTTGAGCTCCCCGAGCGTGACCGTCACGGTCGTCGGGCGACCGTCGCGCACGTAGGTGACCGTCGCCTCGGAGCCGGCCTCCGCCGCACGCACCTGCGCCGTGAGGTCGTTGCTCCCGGTGATCGGCAGACCGTTGAAGCCGGTGATGAGGTCGCCCTTCCGGATGCCCGCCGTCTGCGCGGCGCCGCCATCCGTCACCGACTGCACGCTCGCGCCGACGATCGACTTGGTCTTGATCGCGCTGTCGGCGGTGACATCCATGATCGTCGCGCCGAGCAGGCCGTGCGTCGCCTTGCCGTCGTTGATGAGGTCGAAGGCGATGCGCTTGACGAGGTTCGACGGGATCGCGAAGCCGACGCCGATGCTGCCGGACTGGCCGCCGAAGCTCGACCCGGTCCCGGCGATCGCGACGTTGACGCCGATGACCTTGCCGTCCTTGTCGAGGAGCGCGCCGCCCGAGTTGCCGGGATTGATGGCCGCATCCGTCTGGATGACGGGGAGGAAGATGTTCGCCTGCTGCGCCGCCGACGGCGTCTGCTGCTGGTCATCGTCGCCCCCCTGTCCGGGGAACTCCCAGAAGTTGAAAGGTCCGCTGCCGCCGTTGCCGTCCGGGCCGCCATTGCCCGGCGCCTGCTCGGTGCCCTCGTCGGGCGCCGCGGAGGAGGCCACGGTGATGCTGCGGTTGAGCGCGCTCACGATGCCGTTCGTCACGGTGTTGGAGAGCCCGAGCGGCGCGCCGATCGCGACGGTGAGGTCGCCGACGTTGAGCTTGCTCGAGTCCGCGAACTGGAGCGGCTGGAAGGTGCCCTCGATCTTGATGACCGCGAGGTCGGTGATCGGGTCGGTGCCCACGAGCCTGGCGGTGTAGAGGTGGCCGTCGTAGGACTCGACGCTGATGTCGGGGTGGGCGGACTCGCCGTCGAGGGTCACGACGTGCGTGTTGGTCACGATGTAGCCGTCCTCGGTGAGGATGATGCCGGAGCCGGTTCCGGCCGCGGTCTTGCCCTGCACGGAGACGGTCACGACCGAGGGGCCGGCGGAGGCCGCGATCGCGGTGATGGTGGTGGCATCCGCTGCGTCGTTGACGGTGATGGTCGCGGGGGTCGGAGCGGAGGCAGCGGGCTGGGAGGCCAGGTTCGAGGTGATGGCCCAGGTGGCGATTCCCGCGCCCGAGACGCCTCCGACGAGAGCACCCACCGCGAGGGCGGCGACGAGCCCGACCGAGCCCGACTTCTTCGACGTCTCGTGGGATACGGATGCCGCAGGCGCCCACTTCTCGTCGAGGTTCGGGTGCTGCGCTGCGGCCGGGTCGGCCTGGGTCTGCTGAGTCTGCTGGGTCTGCTTCTGCTCGATCGAGGTCGCGTCGGCCGGGGTCGCGTCGGTCGGGCGAGAGGCTTCGGGGTTGTCAGTCATGGGGTGCTCCTTCCAAGCAGGGTCAGCATCCAACTGCAGCCTGAACATTGTATTTGTTCGCGCTGTGAGCACGCCGACGAGCCCGAGGGAGCGGGAAGTGCGGGAGGACAGCCGCCGTCAGCAGCCCGGGCCGTGCGGGTTGACCGTGCACTCGTCCTGGACGAGAACGGTCTTCGCCCCGGCCGCGGCCACGGCGACGAGCCGGTTCGCCGGGACCCAGATGAGGCCGGAGACCGGGATCCACTCGGTCGCGTCGGCGTAGCGGTATTCGGGGGCGAAGCCGATCGTGAGGTCGATGTAGTAGGTGCCTGGGCTGCGGTAGACGTGGCTCGTCGCCGTCGCGTCGAACTCGCGGAGGCCGAGCGCCTGCCAGGTCGCTCCGGGGGTCGCGGTCGTACGGGTCGCGCCGTCGCCGTAGGTCCAGCGGTAGCGCACGGGCGTGAAGCGAACGGATGCCGGCCGGTCGAGCAGCGTCCCCGACTTCACGTGCTGCGTCGCGTGCGCGTAGAAATTCGTGTCGAGGCCGACGATCATCCAGCCGTTCGGCTGCATGTGATCGGAGCCGGGGTCGGGGCGGAACCGCGCGAGGTCGGAGAGCGTCACCGGCATCGTGAAGGTGTAACCGGAGCGGTCGATCGTGAGCGGGGGCTGGATCACGGGCGGAGCGGGGG
>JBIQHP010000091.1:0-8449 GCA_044508495.1 Clavibacter sp.
GATGGTTCGATTCTACAGGGCGGGGCCGGGATTGCTAGGGCTGCTCGCCGCGCGGGAGCGATTTTCGAGAAGTGAGGGAGCGCGTGGCGGTGGGCGGAGGGAAGCGGTTCACCGAATGGTGGCGGCGATTCACGAGCTGGCTCCTCCCGCGCGAGCTCACCCGGCGCGCCCGCGTGCTCGCCTGGGCGTCGCTCGCGACCGAGATCGCGATCGTCGGGACCGGCGGGTCGGTGCGGCTCACGGCATCCGGGCTCGGCTGCCCGACGTGGCCGCTGTGCACCCCGGAGTCGCTCGTCCCCGTGCCGGAGCTCGGCATCCACGCTCTCATCGAGTTCTCGAACCGGATGATGAGCGGCGTCGTCGCGATCGTCGCGCTGTTCGCGTTCCTCTTCCTCCTGCGGCAGCGGCGGAGTCGGCCGGAACTGTTCTGGCTGAGCTTCGCGCTCGGGGTGCTCGTGCTCGTGCAGGCCGGGATCGGCGGGATCACCGTGCTTTCGAGCCTCGAGTCCTACGTCGTGGGGCTGCACTTCGTGATCTCGGCCGTCATGGTCGTGCTCGCGGCGGCGCTCGTGTGGTGCGTGCACCTCCCGGCGGAGCGGTCCGCCCCACTGCCGGGCTGGATGCGCGGCCTGGCCTGGACGAGCGCCGTGGTCGCCGCCGTGACGGTGCTCGTCGGCATCCTCACGACGGGCTCGGGACCGCACGCCGGCGATGTCGACGTGCAGCGCAACGGCCTGCCGACCGACCTCCTGGAGCATCTCCATGCCTGGCCCGCGTATGCCCTGTTCGGGGTCACGGTGCTCATCGTTCTGGTGGCCTGGCGCGGGCGGTTCGCGGTCACCCGCGATCTCGCGCTCTGGCTCCTCGGGGTGGAGTTCCTGCAGATCGCCGTGGGCCTCTACCAGTCGCGCAACGGCCTGCCCGCCCTCGCCGTCGGCGTGCACATGGTGCTCGCCTGCGTGCTGCTGGCCGTCATGACCGCTCTCGTGCTCTCGACGACGCGGCTGCGTGCCCACCCCTCCCCTGTGCGGCCCTGACCCGGAGTATCCACAATCGGTGGGTGACCGTCGCGACACACGGCGACCGGATTCCTAGCATGGATGCGGGCCCGTTCGTCAGCGGGCAGAATGAGAGTGTGTACGTGTCCGCGGAAGCGATCGCCATCGTCGTGAGCGCAGGAGGGCTGCTGCTGAGCATGTTCGGCATGTTCGTGGGCTTCGCCTCGTGGATCGTGAAGCGCGTCGACAAGGTGGAGCACCGCCTGGGAGCGCGCATCGACAATGTGGAGCACACTCTCGGAGAGCGCATCACCGGCGTGGAGCGTGAATTGGTCGAGGTCAAAGTCGCTGTCGCCCGGCTCGAGGGCCCGCGCCCGCGCCTGGTTCCGGCACGCTGAACCGGGACTGACAGCGCCCGGGACTAGCCTCGGAGCATGTGCCGAAGCATCCACACCCTCCACAATTTCGAGCCCGCCGCGAACGGCGACGAGGTCCACGCCGCCGCGCTGCAGTACGTCCGGAAGATCAGCGGGACGACGAAGCCGTCCAGGGCCAATGAGGCGGCGTTCGAGCGCGCCGTCCAGGAGATCGCGCACGCGACGCAGCACCTGCTCGACGACCTCGTCGCCACGACGCCGCCGAAGGACCGCGAGATCGAGGCGGCGAAGGCGAAGGCGCGGTCCGCCCAGCGCTTCGCCGCCGTCTGACGGCTCCCTACCCGCTCAGAACGGCAGCAGCGGGTCGATCCCGACCGCGACGAAGAGGAGCGTCAGGTAGGTGATCGAGGCGTGGAAGACCCGCATGGGCGAACCCTCGGCGTGCCGGATGACCCTCGAGTACAAGCGGTGGGACTCGACGACGAACCAGCCGCCCGAGACGAGCGCGACGAGCGTGTAGAGCACACCCATGTGCGCGACGGGCACGAGCAGGAGCGAGCACACGACGGTCGCCCAGGCGTACAGGATGACCTGGAGCCCCACCTGCATCCTCCCCCGCACGACCGCGAGCATCGGCACGTTCGCCGCCTGGTAGTCCTCGCGATAGCGCATCGAGAGCGGCCAGTAGTGCGGCGGGGTCCACAGGAACACGACCCCGAAGAGGATGACGGGAGCCCAGTCGAGCGAGCCCGTCACCGCCGCCCAGCCCACGAGCACGGGCACGCATCCGGCCGCACCGCCCCAGATGATGTTCTGCGAGGTGCGGCGCTTGAGCCACAGCGAGTAGACGACGACGTAGAAGAGATGACCGGCGGCCGCGAGAGCTGCCGCGACCCAGTTGACGAGCAGCCCGAGCCACAGGGTCGAGACGACGGCTGTCGCCCAGGCGAAGACGAGCGCCTCGCGGTCGGTGAGCTCCCCCGTGACAAGCGGACGGCCACGCGTGCGCCGCATGACGCGGTCGATGTCGCGGTCGATGTAGCAGTTGAACGCCCCGGCAGAGCCCGCGCTGAGCGCCCCGCCGACGAGCGTGGCGAGCACGAGCCAGAGATCGGGGATGCCGCGCTCGGCGAGGAACATGACCGGGATCGTCGTGATGAGGAGGAGCTCGATGATGCGCGGCTTGGTGAGCTGGAGGTAGGCGCTCGCCTTGCGCAGCACCCCGATCCGCTCGCCGGTCGCGCGCGTCGTCACCGCCGTGTCCATCGCTCCTCATCCGCTCCCGGGAAACCCCTGCCCGTCGAGTCTAAGCGACCCGGTGAGAGCTCCTCCGCGCGACACCTGCCCCAGCGCCGTTGCCTATACTGGGGAATGCTTGCCAGCCGGGCCAGAGGTCCGGCGATGCCGATGTCGGCGGTGCCAATGGTGACAGGGCGGGCGATCCGTATCAGTCAGCGGCCGGCTCCGGTCGTGCACAACGGCGAAAGGTCATCGATTCCTCATGGCAGCACTTGACTGGGAACCCCTCGACGACCGGGCGATCGACACCGCGAGGGTTCTCGCGGCGGATGCCGTGGAGAAGGTCGGCAACGGCCACCCCGGCACCGCCATGAGCCTCGCTCCCGCCGCCTACCTGCTGTTCCAGAAGGTCATGCGCCGCGACCCGCGCGACAGCTCCTGGCTCGGTCGCGACCGGTTCATCCTCTCGGCCGGGCACTCCTCGCTCACCCAGTACGTGCAGTTCTACCTCGGCGGCTACGGCCTCGAGCTCGGCGACCTCGAGGCGCTGCGCACCTGGGGCTCGAAGACGCCGGGGCACCCGGAGTACGGGCACACCGACGGCATCGAGATGACGACCGGTCCGCTCGGCCAGGGCATCTCCTCCGCCGTCGGCTTCGCCTACGCTGCGCGCTACGAGCGCGGCCTCTTCGACCCCGACGCCGTGGCGGGCACGAGCCCCTTCGACCACTTCGTCTACGTCATCGCGAGCGACGGCGACCTCCAGGAGGGGATCTCGAGCGAGGCCTCCTCCCTCGCCGGCCACCAGAAGCTCGGCAACCTCGTCGTGATCTACGACGACAACCAGATCTCGATCGAGGACGACACGAACATCGCCTTCACCGAGGATGTCGCCGCCCGCTACGAGGCCTATCACTGGCACGTCCAGGTCGTCGACTGGAAGAAGACCGGGGTCTACGTCGAGGACGTCGCCGAACTGCATCGCGCGATCGAGGCGGCCAGGGGCGAGACCGATCGCCCCTCGCTCATCGTCCTCCGCACGATCATCGGATGGCCATCCCCCACCAAGCAGAACACCGGCAAGATCCACGGCTCCGCACTCGGCTCCGAGGAGCTCGCCGCGGTCAAGAAGGTGCTCGACTTCGACCCCGACGAGCACTTCGCGGTCGCGCCCGAGGTCATCGCCCATACCCGGAAGGCAGTGGAGCGCGGGGCGGCGGCCAGGGCCGAGTGGCAGAAGGGCTTCGACGCCTGGGCGACCGCGAACCCCGACCGCAAGGCGCTCCTCGACCGGCTCGAGTCCGGCGCGCTGCCCGACGGCGTCGAGAAGGCGCTCCCCGTGTTCGAGCCCGGCAAGGATGTCTCCACGCGCGCCGCTTCGGGCAAGGTCATCAACGCGCTCGCCGACGTCGTCCCCGAGCTGTGGGGCGGGTCGGCCGACCTCGCCGAGTCGAACAACACGACGATCGAGTCGGCGAAGTCCTTCGTCCCCGCCGAGCACTCGACCCATGAGTGGGCCGGGGACGAGTACGGCCGCGTGCTGCACTTCGGCATCCGCGAGCACGCCATGGGCGCCATCGTCAACGGCATCGTGCTGCACGGGAAGACGCGCGCCTTCGGCGGGACCTTCCTCATCTTCAGCGACTACATGCGCCCGGCGGTCCGGCTCGCCGCCCTCATGCAGATCCCCTCGATCTACGTCTGGACGCACGACTCGGTCGCCCTCGGCGGAGACGGCCCGACCCACCAGCCCGTCGAGCAGCTCACGGCGCTGCGCGCCATCCCGGGGCTCGACGTCGTGCGCCCGGCCGACGCCAACGAGGTCGCCTACGCCTGGCTCGCGATGTTGCAGCGCCGCGGCGGCCCGGCCGGCATCGCGCTCAGCCGGCAGAACCTGCCCGTCTTCGAGCGCGGGACGGGAGCGGCGTCCGGCGACACGCTCGCCTCCGCCGGCAACGTCGCCCGCGGCGCCTACGTGCTCGCCGAGGCGCCGGGCGGAACGCCCGACGTCATCCTCGTGGCGACCGGATCCGAGGTGCAGTTCGCGCTCGAGGCCCGCGAGGCGCTCAGGGCCGACGGGATCAACGCCCGCGTCGTCTCCGCGCCCTGCCTCGAATGGTTCGCCGAGCAGGATGCCGCCTATCGCGAGTCGGTGCTGCCGGCATCCGTGACCGCCCGCGTCTCGGTCGAGGCGGGGATCGCCCTCGGCTGGCGCGGGATCGTGGGCGACCGGGGCCGCAGCGTCTCGCTCGAGCACTATGGCGCGTCCGCCGACTACGAGACCCTGTACCGTGAGTTCGGCCTCACGACGGAGCACGTCGTCGCGGCAGCGAAGGACTCCCTCGCCGCTCGAGGCTAGGGCCAGGACAAGGAGAGAATGCAGATGACAGACAACACGAGCCCGCTCGCCGAGCTCACGAAGGCGGGCGTGAGCGTCTGGCTCGACGACCTCTCCCGGGAGCGCATCGTCTCCGGAGGGCTCCAGAGGCTCATCGACGACCGCCACGTCGTCGGCGTGACGACCAACCCGACCATCTTCGCGAACGCCCTCGCCAAGGGCGAGGACTACGACGAGCAGGTCGCCGCCCTCGCCTCGGCCGGCAGGAGCGTGAGCGAGGCGGTCGTCGACATCACGACGCACGACGTGGCACGCGGCTGCGACATCTTCCGCCCCCTCTTCAACACCTCTGGCGGTCGCGACGGGCGCGTCTCGATCGAGGTCGAGCCGGCGCTCGCCCACGACACCCAGGGCACGATCGAGCAGGGCCGGATGCTGTGGGACACGGTCAACCGCCCCAACGTCATGATCAAGGTTCCGGCGACCGTCGAGGGCCTCGAGGCCATCACGGAGCTCACCGCCCTCGGCATCAGCGTCAACGTGACCCTCATCTTCAGCCTCGAGCGCCACCGCGAGGTCATCAACGCCTACCTCTCCGGCCTCGAGAAGGCGAAGGCGGCCGGGATAGACCTCGCCGGCATCCGCTCGGTCGCCTCCTTCTTCGTCTCTCGCGTCGACACCGAGGTCGACAGGAGGCTCGAGGCCATCGGCACCCCGGAGGCGCTCGCGCTCAAGGGCAAGGCCGGAATCGCGAACGCGAGGCTCGCCTACCAGGTCTTCGAGCAGGCCTTCTCGAGCGAGCGGGCGAAGGGGCTCCTGGCCGCCGGCGCCCACGTGCAGCGCCCGCTGTGGGCCTCGACCGGCGTCAAGGACCCTGCCCTTCGGGACACCCTCTACGTCGAGGAGCTCGTCGCCGACGACACCGTCAACACCATGCCGGAGAAGACCATGGAGGCCACCTTCGACCACGGCGAGATCCGCGGCGACACCGTCACGGGCGCCTACGCCGACGCCAACGAGGTGCTCGACGCGATCGCCGGCCAGGGCATCTCCTACGACGAGGTCACCGCCCTGCTCGAGAAGGAGGGCGTCGAGAAGTTCACGGTCTCCTGGAACGAGCTCCTCGACACCGTCTCCGCCGCCCTCGAGGCCGCGCACGGGAAGTCCGGCCAGGGAAAGCCGGCACGCGTGGAGCCAGCACGCGTGGAGCCAGCACAGTGAGCTTCGACATCACGGTGAGCGGACCCGCCCTCGAGGCGGTCGAGCGCATCGTGCCGCAGCTCGTGAGCGACCTCGTCGCCTCGCGCATCGCCGGGCAGGACCCCACGCTGTGGGGACCGGATGCCGAAGCCGAGGCCGCGATCCGTCTCGGCTGGACCGAGGCCGTCGTCGTCTCCGGGCCGCTCGTGCCCGACATCCTCGCGCTGCGCGACCGGCTGCGCGGTCAGGGCGTCGACCACATCGTGCTCGGCGGGATGGGCGGTTCCTCGCTCGCCCCCGAGGTCATCGCGCGCACCGCGGGTGCCGGGCTCACGATCCTCGACACGACCTCGCCCGGCCAGATCGCCGCCGCCCTCGCCGACCGGCTCGCGACGAGCGCCCTCGTCGTCTCCTCGAAGTCCGGCTCGACGGTCGAGACCGACAGCCACAAGCGGGCCTACGAGAAGGCCTTCCGCGACGCCGGCATCGACCCCATCGACCGCATCGTCGTCGTGACCGACCCCGGCTCCCCCCTCGACGTCTCGGCCCGCGCCGACGGCTACCGGGTCTTCAACGCCGACCCGAACGTCGGCGGCAGGTACTCGGCGCTCACCGCCTTCGGCCTCGTGCCGGCCGGCCTCGCCGGGGTCGACATCGCCGCGCTCCTCGACGAGGCCTCCTCGGTCGCCGGGCGCATCGCGGTCGACCTGCCCGACAACCCCGCCCTCGTCCTCGGCGCCGCGATCGCCGGAACGCGGCCCCTCCGGGACAAGCTCGGCATCGTCGCCGACGGAACCTACATCGTCGGGTTCGCCGACTGGGCGGAACAACTCATCGCCGAGTCGACCGGCAAGGCCGGCAGGGGCCTGCTCCCGGTCGTCCTCGACGCCGACGCTCCCGAGCTCTCGGAACACCTCCCCGACCTGCAGATCGTGCGCCTCGTCGAGAGCGCACGGGCCACCGAGGAGGTCGAGCCGGGCGAGATCGAGATCAGCGGGACCCTCGGCGCGCAGCTGCTCGTCTGGGAGACCGCGGTCGCCGTCGCCGGCCGCATCCTCGGCATCGACCCCTTCGACCAGCCGGATGTCGAGTCGGCCAAGGTGGCCACCCGCGGCCTGCTCGACGCGCGGCCCTCCCCCGAGGCCGCCGCGTTCACCGACTCCGGCATCGAGGTGCGGTCCGAGGATGCCGCCCTCACCGCCGGCGGGACGCTCGCCTCGGCGCTCGACGCCCTGCTCGCGCGGCTCCCGGACGACGGCTACCTGAGCATCCAGGCCTATCTCGACCGCGTGCGCCTCCCGCAGGCCGCGAGGCTTCGCGACCTCCTCGCCGCGCGCGTGGACCGGCCGGTGACCTTCGGCTGGGGGCCGCGCTTCCTGCACTCGACCGGGCAGTTCCACAAGGGCGGCCCTGCCGTCGGGGTGTTCCTGCAGATCACGGCCGACGAGGCGACCGACCTGGAGATCCCCGAGCGCCCCTTCACCTTCGGTCAGCTCATCCGGGCACAGGCCCAGGGCGACGCCTCGGTGCTCGCGAACCACGGCCGCCCCGTGCTCACGCTGACCCTGCTCGACCCGGAGAAGGGCCTGGCAACCCTCCTCGGCGCCCTCGGCTGACGCGATGGCGCCGGTCCAGATCACGCGGGAGTCCAATCCGCTGCGACTGCCCTCGGATCGCCGGCTCAACCGCATCGCGGGGCCGAGCGCGCTCGTCATCTTCGGCGTCACGGGCGACCTCTCCCGCAAGAAGCTCATGCCGGCCGTCTACGACCTCGCCAACCGCGGCCTCCTGCCGCCCGGCTTCGCGCTCGTCGGGTTCGCCCGCCGGGACTGGCAGACGCGGGACTTCGCCGATGTCGTCCACGACGCCGTCAAGACGCACGCCCGCACGCCCTTCGACGAGGACGTCTGGGCCCAGCTCTCGCAGGGCATCCGGTTCGTCCAGGGGGACTTCGACGACGACGCGGCCTTCGCGACGCTCGCCGAGACCCTCCGCGAGCTCGACGAGTCGCGCGGCACGATGGGAAACCACGCCTTCTACCTCTCGATCCCTCCCAAGTCCTTCCCCCAGGTGACCGAGCAGCTGCGCCGCTCGGGGCTCGCGCAGCAGGAGGGCGGGCCGCATCGCGACGGCCCGCATCACGACGGTCCGTGGCGCCGGGTCGTCGTCGAGAAGCCCTTCGGCAGCGACCTCGCCTCGGCACGCGCCCTCAACGAGGTCGTCGAGTCGGTCTTCCCCCCGGACTCGGTGTTCCGCATCGACCACTACCTCGGCAAGGAGACCGTCCAGAACATCCT
>JBIQHP010000092.1:0-8442 GCA_044508495.1 Clavibacter sp.
CCGCCGGTCGAGTAGCAGCGTCTCGCCAATCCCGCCGGTCGAGTAGCGTCTCGCGCAGCGAGCCGCGTATCGAGACCACACGAACAGGAAGGCCCCATGACCACCCTCACGAATGCCCGGCTGGCTGACAAGCTCGTCGACGTGCGCCTCCAGGCCGGCCGCATCTCCGCGATCTCTCCGGCAGGGGCAGCGCGCACCGGCGAGACGATCGACCTCGACGGGCGCTGGCTGCTGCCGGGGCTCTGGGACCATCACGTGCACTTCGACCAGCAGGCGCTCGCGCTGCGTCGGGTCGACCTCTCCGGCGCGGAGTCGGCGGCGCAGGCGGCGCGAACGATGTCCGAGCACCTGGCTCGCATCCGGATCGAGCCCGGCCACCCGATCGTCGGGCACGGCTTCCGCGACGGGCTGTGGCCGGATGCCCCCGCTCTCGACCTGCTCGACGCCGCGGTCCCCGGCGTCCCCGCCGTGCTCGTGAGCGGCGACCTGCACTGCTGCTGGCTCAACACCCCGGCGCTCGCGCTCTACGGCCACGCGGGGCATCCGACGGGAGTGCTGCGCGAGGACGAGTGCTTCGAGGTCGTCGGCCGCCTGGGCGACGTTCCCGAGGCGACCCTCGACGAGTGGGTCGCCGAGGCCGCGGCGGCGGCGGCCGCGCGCGGCGTCGTGGGCGTCACCGATCTCGAGATGACCGACAACCTCGCGAGCTGGCCGCGGCGCTTCGCCTCCGGCTTCGACATCCTGCGCATCCAGGCCGGCATCTACACCGAGCACCTCGACGCCGCGGTCGCAGCCGGACGTCGCACGGGTGACGTCCTCGCGGGAACGAACGGCCTCCTGACGGTCGGCCCGTTCAAGATCCTCACCGACGGTTCGCTCAACACGCGCACGGCCTACTGCGTCGAGGACTATCCGGGCACGGGGGAGCGCGGGCTCTTGACGGTGCCGACCGAGGAGCTCGTGCCGCTTCTGCGCACGGCCTGGTCAGGGGGCATCTCGCCCGCGGTGCACGCGATCGGCGACGAGGCGAACCGTCTCGCGCTCGACGCCTTCGAGGCCGTCGGATGCCGTGGCCGCATCGAGCACGCCCAGCTCCTGCGCTCGGAGAACCTCCCTCGCTTCGCGGCGCTCGGCGTCGCGGCGAGCGTGCAGCCCGAGCACGCGATGGACGACCGGGACATCGCGGAGCGCTACTGGGCCGGCCGCACCGGGCGCTCCTTCGCCTTCCGCAGCCTTCTCGACGCCGGTGCGGAGCTGCTGCTCGGCTCCGACGCGCCGGTCTCTCCGCTCGACCCGTGGGTCACGCTGAGCGCCGCGGTCACGAGGTCGCGCGAGGGGCGCGAGCCGTGGCATCCGGAGCAGGCGATCTCGGTCGCCGAGGCGCTCGCGGCCTCCGCCCACTGCGCCGTCGCGGTCGGCGAGCCGGCCGATCTCGTGGCGGTCGGCCTCGACCCCTACGCCGCGAACGGCGACGAACTGCGCGCGATGCCCGTCGCGCTCACCCTCGTCGCCGGCCGCACCACGCACTCCGCCCTCTGACGGGGGTTAACCCCACGGGCGATTCGGGCGCGGGCCGGATGTCGCCGAGGCGTGGCGACCGCGAGGCTGGGTCCATGACAACCGAAACCATCGAGAACCCGCCGACCTCTGCCACGCTGGAGGGCGTGAGCGACAACCTCTACCTGCGGCTCTGGCGCGGCGTACCCCGCGAGCTCGGCTTCCTGCTGCTCACGATGCCGATCGCCACGGTCGGATTCGCCGTGTCGATCGGATTGCTGAGCGCCGGCGTCGGCACGCTCGTCACCTTCTTCATCGGCGTCTTCCTCCTCGCCGGGCTGCTCTACTTCTCGCGCGGCTTCGGCACGCTCGAGCTCGTGCGCCTCGAATGGGCAGGACGTCCCCGCATCGCCCGCCCCGAGTGGCCGCGCGAGCCCGGGTTCTGGGGCTGGGTGCGCTCGCTCTTCGGCAACGGGCACTACTGGCTCTACACGCTCCACACGACGCTCATCAACTACGTCGTCTCCCTCGTGACCTGGACCATCACGGTCACCTGGGTCGCGGTCGCGCTCGGCGGGACGACGTACTGGTTCTGGGGCCGCTTCATCCCCGAGGGCAACAGCCCGTGGTTCCTCTCTCGCTGGCTCTTCCAGGTGTTCGGCGATCGTTCGGTGGACTGGGCGGCGGCCGGCCTCGACTGGCGGATGCTCGACAGCGTCGTCCAGCTCGCCCTCGGTATCGTCTTCCTGGTGACGATCCCCTTCGTCACGCGTGGCCTCGTGCTGCTTCACGAGGTCATCGCCCGCGGCGTGCTCGGGCCCTTCGCCTCGGACGCCCTCCGTCGCCAGGTCACGAACCTGAGCGCCTCCCGCGGTGCGGCGATCTCCGCGGAGGGCCACTCGCTGCGCCGGCTCGAGCGGGACATCCACGACGGGCCGCAGCAGCGCCTCGTGCGCTTGCAGATGGATCTCGCGGCGGCCGAACGTCAGCTCGACACCGACCCGGATGCCGCGCGCGCCCTGCTCGAGGAGGCACGGGAGCGCTCGCAGGAGGCGCTCGACGAATTGCGCGCGCTCTCGCGCGGGTTCGCCCCGCCCATCCTCCTGGATCGCGGACTCGTCGCCGCCCTCGAATCGCTCGCCTCGCGCAGCTCCCTTCCCGTGACGGTGACGAACGCGCTCGACCCCTCGGTCGAGCTGCCGCAGGAGATCGAGCGCAACGCCTACTTCGTCGCGAGCGAGCTCGTCGCGAACGCCGCCAAGCACTCCGGTGCGAGCGCCGTCGAGGTCGCGGTCGGGTTGCGCCGGGTGCCTGAGGGCGACGACTGGTGGCTGGATGTGGCGGTGACGGACGACGGCCACGGAGGGGCGGCATCCGTCGACGGGCACGGCCTCGCCGGCCTCGAGGAGCGGCTGCGCGGCCTCGGCGGCACCTTCGAGCTCACGAGCCCGGCCGGCGGCCCGACCGTCGCGACCGGCCACCTCCCCGTCACCTACTAACTACTCTGGAGGGCATGGATGCTCTTCGCGTGGTGGTCGCCGACGACTCGGTGCTGCTGCGCGAGGGGCTCGTGCGCGTGCTCGTCGAGGCGGGCCTCGAGGTCGTCGGATCCTACGGCGACGGGGAGAGCATGCTCGAGGCGCTGCCGGATGTGGCTCCCGACCTCATCGTGCTGGACGTGCGGATGCCGCCCACCTTCCGCGACGAGGGCGTGCGCGCGGCGATCCGGGCGAGGTCGATGCAGTCCGGAGTCGGCATCCTGCTGCTCTCCCAGTACGTCGAGGTCGCCTATGCCCGGGAGCTGCTCTCGGACGGCAGTGGGGGCATCGGCTATCTGCTCAAGGACCGCGTGGCCTCGCTCGCCGAGCTGCGGGAGGCGATCGGGCGCATCGCCTCAGGCGGCACGGTGCTCGACCCCGAGGTCGTCTCGCAGCTGCTCGGACGCCGGCACGATCCGGTCGAGTCGCTCACACCGCGCGAGCGCGAGGTGCTCACGCTCATGGCGCAGGGGCGCACGAACGCCGCGATCGCCGAGGCCCTCTTCATCGGAACGGGCGCGGTCGAGAAGAACGTGACCGCGATCTTCCAGAAACTCGGTCTCGACGATTCGGGCAGCGACCATCGCCGCGTGCTCGCGGTGCTCGCCTGGCTGCAGCGCTGAGCACCGCGACCAGGCCGGTCGACGGGTCGACCGTGCCGTACGTCGGCTAGGACGCGAGGCGACCGAGGGTCGAGGTGGTGTAACCGGCGGCCGGCTGGACCTCCGGACGCGGAGCCTCGAGCTGTTCGGTCCAGGCGCTGCCTGTCCACCAGCGGAGCATCGGGAGACCGGTCGGATCCGGGTACCAGCCGAACGGCGGCAGAGTCGGGTGAGGGGTAGAGGACATCGTCATTCCTGCGGGTGCCTGCCGCTGGGCGCTTCGGGTGCGGCGAGTGGCTCACCGAAAGAGCCGGAGGGGGTAAGTCGGTGTACCTAGCATAAGGGACATCCGGCCGGTCCTCGAAGGCCCCCATTTGGGGGGCCGGGATCACCGCAGGGCGGCGAATCTCATCGCGACGCTCTTGAGGTTGCGGATCCTCTGCTCGTAGCGAGCCGCGAGCACGATGAGCAGAACACCGCCCGCCCCGAGCCACAACCACCAGGGCAGAGCCTCGTAGGCGGCCCGCAACTGGGGCAGGAACGTGGCGATCCCGTGGATGAGCACGACGACGACCCCGATGGCGAATGGCGCCTGGAGGCGACGCATGACGGCGAGGACGACGACCGCGATCCCGGCGACGCCGAGGCCGACGAGACGCCACAACGGCCGGTCGTCGATGGTGGCGAGAAGCGACGTCACGAGCAGCACCGCGGTGCCCGGCGCGAGCCAGGTCCAGCTGCGCGCGGCGGGAACCGCCCGGAGCTCGGTGAGCCCGGTGGCCAGGAGCGCGAGCGCGATCGGGATGCTCGCGAACTCGACGATCCCGAGCGCGTCGAACGCCTCCGCGGCGATCCCGGCGATCGCGGCGAAGACGATCGCGACGAGGGCCACGAGCCGGGTGAGGGGCGGCCGGGAGACGAGGAAGGCGATCACATGGAGCGCCGAGAAGAGCAGGATGAGCGCGATGGCCCGGATGCCGCCCCCCGGTTCCTCCCGGAAGGCCGGGATCTCGAGCGCGAGCAACGCGGTCATCGCGATGATCCCGAGCGACTGGCTCGCGATCGACCGGAGTCGCTCGTCGCCGGCCGACCGGGTATGGACCGACCGGGTGCGAGCCTGCAGGAAGGCTGCGACCATGAGCACGAGGAAGGCGGCGGCGAGCCAGCCGTCCCGCTCGAGGTCGCCGGCCGGAAGGAAGATCGCCCGCCCGACCGAGACCACGACGACGCCGATCGCACCGCCGAGGGCGGCGGCATCCGCGTTCCACTGCCATCGCGGGCTGCCGGTGATCGCGCTGCCGGCGAGGAGCAGGAGGGCCGAGATCGCGAAGATCCAGAGGGCGGGAGTGCCAGGCCCGGTCGCCGAGTTGACCCCGAGCGGCAGGAGCGTCACGAGGATGGCGCCGAGCGCGACGAGCGGGCCGGCCTTCGAGTCGCGGGGCGGTTGCTCGTGCCCCGCGGTGAGAGTGATGAGGGCTGCGACGGCCAGGAGCACGACGGAGAGCGGCACGACGTAGGGCTCGAGGGCGGTGACCCGGTCGCCGGAGAGCCGCCACCAGAGCCCCGCGGTCGCGAGGACGAGCGCGAGCCAGCCGAGGTGATGCCGGGCTGAGCGGGAGGTGAACAGCCCATCGCGATCGATCGCGAGGAGGAGGACCGCGACGGCGGCGACCAGCAGCACCAGCCAGGCGAGCCCGTCATCCGAACGCACCGCCGATACGACGGCGGGGACGCCGACGAGGGCGACGCCGAGCTCGCGTGCCCAGCGCGGCGCGCTCGTCGGCCGCAGGAGCGTGACGGTCAGGGAGCCCGCGGCGGCGAGCAGGGCGGCCGTGACGGGGACGACCGTGGCGACGAACTCGGGCAGCCCGAGGAGGCGCACGAAGGCGCTGAGCGCGAGGTAGAGCGCGGGCGTCGCGGCGATCGAGGCGACGATCCGCTCCGCGCGCATCGCCCGGTTGCCGCGCAGCGCGAGCCAGAGCACGAGTGCGACGAGGAGCACGAGCGCGGTGGCGAGGTTCGTGCCGTACTCGGGCAGCAGGAGGGACTGCCGGTCCCCCGAGGACAGGGTGGTCACGAGCACGGTCGCGAGCGGGAGCGAGAGGGCGGATGCCGCGCCGGAGACCCAGAACTCCACCCGTCGGTCGGTCGAGCTCGCGAGACCGGCGGGGATCGCCGAACCGAGAAGCACGACGACGGCGGCGATCGCCGTGAGCACGAAGTGGTCGGCGAGCCTCACGGAGAGACCGCTGCCGTCGTCGAGATTGAGCTGGTCCGCGATCGAGCCGACGGAGAGCAGGGCGATGCCGATGCCGGTCCCGAGGAGGGCGGCCTTCGCGCCGGGTCGCCTGACGAGCGGACGCGAGGCCACGAGGAGCCCGATGACGACGAGCGTGCCGATCCACCAGGTCGAGGTCGTCGCCCAGCCCAGAGCGTAACCGAGGAGGGCGGCGGCGATCATCGTGGCAAGGAGTGCGGGCCGGTAGCGTGCCGTCCCTTCTCGGCTCCGCAGAAGAAGGAGCGCGGCGAGGCTTACGACGGCCAGGAGCATCCAGGCGCCGAACTCGAGCCACAGGAGGTGGAGGGACGGGACCGAGAGCACGAGGACGATTCCCGCCCACCAGGCGATCACGGGAGCACGGGCCGGCAGCGCACGGCCGACCCACCAGGCGAGGGAGGCCAGGACGCCGACCACGGCGAGGGCGAGGATCGGCCACTCCCCGCCGACCCCCTGTACCGCCACGGGGTCGGTGACGGCGAGGCTCCAGATATCCCGGATGCCCGAGCCGGCCGCCTCGAGCACCCGGCCGAAGGCGACGAGCAGGGCGGGGAGCAGCGCGATCCCGGCGATGGTGCCCGCGCCGATGGCCGCAGTGGCCGCGAACGGGCGGAGCTTCGCGCCCGCCACCCGTCGGAAGCCGAGCTCGAGAAGCAGCGCGACGACCGCCGCCGCGACGGCCGGGGCGATGAAGCGGGTGTCCTCGTGGCCGCCGCGGAGGATCGTGAGCCCGACGGCGGATGCCGCGGAGAGCCCGGCGAATGAGGCGAGAATGTGGCCGAACACCGTCGAGGTCGCGGAGGGGGAGCGCAGGAGCAGCGCGAGGTGCGCTCCGGCGAGAACGGCGAGGCCGATGCCGCCGATCGCGGTGGCCCACTCGAAGCGCTCGTAGATGCGGGTCGAGAGGAGGAAGGCGCCGAGGAGCGCCAGCACGGTCGTCGCCAGGACGATGACGCGTTCGGGACGTGCCGGTCTCCCGCCGTGCCGGGCGAGCGGATGGATGAGGCCGGCGACGGCGACGGCGGTCGCGGTGAGGAAGCCCTGGTTGATCGCGGTCATGTGCGGTTCGGCGATTCCGGAGACGAGTACACCGACCGCCGGCGCGAAGGTCGCGAAGCCGGTGATGTTGGCGACGCGCAGGCCGGATGCCCGGTGCCAGGCGATGAAGCCGATGGCGGCGAGCAGGAGTGCGACACCCCAGTACAGGGTCGCGTCGGTCGCACGGGCGCCGAAGAGGTCGTTCTCGCGGATCGCCCAGACGTCCAGATAGACGAGCACGACGGCGAAGACCGCGATGCCCTCGGCGGTCGCGGTGAGGTTGCGCCGGCGCAGGAGCGAGGCGACCAGGAAGGCGGCGACCGTGATGGCACCGATGATGACGCTGCGCCAGACGATGCCGAAGTTGAGGAAGGCGTAGACGAGGAAGAAGATCGCCGCGACGGAGAGGAGCGAGACGCCGACGACGAGCAGCGTGACCTGCACGCTCGAGCGTCGCCCCTCTCTCCGGTCGAGGAGCAGGGCCGCGGGAGCGGACTCGCGTATCGAAACCGCCGGTGCTGCCGCTGGTGCCGACGCACTCGCCTGCCCCGTCTCGTACCGGATCCGCCCGATGATGGCGATCCGCTCGTCGAGGCTGCCCGCTGCGGCGACCGATGCGGTGTAGAGCCGCGCGGCATCCGGATGTCCGAGGTCCAGCCTGCATGCCGCACACACCGTGCTCGTGAGCGGGGTGAAGCAGGCTGGGCAGTGGGTCGTGCTGAGGAGGTCCTGATTGCCGCGCGGGAACGCGACCCTTCCGGCGTACTGGCTGTAGTCGATGTCGTCGGCCATGGCGTCCCCCGGGGTCGGTGTCAGTTCAGGGTATCGGCCGGGCGGCATCCGGGGCATCCATATTCGCGGAGGTGTGATGGGGTTCGCCTCTCATGACGCCGAACGTTCGCCGTCATGAGAGGCGAACCCCGTCATGGTCCGCTCCTAGACTGGGGGAGGAGGCTTCGATGAGAGTCGCGATCACCGGCGGCACCGGCTTCGTCGGGCGTCAAGTGGCCGAGCGGTTCGCGCAGGAGGATGTCGTCGCGATCTCGCGCCGCACCGGCGTGGACGTCGACGACGCGGACGCCCTCGCGGCGGCCTTCGCGGGATGCGATGTGGTCGTGCACTGCGCCGGCATCAATCGCGAGCTGGGTGCGCAGACGTTTCGGCGGGTGCACGTCGAGGGCACGGCATCCGTCGTCGCGGCGGCGAAGCGGGCGGGTGTGCAGAAGATCGTGATGGTGAGCTTCCTGCGCGCGCGACCGGACTGCGGGTCGGGATATCACGAGTCGAAGTTCGCAGCGGAGGAGCTCGTGCGCGCCTCGGGGCTCGACTTCACCGTGCTCAAGCCCGGGATGATCTACGGGCGCGGCGATCACCTCATCGATCACCTCAGCCGCACCGTGCGAACCCTTCCGCTCTTCCCGACCGTGGGGTTCCGGGAGAGGCCGATCCGGCCGATCCCGGTAGGCGACTTCGCGGATGTCGTGGAGGC
>JBIQHP010000093.1:0-8343 GCA_044508495.1 Clavibacter sp.
CCCATGCAGACCGGCATCAAGGCCATCGACGCCATGATCCCGATCGGACGTGGCCAGCGCCAGCTCATCATCGGCGACCGGCAGACCGGCAAGACCGCCCTCGCGATCGACACCATCATCAACCAGAAGGCGAACTGGGACTCCGGCGATGCCGACAAGCAGGTGCGCTGCATCTACGTCGCGATCGGCCAGAAGGGCTCCACGATCGCGGGCGTCAAGGGCGCCCTCGAGGACGCCGGCGCCATGGAGTACACGACGATCGTCGCGAGCCCGGCCTCCGACGCGGCCGGCTTCAAGTACCTCGCCCCGTACACCGGCAGCGCGATCGGCCAGCACTGGATGTACGGCGGCAAGCACGTGCTCATCGTCTTCGACGACCTGTCGAAGCAGGCCGAGGCCTACCGGGCCGTCTCCCTCCTCCTGCGCCGCCCGCCGGGACGCGAGGCCTACCCCGGCGACGTCTTCTACCTGCACTCCCGGCTGCTCGAGCGCTGCGCCAAGCTCTCCGACGATCTCGGCGCCGGCTCGATGACCGGCCTGCCGATCATCGAGACCAAGGCGAACGACGTCTCGGCCTACATCCCGACCAACGTCATCTCGATCACCGACGGCCAGATCTTCCTGCAGTCCGATCTGTTCAACGCGAACCAGCGGCCCGCCGTCGACGTCGGCATCTCGGTCTCCCGCGTCGGCGGCGACGCGCAGGTCAAGTCGATCAAGAAGGTCTCCGGCACGCTCAAGCTCGAACTGGCCCAGTACCGCTCGCTCGAGGCCTTCGCGATGTTCGCCTCCGACCTGGATGCGGCCAGCCGCCGCCAGCTCGCACGCGGCGCCCGGCTCACCGAGCTCCTCAAGCAGCCGCAGTACTCGCCCTACCCGGTCGAGGACCAGGTCGTCTCGATCTGGGCCGGGACCAACGGCAAGCTCGACGAGGTGCCGGTCGAGGACATCCTGCGCTTCGAGCGCGAGCTGCTCGACCACCTCGCGCGTCACACCAAGGTGCTCGAGGTGCTCCGTGAGACGAACGTGCTCGACGAGAAGACCGAGGCGACCCTCGATGCGGCGGTCGACAAGTTCAAGCTCGAGTTCCAGACCGGCGAGGGCAAGCCCCTCATCTCGGCCGGGAACGAGGAGTTCGAGGAGATCGCGCCTGAGGACATCGCCCAGGAGCAAATCGTCGTGAAGAAGCGCCGGTAGCCCATGGGAGCCCAGCTTCGGGTCTACCGGCAGAAGATCCGCTCTGCCCAGACGATCAAGAAGATCACCAAGGCGATGGAGCTCATCGCCGCCTCGCGCATCCAGAAGGCGCAGGCCAGGGTGGCGGCCTCCGGGCCGTACTCGCGCGCCGTGACGCGCGCGGTCTCGGCGGTCGCGACCTACTCGAACGTCGACCACGTGCTCACGACGGAGCCGGAGAGGGTCGAGCGCGCCGCGATCCTCATCTTCTCCTCGGACCGCGGTCTCGCCGGCGCCTTCAACACGAACGTCGTGCGGGAGGCGGGGGAGCTCGCCGCACGCCTGCACGCCGAGGGCAAGGATGTCGTCTACTACCTCGTCGGCCGCAAGGCGATCGCCTACTTCAACTTCCGCAAGCGCGCCATCGAGCGCTACTGGGTCGGCGGCACGGACAATCCCGACCCCTCGACGGCGCACGAGATCGGCGAGGCGCTCGTCGCACGCTTCCTGCAGCCGGCCTCCGAGGGCGGCGTCGACGAGATCCACATCGTCTACAACCGCTTCGTGAGCATGCTCACGCAGGTTCCGGAGGTCGTCCGGCTTCTGCCCCTCGAGGTCGTCGAGGGGGTCGAGGAGCCGGGCGAGCACGTCGTCCAGCCGCTCTACGAGTTCGAGCCCGACGTCGAGGACGTCCTGGACGCGCTGCTCCCGGTCTACATCGAGAGCCGCATCTTCAACGCGATGCTCCAGTCGGCCGCGAGCAAGCACGCCGCGACGCAGAAGGCCATGAAGTCGGCGAGCGACAACGCCGACAAGCTCATCAAGGACTACACGAGACTGGCGAACAACGCACGCCAGTCCGAGATCACCCAGCAGATCTCCGAGATCGTGGGCGGCGCAGACGCCCTCGCCTCGTGAACGCAGCCAAGGAGAAAAAGGGAAAGCCATGACGACGACTGCTCCAGACAAGAAGAAGCCCGCCGGGCGCAAGCCGGCCGGCTCCAAGGCCGCGGCGGCGACCCCCGCGAAGGAGGGCGGCGTCGGCCGCATCGCCCGCGTGACCGGCCCGGTGGTCGACATCGAGTTCCCGCACGACGCGATCCCGGAGATCTACAACGCCCTCAAGACGACGATCACGATCGGCGACGAGGCGAACGAGATCACCCTCGAGGTCGCCCAGCACCTCGGCGACGACGTCGTGCGCGCGATCGCGCTCAAGCCCACCGACGGCCTCGTCCGCGGCCAGGAGGTGCGCGACACCGGCGCCGCGATCTCGGTCCCGGTCGGCGACGTCACGAAGGGCAAGGTCTTCAACGTCATCGGCGAGGTCCTCAACGCCGCCCCCGGCGAGAAGATCGAGATCACCGAGCGCTGGCCCATCCACCGCAAGCCCCCGGCCTTCGACCAGCTCGAGTCGAAGACCCAGCTCTTCGAGACCGGCATCAAGGTCATCGACCTGCTCACGCCCTACGTGCTCGGCGGCAAGATCGGCCTCTTCGGCGGCGCGGGCGTCGGCAAGACCGTGCTCATCCAGGAGATGATCCAGCGCGTCGCCCAGGATCACGGCGGCGTCTCGGTCTTCGCGGGCGTCGGCGAGCGCACGCGTGAGGGCAACGACCTCATCCACGAGATGGAGGAGGCGGGCGTCTTCGACAAGACGGCACTCGTCTTCGGCCAGATGGACGAGCCGCCGGGAACGCGTCTTCGCGTCGCGCTCTCCGCCCTCACGATGGCGGAGTACTTCCGTGACGTGCAGAAGCAGGACGTGCTGCTCTTCATCGACAACATCTTCCGCTTCACGCAGGCCGGCTCCGAGGTCTCGACGCTTCTCGGCCGCATGCCCTCGGCGGTCGGCTATCAGCCGAACCTCGCGGATGAGATGGGCATCCTCCAGGAGCGCATCACCTCGACCCGTGGCCACTCGATCACCTCGCTGCAGGCGATCTACGTGCCCGCCGACGACTACACCGACCCCGCCCCGGCGACGACCTTCGCGCACCTCGACGCGACGACCGAGCTCAGCCGCGAGATCGCGTCGAAGGGCCTCTACCCGGCCGTCGACCCGCTCACCTCGACGAGCCGCATCCTCGACCCGCGGTACCTCGGCGCCGACCACTACCGGGTCGCCACGACGGTCAAGCAGATCCTCCAGAAGAACAAGGAGCTGCAGGAGATCATCGCGATCCTGGGTGTCGACGAGCTCTCCGAGGAGGACAAGATCACGGTCGCCCGCGCGCGCCGCATCCAGCAGTTCCTCTCCCAGAACACCTACATGGCCAAGAAGTTCACCGGTGTCGAGGGTTCGACGGTTCCGCTCAAGGACACGATCGAGTCCTTCGACGCGATCGCGCGCGGCGATTTCGACAGCGTGGCGGAGCAGGCGTTCTTCAACGTCGGCTCGATCTCGGATGTCGAGGAGCGCTGGGCGCAGATCCAGAAGGAGAACGGCTGAGCATGGCCAGTCTCAGGGTCAGCGTCGTCTCGGCCGAGCACGAGGTATGGTCGGGCGCGGCCAGGCAGGTCGTCGCCAAGACCCTCATCGGCGAGATCGGCATCCTGGCCGGGCACGAGCCGGTCCTCGCGATCCTCGACGTCGGCAACGTGCGCATCACGCTCGAGGACGGTACCGTCGTGACCGCGACCGCGGAGGACGGCTTCCTCTCGGTCGAGCACGACACCGTCACGATCGTCGCGCGCGACGCCGGGCTCGTGGACGCCGGCGCAGCCCACCACTAGTGCACCTCCTCCTGCCGCCGTCCGAGACCAAGCGGGACGGGGGAGCGGAGGGCAGCGCTCTCGACCTGACGGCCCTCGGATTCCCCGGACTCGACCGGGTGCGCAGGAGCATGCTCGCCGCGGTGCGCGCCCTCTCCCGCAATCGTGCGATCGCCGCCGCGGCGCTCGGGCTCGGTGCGACACAGCTCTTCGAGGTCGAGCGCAACCGGATGCTGCGCCGATCCCCGGTCATGGCGGCGATCGACCGGTACACGGGGGTGCTCTACGAGGCGCTGGATGCTGCGTCGCTCCCCGGTCCCGCGCGCGAGTTCGCCGCCGGGCGCGTGATCGTGCAGTCCGCGCTCTTCGGGCTCCTGCGGGCCACGGACCCGATTCCCGCATACCGGCTCTCGCATGACTCGCGCGTTCCGGGGCATCCGCTCGGCCGCACCTGGCGCGGTCCGCTCGCGACGGAGCTGAGCCGGCTGCCGGGGCTCGTCCTCGACCTGCGGTCCGAGGCCTACGCCGCACTCGGTCCTGCGCCCGAGGGAGCCTGGTTCCTCCGCGTCGTGACGGAGGAGTCCGACGGCGTTCGGCGCGCGTTGAACCACTTCAACAAGAAGGGCAAGGGCGAGTTCACCCGCCGTCTCCTGCTCGCCGGGATCGACCACCCGGACGCGGAGTCGCTCCTGGACTGGGCGCCCGGAGCCGGCATCCGGCTCGAGCGGGGCGCGTCGGGGGAGTTGAGCCTCGTCGTCTAGGTCGGCACAGCTAGGCCGCGAGCAGCACGCCCTCGTGCTCGAGCAGCCAGAGCTTGGTCGGGATGCCGGCGCCGGCGCTGTAGCCGGTCACCCGGCCGTCCGAGCCGAGCACGCGATGGCAGGGGACGATGACGGGAATCGGGTTCGCGCCGATCGCCCCGCCCACGGCGCGGCCGGCCGTTGGACGGCCCGTTCCCAGGCCGAGCTCGCCGTAGGTCGTGACCTCGCCCCATTCGAGGGCGGAGAGCTGATCCCAGATCGAGCGCTGGAAGGGAGTGCCGCGCGCCGCGAGCGGGATCGAGAAGGAGCGCCGCCGCCCGGCGAAGTACTCGTCGAGCTGGCGTGCGGCCCGGTCGAGGATCCGGTCGGAGCGCAGCGGGTGGGCGTCGAGGGGGAGCTGGCCGTCGCGCTCGATCGCGAGCGAGGTGACGGCCTTGCCGTTGCCCGTGAGCTCGAGCCGTCCGATGGGGCTGTCGAGGCGGAGGAGCGGTGCGAGGGGGATGCTGGTGGACATGATCCGACGGTACGCCCTCGCGGTGACAGCGCGACGGCCACGAAGCTCGAATGGTGGAATTCGGTGGTGAACCGCCGTGTGCAGGACTGGATAGCGTAGAGACATGACTCCGAGCGCATCCGATCCCGTCCAGTACCGCAACCTCGGGCCTTCCGGCCTCAGGGTCTCCACGATCGGCCTCGGGTGCAACAACCTCGGCCGCAAGGGCACCGCGACCGAGACCCCGAAGGGGACCGACGCGGTCGTCGGAGCGGCGATCGACGCGGGGCTCACCTTCTTCGACACCGCCGACATCTACGGCAAGGAGCGCGGGCTGAGCGAGACCCTCCTGGGCGCCGCGATCGAGGGCCGGCGCGAGCGGATCGTGCTCGCGACCAAGTTCGGGATGGACATGAGCGGGGCCAACGGACCCGACTGGGGCGCGCGCGGCTCCCGCCGCTACCTCCGGCTCGCCGTCGAGGCCTCGCTCAGGCGCCTGCGAACCGACTGGATCGACCTCTACCAGCTCCACCAGCCCGATCCGCTCACGCCGATCGAGGAGACGCTCGCCACGCTCGACGACCTCGTGACCGAGGGCAAGATCCGCTACTACGGGCACTCCAACCTCGCCGGCTGGCAGATCGCCGAGGCCGAGTTCACGGCTCGGGCCGGCGGGCATCCGCGGTTCGTCTCCGCCCAGAACGAGTACAGCCTGCTCGCGCGCGGCGCCGAGGCCGAGGTGCTGCCCGCGGTCCGTGAGTACGGGCTGGGCTTCCTCCCGTACTTCCCGCTTTACAACGGCATCCTCACCGGCAAGTACACGCGGGCGGGCGGCCCGGAGGGCTCGCGCGTCATGATCGCCAAGCCCCAGCTCATGGAGCAGGTGGACTGGCCGGCCGTCGAGCGCCTCCAGGAGTTCTGCGACGGTCGCGGGATCACGATGCTCGAGGCCGCCTTCGGCTGGCTCCTCGCCCAGCCGAGCCTCACGAGCGTCATCGCCGGCGCGACGACGCCCGAGCAGGTGCGCCAGAACGTCGTTGCCGCGACCGCCTGGGCTCCGGATGCCGCGGCGCTCGCCGAGATCGACGCGATCTTCGCTCCCGCCTGAAGCGGCCGAGGGTGGCATGATGGCCGCATGGGAAACGTCGATGATGCGATCGACGGGATGAGCTACGGCATGCCGGCGCTCCGGGTGGCCGGTCGCCCCTTCGTCGCCGTCATCGCCGCGGCGAAGCACCTCTCGCTGTTCCCGTTCTCGCCCGCCGCGATAGACCTCGTCCGCGGCGAGCTCGACGGCTTCTCGCTGTCGAAGGGGACCATCCGGTTCACGGTCGACCACCCGATCCCTGACGCGGTCCTCGACCGGCTCCTGCGAGCGCGCTTGGCGGAGATCGCGGGCTGATCGTCTACGGGACGAGCAGCACGACCTTGCCGAGTCCGTGGCCGGTCTCGAGGTCCCGGAACGCCGCCACGACATCCGGGAGATGGTAGGTGCTCCGGATCGGGACGACGAGCTCGCCCTCGGCGGCCTGCCGGGCGAACTCGGCGAGCTCCTCGGCGGTCTTCCTGCCGCCCCCCACTCCCTGCACGCCGAGCTCCTCGACGGCGCCGTGGTCGGCGATCGTGTTGATGCGCTCCGGAGGGATGCCGAGCGCGAGGGCCGTGCGGATGGGCTCCCCGCCGACGTTGTCGAGTGCGGCCGTGTAGCCGGTGGGCGCGGCGGCCCGCAGCCGCTCCAGTCCTCCTTCGCCGTAGGCGACCGGGAGCACCCCGAGCCCGCGCAGGAACTCGTGGTTGGCCTCGCTCGCCGTGCCGACGACCGTCGCGCCGGTCGCCTTGGCGAACTGCACGGCCATGACGCCGACGCCTCCGGCCGCCGCGGTCACGAGCACGGTGTCGCCGGGTCCGAGGTCGAGCGAGTCCACGGCGCGCTTCGCGGTGTTCGCGACGAGCCCGATCCCGCCTGCGACGGCCCAGTCGAGCCCGGCGGGCTTCGCCGCGACCTGGGCCTGCGGGACGACGACGTGCTCCGCCTGCGCGCCGCGGCCGATCCAGCCGAGCACCTCGTCGCCGACGGCCCATCCGCCGACGCCGGGGCCGACCTCGTCGATCGTGCCGGCGAACTCGGCTCCCTGCAGGGAGGGGAGCTCGTGGTTGGGGATGTAGCCCCCACGGCGCACCTTGTAGTCGAAGGGGTTGAGGCCTGCCGCGTGGACCGCGACGCGCACCTCGCCCTCGCCGGCGTGGGGCTCGGGGACTTCCACGAGACCGAGCACCTCCGGACCGCCGTACTCGCTGTAGCTGACTGCCTTCGACACTGCTGCTCCTTGCCTGGTCCTCCTTCGAGTCTATGGCGGAGGAGGCTCGTGTCCGCTCTCGACGAACAGGCCGCGGATCGAGTTGCGGAGTGAGTGCTCACTCAGTTACGATTCCCTCCGTGCCTTTCGCGACCAGACCCCCGGTGACGAGTGCTCGTGCGCGCCCGCTCTCGGTCGAGGACCGGCAGGCCGCCATCATCGACGCCGTCATCCCGCTTCTCGCGGTCCACGGCCGCGACCTCACCTCGAAGCAGATCGCCGAGGCGGCGGGGGTGGCCGAGGGCACGATCTTCCGCGCCTTCGGCGACAAGGACACGCTCATCACGGCTGCGATCGCGCGGTTCCTCGATCCGGAGCCGATGCGCCGCGAGCTGCGTGCGATCGACCCGGAGCTCGACCTGCACGCCAAGGTGCTGCAGATCATCACGATCATGCAGAGGCGGTTCGGCGAGATCTTCCGCATCATGGCGCTCGTCGGGCACGAGCGTCCGCCTCACCGGCACGAGCGGAGGATCTTCGTCGACATCATCGCCGACGTGCTCGGCCCGGATCTCGAACGGCTCGATTGGCCCGCCATCCGCATCGCCCACATCATCAGGCTCGTGAGCTTCGCCTCCGCCTTCCCCCAGCTCAACGACGGCATGGAGTTCACGCCGGAGGAGCTCGCCTCGATCGTCCTCCACGGCATCGCGCATTCACCGATCTCAACAGAAAGCCAGGACTGACACCCATGCTCCTCAAGATCCTCCGCCAGTACCTCAAGCCGTACTGGCCGCTGCTCGTCGCGGTGGGGGTGTTCCAGCTCGCCCAGTCGCTCGCCTCGCTCTACCTGCCGAGCCTCAACGCCGACATCGTCGACAACGGCATCGCCAAGGGCGAC
>JBIQHP010000094.1:0-3673 GCA_044508495.1 Clavibacter sp.
GTGCCCCTGCAGGGGTTCGAACCCTGACTTGGACGATTTTAAGTCGTCTGCCTCTACCAGTTGGGCTACAGGGGCGTCTCGCGCGCCCAGCCTATGGCCTCAGACCTTGGGGCGGGCGGCGAACTCCTCGAAGGCGGCACGCGGGGCGACACGCGCCTCGAGCGAGACGATGTCGCGGTGTAAGAGGAAGTTGAGGATCCAGTTGCCGAAGACGCGGATCTTCCGCTCCCACATCGGCACGGCGAGGCCGTGGTACCCGCGGTGCATGAACCACGCGACGAGCCCCTTGATCGCCAGGCGGCCGGAGGACTGGTACACGCCGTGGTACAGGCCGATGCCGGCGACCGCGCCCTGGCCCTTGTGGAAGTAGTCGGCCGGGGCATCCCCGCGCAAGGCGCCGACGACGTTCTTCGCCATGAGCTTGCCCTGCCGCACGGCGTGCTGCGCGTTCGGCACGCAGTAGCCGCCGACGCCCGCTCCGGTGAGGTCGGGGACGGCCGACACGTCGCCGGCGCCCCAGGCATCCGGGACCACGCCGTCGTCGTTCACGACGCGCAGGTCGGCGCCCACGCGAAGACGACCGCGCTCCTCGAGCGGGAGGTCGGTGTTGCGCAGCACCGGGTTCGCCATGACGCCGGCGGTCCAGATGATGAGGTCGGACTCGAAGGACTCCCCGTTCGACATCTCGACCTTGCCGCCGACGGCCGAGGTGAGCTGCGTCTCGAGGTGCACCTGCGCGCCGCGCTCGGCGAGGTTCCTGAGCACCCAGTGGCTCGTCTTGAGCGAGACCTCGGGCATGATGCGCTCCAGGGCCTCGATGAGGTGGAAGCGGGTGTCCTCGAAGGAGATCGTCGGGTAGTACCGGATGAGCTCGCTCGCCAGGCTGCGCAGCTCGCCGAAGATCTCGATGCCGGCGAAGCCTCCGCCGATGACGGTGAAGGTGAGGAGCCGGTCCCGCTCGGGACCGGACGGCAGGTCGGCGGCCTTGTCGAAGTTGGTGAGCACTCGGTCGCGGACCGCGACGGCCTCCTCGATGTTCTTCATGCCGATCGCGAGGTCGGCGACCCCCGGGATCGGGAAGGTGCGGGAGACCGCTCCGGCCGTCACCACGATGACGTCGTACTCGAACTCCCACTCGTCGCCGACGACCGGGGTGATGGTCGCGGTCTTGTGCGCGTGGTCGATCTTCGTGACCCGCGCGGTGAGGATCTCGGTCCTGCGGAGGTGGCGGCGGTGGCTCACGACCGCGTGCCGCGGCTCGATGGAGCCTGCGGCGACCTCGGGAAGGAAGGGCTGGTACGTCATGTAGGGGAGGGGGTCGACGATCGTGACCTCGGCCTCGCCGACGCGCAACCACTTCTCGAGCTTGAGTGCGGTGTAGAACCCGGCGTACCCGCCGCCGACAATCAGGATTTTTGGCACCAGACCAATCTACTACCTGCGCCGAGGCCCCCTGACCCGCCGGACGAGCCGCACCGACCAGGCTCCCAGCAGCGCGAGGAACACCGCGTAGACGAGCAGCGGGATGCCGATGTCGCGCAGCTGGGCGATCGTCGGAAGGAGGGTTCCGAGGGGGGTCTGCGACCCCGCATCGGGCGCCGGCGTCGGCGTCGTGCTGGGCAGCGGCGTGCCGATCGGGGTCGGCTCCGGGCTCGCCTCGGCGCGGCGGTGGAGGTGGATCCAGTCCTTGAGCTCCTGTGCCGGGCTCGTCGTGACCGCGGGGACGTTCGCGCTCACCGCGGCAGCGGCATCCACGAGCCCGTAGCCGTAGATCGGGCTCGGCACCTCGACGCCCGGCGACTTCGCGGTCGCCGTGATGCGGTTGATGACGTTCGCGGCGTCGAGCTCCGGATGCGCTGCCCGCACGAGCGCGACGATGCCGGCCACGATGGGGGTCGCCCCGCTCGTGCCCGCCCAGGCGTAGTAGCCGCCGCCGGGCGCGGCGCCGACGAGGTCCTCGCTCGGAGCCGAGACGGCGATCGTGATGCCCTGCGAGGAGGCGTCGAAGCTCGCCTTGCCGTTGCGGTCGACGCCGCCCACGACGAGCACGCCGGGGATCGTGGCGGGGGCGCCGACCTCGGTCGTGCCGCTCCCCCGGTTGCCGGCCGCCGCGACGACGACGACGTCGTTCTCGAAGGCGTAGAGGAAGGCGTCGTCCCAGCTCTCCGGCCAGTCCAGGCTGTTGCGCGTGAGCGACATGTTGATCACGTCGGCGCCGTTGTCGACGGCCCAGCGCACGGCATCCGCGATCTGGTCGTCCGAGCTCCGCGTGCCGGCTCCGAAGCCGACCGAGATCGACAGGAGCGACGCCGCGGGCGCCGAGCCGATCACGCCGGAGCCGCCGTCGTGACCCCGGCCCGCGGCGAGGGAGCCCACCATCGTTCCATGCTCTTTGCTGGAGCCGACCGGCGTCTGTCCGTCCGCCGAGCCCGTGCCCGAGACGTCCGTGCCGCCGACGACGGCGCCTCTCAGGTCGACATGCGCACCGTCGACGCCGGTGTCGATGATGGCGATCGTGACGCCGGCGCCCCGCGTCGTGTTCCAGGCGGCCGTGATGCCGTATTGGCCGAGCCAGTACTCGCGGTCGCGGATCGAGTCGGCCGATGCCGACGAGCCGACGAAGGCGAGGGAGGCCGCGAGCCCGAGCACGGCGAGGGCCGCGACGCCGCGCCTCATCTCGCCACCCCCTCGACCGGGCCCACGGAGTAGTCGGCGCACTCGCAGACGGCCGGCGACCAGGTCGACCGCTCGAGCGCCCGGTCGCCGATCGGGTTGACGCCGAGACCGGCGGCGAGGGCATGTGCGGCGAGGGCGTGCAGGCACTTGACGCGCGTCGGCATGCCGCCCGCGGAGATCCCGCGGAGCTCCTCGACATCCTCGATGCCGCTGCGATCCGCGAGGTAGGCCTCGTGGGCGCGCGCGTAGCCCTCGCGCAGGGCGGCGTCCTCGCCCAGCTCGGCCGCGAGCTCGGCCATGACGCCCGTGGCCTCGAGCGTGGACATCGCGGCGGTCGCCGCCGGATGGCTCAGGTAGTAGAGGGTCGGGAACGGAGTGCCGTCGTCGAGTCTCGGAGCTGTCGCGACGACGGTCGGTGCGCCGCACACGCAGCGCGCGGCGATCCCCACGACCCCGCGGGCGGGTCGGCCGAGCTGATGCGAGACGAGGCGGATGTCCTCGGCCGTCGGCGGCGGGAAGGGCGGTCGCATCATCCGTCCTGGTCCTTGATGACGGGGGCCACGATCTCGCCGGGCTTGTCGTCTGTGAGACCGGCCGTGAGCACGGAGGAGAGCAGCATCCGCACCCAGTCGACCTGCGTCGTCTGCACCTGGTCGCTGATCGGCTGGCCGTCGCTCGTCGAGACGGTCTGGCCGTCGTCGATCACGAGGTAGCTGTACTCGCCGGGGTAGACGTAGTCGAGGCGCTCGCGGGCCTGCGCCTCGATGTAGCTCGGATCGTCCCAGCGGGCGCGCTCGTCCGCGAGATTCTCGACACCGGCCTTCTGCGCCTCGACCTCGGCGCGCAGCTGCGCGATCTGCTGCTGCTGCTCGACGAAGATGCGCAAGGAAGGCGCGAGAACGACGACCGTGAGCACGAGCACCGTGAGCGTCGCGATCGTGAACCCCGAGAGCCGGATGCTGCGCAGCCAGCCGGCCCGGGCGCTCTGCTCGGGCAG